>NZ_QTQF01000010.1:0-165508 GCF_003854235.1 Burkholderia sp. Bp8998
GCGCTCAGATGCTGGTATTTCGTCATTGCAACACCCTACCTCATCAAAGGTGTTGCACTTGAAACTAGAGTCTAAGGAGAATCCTTTGCCTAGGGTGCTATAGGTGCTTACTTCTGTCGTTTGACCAACAAATCCTATTTTTATGTTTGGTAATATGTGTTCCTGTCCGTTTTCATCGTTGGCATACACCTCAAACATCGTAATAAAAGAGTAATCATTCCAATGATCTACCTTCAGGTAGACGGTGTTTGGTTGGCCGTTTTTTGGATGCTCGCTTCTGCTGATTATATTAAACTGAATTTCCATGATTTCCTTTTTATTTTTCAATTAGTGAGATGGGGCTTTGAATCATCTATGTAATTAATATATCCCATTGCCACATCATCCTTTTTCGGACCTTCCGTAGTGAAAGGCTGCTTGTCTAATGCATTCCACGAGATTTGCTTCACTGACGGAAAATGAAGGCGTACGAAGACACGAGCAGCGATTGCTTCCTTTTAGGCAGTCTCCTTTGTCCGGCCGCAGGAACATAACCGTGATACTACGACAAGGGAGCCGGAAACTTTAGTCGACGACTGAGAACGTCTGCTGTCGGGCACTCACCGACGGTCGAATGTCTGGCGGGACCGCCCGTCAAGCATCCCGTGATGGCCGGCGGCCGGCGGCCGACGTCTGCGAGGGGCGCTTTCCGAACCTTTGGAGGTCTGATCCGGGTGGCCGCGCCCTAAATTTTGGACTACAGGCAGCGGTGGCTGCGGCGCTTCCTCGGCGGTACACTTTGCCGGTGCAACTCCGTGGTGCTGAACGCAATCGGGGACCGCCAACGCGCTTCAATCCCGCCATAATGCCGCGAGGAGCTTGCACCTTCTTCTCGCCGGCATGGATGGCAATAACGATTCGAAAGCTAATGGCTCCGTCAAAGAGCACATCCAACCCAAAAGCGGCGCGCGGGGGCAGCGCGAAACGCGCGCTCGCGACGCTGCGGTCGACGAGCGGCGCCGGGTTCGAATTCGAGGATCTGATAAGCGCCTGGCAATTGGTGAAGGCCCTGTCAGGTGAGCAGGCGCCGGGTATCGGCGGCATGGTCACGCAGGTTCAAGCCCAAGTCGCGACCTTGGGGTGGCGCATCGACGACCTTCTGCTGACAGCCCGCGCCACCACAGGGCTGCGGAGACTTGCGATCTCGGCGAAGGGCAATTTGCAGGTGACTGCGGCAGGCCTCCCCGCTGACTTCGTGACGCGCGTTTGGGAACAATGGCGTGACCCGCAGGGGCCGTTTAACCGCGCGGCCGACGGGCTGGCCTTGGCCACGCTCGGCACTAATCAGGCGTTCCTCCCGGCGTGGCGGGAAGTGAAGAATGCATGCAGCGGCACAGATATCGTGCTTGCCATGAGCCGCATCCGCAGCAACACGAGGCAGTCGGTCGTCTTCGACAGCGTCCAGAAGCCCGGCGCCGCCTCCGACGAGGAGGCCATCGAGCTCATCCGCCACCTGCACGTGCTGCCGACCGACTTGCAGTTCGCGCACTCGGAGTTCGAAGCCCAGGCCGTCGCGCAATGCCGTCGCTTGCTCGCGTCCAGTTGTGGCGATGAAGCACGGGCTCTTTGGGAGGGTTTCATCAACGTTGCGAAGGCGGTGCGCCTTCGTAGCGGGACTATCACCGTTCCGGACATGTTGTCCTTGCTCCGCGGCCGGTTCGGCCTCCGCCACCATCCGGACTTCGAGCGTGATTGGGAAACGCTCTTCAACATCACCACCGACCACAAGGCGCGAATAGAGACGGAGTTGCCGTCTGGCTATGCCGTCCCGCGGACGGCAGAGAAGGCATCGCTCCAGACAGCTGTCGCCGACCACCGAGTCACGGTGGTCTTCGGTGAGTCGGGGTCTGGCAAGTCGGCGCTAGTAAAGTCAGTGTTGGACGGCGCGTACACTTCATGGAACCAGGTGTGGTTCGGTCCGGAAATCCTGAAGACGGCGCTCAGCGCGGCGCGGCGCAGCGCCCTTCCCCTGGCGCACGAACTTTCGCAGGTACTGAGCGCCACGGTGAAGCCACAGAATGTGTTGGTCATTGACTCCGCGGAGCGCATCGAGGCCGGCGAGTTTGTCGTCATTCGCCAGTTGCTTCAAGCCATCCTGCCAAATAGCGGCGAAGAGACCGAGGGCGCGTGGCGGGTCGTCATCGTCACGCAGACACAAAGTTGGGCCGATGGCGAAGAGATGATACTCAGCGGGCGGAAAGCGCATCTCGTCGAGGTCGAGGCCCTCAAGAGCGACGCTGTTAAGCTGGCGCTTCTGGCTTCGCCGACGTTGGGGTGGTTGGCAGCGCATGACGACACCATCGCGGCGCTAACGAACATGCGGACACTGGCATGGGTCGTAAAGGCGGGTGCGGCGTTAGGGTCGAACGTCGATGGTCTGGCGTCTCATACCGCCATTGCCGACAGCCTCTGGAAGTACTGGACTAAGGGCAATGTCGCCGTGCAGGCATTGATGATGCGCCTCGCCCGGCGCGAAGCATCGTTCGAGCGCAGCTTCGCGCTGACCGACTTCGAGCCGACGGACACGGTGACATTCACGCAGCGGCCCGACGAGCTTCCGCTGCGCCTGAACGAGCGAACCAACCGCGTCGAGTTCGAGCACGATCTCGCGGCAGATTGGGCGCGCTTCCAGTTCCTGAAGCAGATCGGGACTGATACGCCGCAGTGGGCCGTCCTGGCCAAGAATCCGCTCTGGACGAACGCGCTCCGGATGCTCGGCCAGTTCCTGCTGCGACAGTCGGCCGCGAATGGCACGGCCTGGGATGTCGCCTTCGGGTCCGCTGAGGCGGCGAAGAACGAGTTGGCGGGCGATATCCTCCTTGACGCGCTCTGCTTGGATCCCGATGCGGAACGCTTCCTGACCGATCGCGTCGACCTCCTGCTCGGCAACGCAGCGAAACATTTCACGCGGCTGCTTCTGCGCTTCCACCACATCGCGACGGTGCCGACCGGCGGCGGAATGGGGTTGAGCGCGGCGATCGGCTTATACATGGAAGCGCAGTACCGCTCGATTGTCTTCGGCCGTTGGCCGCCTTTTCTCCGCTTCCTCATCGCGCAGCGGGAGCGGCTGGCAGGGGTGGTTTCGTCCGCTCTCGCGAAGGTCATCGAGACGTGGCTGACGCAGACGCCGCAGACACTGACCAGCGGCAACTGCCTTCTGGAAGAGCCCGTTCTTCCCTTTCTTCCAGCTGGCCCCGAAAACGGCGCTCACCGCGCTCATCGCGTTGGTGAATTTCTGCACGGAGCGCTGGGTCGCCGAGACCATGAGGGGGCGAACCGGCGAGGCTCCCGGGGTGACACTGCAATTTGCCGACGGGTCGCAGAAGACCTTCTCTGGCTGGTGGCAGGTGTTCGACTGGCCGCAGTCCAATGACTCGATGCGCAACGGGAACTTGTACTGCGCTCTCGATGCGCTGGAGCGCTGGCTTATGTTGCAGCTCGACGCGGGTGGGGACATCACGGCCGATGTCGAGAGGATACTCCGGGAGGGAAACTCCGCGGCGCTCGTCAGCGTGCTCCTCAACGTCGCCAAGTATCGGCCGTCGCTGCTGACTGAGCCCCTCGCAGCCCTGATTACGTTCCCAAACCTGTTCTATTGGGACAACGATCGCGTGAAACAGGTTGGCGACAACTTCATCGCGTGGAGCTGGCTGCAGGGCGGCCAGGTAATGTTCAACTTCGCGCGTGATTGGGCCCTGGCGCCCCATCGCCGGCGGAAGTTCCTTGATGTCGTTGTCGAACTCCTGTTGGCCGCCGACGACGTTGCGCGGCGTCTTCAAGCGCTGCTGCTGACCTGGGCGTTGCCTGAAGACCCGAAGGAGGCGTTGGAGTTCAAAGTTCTCTTCGCTGCGCTCGACCGGACCAATTATCAGACCGTCACCGACCCGGCGACGGGCGCGGAGACCATAGTCCTTGCGTATCCTGACGAACTCCGCAGCGAGGTGTTGTCGTGGCAGACCGACAGCGCGCCAACCGTCACGTACCTTCTTGTGCCGCATCGATGCGAGCAGAGGCTTCAGGGCGGCCAACCGCTCACCGACGATGAGGCCTGTTATCTCTTCAATCTGCTCCGAGAGTGTGACGCCGGAGCGGATGGCGAAGATGAGAACGTGAAATCGAAATGCCGTATCGCTGCAGCCGGCACGTTAGTCGCATTGGGCGGTGCTTGGCTCGCCCAGAACCCCGAAGTGCAGACGTACACGCTCGAAGTCGTGCGTGCCTGTGTGGCGGCAACCGCGTCGACAGGAGAAGAGATTCGCGGGCGGCGCATGGGGAGCCACCGCGACGAACTGAAGTTCGTCGCTTACGCGGTCATGCACCTGTGGCTTGCCGATGGAGATGGCATGCCGGAATGGGAGACCGCCGTCCTGCGCCTTCTGACGAGCGGTGACACGCAAGCGACCGCTGTTGTGGTCGGCGTCGCCTACGCCAGTCGAAAGCAGCTTGGCACAGCGTGGTGGCGGCTGCTTCGCGCCGGGCTTTTCTGGTCGGGCCTACTCCTGCTCGCTCCGCACCTCGACGATGGCGACGATGCGGAGCGCACCTGGGGGGCGTGGCTCGCGCGGTTGCGGCGCTTTCCGCTCCGTGGACCGAGCGCGACGCCGGATGAACTCGATTTCAAGCGTGTCGTCGCGGGCCGAGAACGTTTGGACTTCCAGCGCCGCATGCGGCTCTACAATGCTGGTAACCAGACTTGGCGCGGAAAGCCGGAGCGCGAACGATGCGGTTCGCTAGACGGTCATGTCCTCCAAGTCATGTTTAACTGGCTCATCGAAGGCAACGGGACTGGCGATCGGGATCTCGACACGCGCTTGGCGCTGCGCATCTGGGATTACGATGCCACGCGCGCCAAAGCGTGTGAGAAGAAGCATGGCGAGTACGATTTGCCCACCCAGAACCTCGGCTACGACATCCTTGAGAAGCTTGGAGCCCTGTCGATCGCGGCGCCCGCCGGGGAAGCGCGCGCGGTTTGGGAGCCCGTTCTGGCCCACGGTCCGGCCGCACACTACGCACTGCAGCACTTCATTCGCAGCTTGTTCCAGCGCCTCGGGAAAGGTGACGACCCGGCGTCATTCGAGTACGTCTGGCGGGCTGCGGCGGAGTATGGCCTCGCAGCCGATTGGTCTCAGCCGGGCCTCTGGTTCTACGGCGAGCGCTTGATTTGCGACTTGCTGGGCTTCGGGAACGAGGACGCTCTGTCCGGCCTGCACCCGGGCGCGGCCCTGCGGATGCAGGATCTCTACACACGATGGGCCGTTGCGCACCTGACTCGCGACGAAGAATGCGTCACTCGTTTCTGTCACTTCCTGACGACAAAATTCGGAGCTCCACTTCGGCTTGAAGGGCTTCGCTGGCTCGCCGCTGCACTGAAGGAACACGAGCCTTCCAGTCGCTGGTACCGCAAGGTTACGGGCGACGCACTGGTGGAGCTAGTGGCGACGGCATTGAGTTCCGACGCTCAGGCCCTGTCGCAACATGCTCAGGCGCGAGAGGCGCTTGTCGAGATAGCTGCCGCACTCGCAGCTATGAACATCCCAGTTGCCCTGGCGCTCCAGGAGCGCATCAAACAGCTGCGATAGCGATCGAGAACAGGCGTCACGTGGTCGGTTTCGAACTTGATACAAAGACTAGTCTGCGTAGCAGTTCGTGAGAAAATGCGGTCCGTCGAGCCTAGGGTGGCCACCCGAAAGCCGGACACCTTCACCGGCTGGCTCGGCGTTCTTCGTGAAGGTCCACGCGAAGGGTGGACATGAGAAAGTCGCGCAACCTCGGGCACGAGGAAATAGATCCCGACGAAGAGCCGGTATCCGTACCGGCAGGAATACATCCCCGGTCACGGCAAGTTCATGGTCTATCGCGTGCTGCCGTCGATCTTCACGCTTGAGCTGTGAAATGCACCGCCGCCGTCCGGGAGGGCGGTGGCGGGCATTCCTTTGCGCGGCATTTTTGGCCCGCGCGTCAAAGTTACTTTGAGCGATCCGCTCCAGACGGAACCGGGCGGGCGCTTGCCGCGAATCTTGCCGCCATCGTAACAATCCAGCCCGGTTTATCTCCAGTATCTCCAGCGTTCTCCAAATCGATTGGAGACACGCGAAGCCTTACCCCATAAGGCTTCGCGGCCGATTCAGGCGTTTATCTCCAAATCTCCAACTCGTTTTGCACTGAGCGGACAGACGTCGACCGACCGTAGCGACCGCGAAGCCAGACGGGACGCGGCTGTCCGCGATTCGAGGTGCCTCGACAACGTGTTTTCGAGGGGGGTGTCCGCGACGCGCCCCGATCGGGCATTGTTGCGCCGGCCGCAAGTGTCGGGGCGGCCGGAAAGCGGGGGACCCTGCGTCTAGGGCAAAGACGCGGGGGCTCACACCCGCGTCTTTTCTCTACTGACGGCAAACATAGGGGGGGCACATAATAATAAGGGGCCAAATCATCGGTTTGCCCCACGCCTAGGAGGTTTCCGTTTTGCTGGTGGGGGACGCACGTAAGGGGGGCATAGCCCATGCGATAGAGCGCGTAGAGCATGGTGTTGTTCGAAATGTGGCTTCGGCCTTGCACACTGTAGAACACGAATCGATGCTGGCCGTTGAGCGCGCGGAGCTGGGCGATCACGTCGAGTGCCTGCCGCGATAGCGGAACAATGTGCGGATCGCGCATCTTCATACGCTCCGGCGGCACGCGCCATTCTGCGGCAGCTTCGTCAAACTCCGACCATTCCGCACGGATCATTTCCGTTGTCCGCACGAAGGTCAACGCCATCAGGCGCAGCGCGAGACGGGTGACTAGGTCGCCTTGGTAAGCGTCGATGTCTCGCATGAGCTGCGGAATCTCCGTCGCCTTGACGCGGGCCATGTGCTGCACACCGGGACCTTTCTTCAAGACCGTCTGCGCGTCGATATCGGCTGCCGGATTCCTGGAGCATCGCCCGGTCATGATCCCGTACTGGAAGACCGCGCGAGAGCGCTGGAGGATTCGCTTCGCCGTCTCGCGCACGCCGCGCGCCTCGACCTCGCGGACGATGCTGAGCATCTGCGGCGAGTCGATCTCGGCGATCGGGCGAGGGCCGATCTTGGGGAACACGTCGACCTCAAGCGAATTCAGCACCTTCTCGGCGTAGCCGTCGCTCCAGCCCGGACGCTGCGAGTCGTACCACTCGCGCGCTACCGCTTCGAACGAGTTAGCCGCCGCGATTTCGGCTGCCCGTTTCGCGTCTTTCTTCGCCTCGCCCGGATCTACGCCGGCCGCGATCTGCTCGCGGGCCTCGTCGCGCTTCTTCCGTGCCGTCGCGAGCGTGACGGCCGGATAGACGCCGAGGGCGAGCGTCTTCTGCTTGCCAAGGAAACGGTAAGACAAGCGCCAGTACTTCGCGCCGTTCGGTTGGACGAGCAAGAACATCCCGTTGCCGTCCGTGAGTTTGTACGGGGCCGCGCTGGCCTTCGCGTTCCGTATCTGTATGTCAGTGAGAGGCATTGTTGGTATCTGTGTTGTTGGTATCTGCTGATACCAACAAAAATACCAACACTTTCTCCGGCTGTCACTGAGCAACGTTGGGTAACGATGGGCGCGAGATGGCCGCCAGACGGGCTTGAACGGGGAGTTTCTTGTGAATCTTGGGGATGGTTTGGGGCTTGGCTGGTCCCCCCGACAGGAATCGAACCTGTATCTAGCGCTTAGGAGGCGCTTGTTCTATCCATTGAACTACGGGGAGCGGATAGTTTGAGCGGGATGGATAGAACCTTGTGAATCAGGCTCTTAGCCGTGTCCCGTTTGCCGTCTTGGAACTTCTGTCGTTCCGCATATAACGCGAAATGACTGGCGGCGAAGCACAGTTTAACGCCCCGTTTGCAACAAATCGGCTTTGTAGCAGCGTACGTGAATGACGCATCGCTACAACTGGCAAACGGGGTATGGCATGGCTTCGATCCCCCAAGATCGGCGAATGCTGGCGGGCTCAGGTCCGCCAGCGGGGACAGAGTATACCAAAGACGTTTCGAACCAAGGGCGCGACGTGTGAGATCGAGGATAGTCTCGACGAAGGTCGGGGCGTTGTTGGCGAGCGGGGTATCACGGTCGGCGAGCTTGTCAGCTGATATCGAAACACTTGGAATGATTTCCGTCTCGCCGAGCGACCGGAGGGATCCCGCGCTGCGGCCTTTTCCGCCCTTCCTCAAGCCTGCCAGCGCGCGATATCGTGTTTGCTCGGATCCTCCGGTGATACAGTGCCTCGGCCACGCGAGGTCGTGGAGTATGAGCAGCGCTTTGAGAGGGCGACGATGGCAAACGAAAATATGCGATTAAGCGAGGCCGGGTGGGCTGCGTTGCGGACGCGGGAACAAGCGATCATGGCCTATTACAACGATCAGGCAAACAACTGCACCTTCGGCGTAGGCACGCTTGCACACACGGGGCCATGCACCCCCGAAGAGCTGCGCCGTCCGGTTACCGCCGCGCAGGTCAATGCGCAGCTCGCCACGGGCGTGAGCCGAGCCTCAAGTGCGTAGAACAGTCACACAGCGAGAGTTGACGCAGGCGCAGTTCGATGAGTTGGTGAGCTACACCTGCAACGCGGGCAATAGCGGTGCCTTGGATGCACCGCGCTCCGCAAACCAGAATAACGATGCCGGCGTCGTGTCGCACATGAATCAGCGCGTCTACATCCATCCGCGTGACGCGCATGGACGTCGCCTTCGCGCAGTTCGGTCGAACGGGCTCGTCAATCGGCGCCGACTGGAGACCACCCCCATTCCAGACGCAGAGGCCGCGATGAGGAAATATTGTTTCTTGTTGCTCGTGACGGTGTCGGCGACCACATGGGCTGGCCAGACGCCTGTCGATGAGATCGCGGCGCGTAGCGGCTTGCCGGCGAGCGAGGTTGGCGCCCTGTTGGGCAATTGTGATGCGAGCCAGACCAGCATGAATTTCTGCGCATGGCGCGATCAGCTCGTCGCCGAGCGCGAGTTGCAGCAGGCCATTGACACGCAGATCGCCACGCATCCGGAGCGCAGGGTCGCGCTTGAGGCTCGGATCGCGAAGTGGGGGAAGGCCCGCGATGCGTCGTGCGAGAAATCGGCGCGCAAGGAGTGGGGTGATGGCTCGATGCGACCGGCAGCTCAGGCAACTTGTGCGGCAGCGGTGACGAAGAAGATGACGAAAAAACTCGCCGCCAGCGCGAATCGCAAACCGTCATGAGCGAAGGAAGGCCCCGCTTCGACGAGGCCTTTCCTTGGGCTACATTCCGGGACATTTGGTCGTTGTGTGGCTGCCTACCGGCAACTGAGGCAGGCTAACAGCAACCGTTACGATGTGTGCGGCGCGTCAGGGTGGTCACGAAGCGCTCGCCGATCGACGTGTCCTTCACGGCGATCGCATACTTCGTCAAGGGCGGCGTGCCCGATGCTTCCCTGCGGCAACTCGAACGCATCGTGCCGCAGTGTTTCAGCTGATCAACCGTGTTCGGAAATCAGAAATCCACGACGACGAAATCGTCCTTGCCCACGTCGCACAGCGGGCAGCGCCAGTCGGCGGGGATGTCGACGAAACGGGTGCCGGCGGGGATGCCCTCGTCGGGCAGGCCTTCCGCTTCGTTGTAGACCCACCCGCAAATCAGGCAGACCCAGCTCTGGTATTCGGTTACTTCGCTCATGTGGCGCTCGGGATGATGAAAGTCGGCGATGCCGTCCGCGGCGCGGCCGGCGGACGAAAGGCGCAATAGTACCGGAATTTCGCCGAATACCTGCGCAACGTCGTTTTAAACGTGCGCATCGCGAACAACGACCGTCATCACGCGTGTCGGGCATGCAGTGTATCCTTCGTGAGCCTTTCAATCTGAAGGAGAAAAACGATGCTCAACAAGAAGTGGATTGCAGGTGCGGTTTGTGTCGCGGCACTGGCCGTGTCGACGCTCGCGCGTGCCGAGGCGCGTGTGTTCTTCGTCGAGCCGAAGGACGGCGCGACCGTATCGAGCCCCGTGCATGTGAAGTTCGGTCTCGAAGGCGTGGCACTCAAGCCGGCCGGCGACATGACGCCGGACACGGGCCACCATCATCTGCTGATCGATGGCAAGCCGGTGCCGAAAGGCGATGTGATCCCCGCCACCGACCATTCGCTGCACTTCGGCAAGGGCCAGACCGAAACCGACGTGAAGCTGCCGCCCGGACAGCACACGCTGACGATGCAGCTCGGCGACGGCGCGCACCGGTCGTACGGTCCCGCGCTGAACTCGACGATCACGGTCAACGTGAAGTAATTGCGTGTTCCGCTTGCGGGCGCCCGGCCGGGAAGCGACGGCCGGATGCCCGCCGCCGGCCCCGCGTGACGTCGATGCGCGCGCTGCCGGCCCCGTCCGCCGAGCGCGCGCCGTCATGTCGCCGCGGCACCAACGCAGCACAAAATGAATCGCCCGCCGGCCTAGTCCGTCCGGCCATCCCGGCGCAGGCGTCCGCCACCGGTACAATGGGCGCTTCCGATTTCTCTCTTCGCCGTCTCCCCATGTCGCTTTATTCCATTACCGGCGCGCAACTCGCGTTCGGTCACGTCGCGTTGCTCGATCACGCGGATTTCTCGCTGGAGGCCGGCGAGCGCGTCGGTCTGATCGGTCGCAACGGCGCGGGCAAGTCGTCGCTGCTGAAGATCGTCGCCGGGCTGGCGAAGCCCGATGACGGGCTGATCACGCGTCAGCAGGAGCTCGTGACCGTCTACGTGCCGCAGGAGCCCGAATTCGAACCCGGCGCGACGGTGTTCGACGCCGTGGCATCGGGGCTCACGCATACGCGCGAAGTGCTCGAAGAATACGATTCGATTGCGCACCGCCTCGCGGAAACACCGGAAGGCGCCGAGCACGACGCGCTGCTCGCGCGAATGAACGCGTTGCAGTCGTCGCTCGATGCGCACGACGCATGGAACTGGCGCACGCGCGTGTCGATGACGCTCGCGCAGATCGGCCTGACGGACGGCGACGCGCAGGTCGACGCATTGTCGGGCGGGATGCAGAAGCGCGTCGCGCTGGCGCGTGCGCTCGTGCTGCAGCCCGACGTGCTGCTGCTCGACGAACCGACCAACCATCTCGACTTCGACGGCATCCGCTGGCTGGAAGAGCTGCTGGTCGCGCAGCGTGCGGGCCTCTTGTTCATCACCCACGATCGCGCGTTCCTCGACCGCGTCGCGACGCGCATCGTCGAGCTCGATCGCGGCCGGCTGCTGTCGTATCCGGGCAATTTCTCCGCGTACCAGACGCGCAAGGCGCAGCAGCTCGAAGTCGAGCGCGTGGAAAACGAGAAGTTCGACAAGCTGCTCGCGCAGGAAGAGGTGTGGATTCGCAAGGGCGTCGAGGCGCGCCGCACGCGCAGCGTCGGCCGCATCGCGCGGCTCGTGCAGATGCGCAACGAGCGCGCGGAGCGCCGCAATTCGCAGGGCAACGTGAAGCTCGACGTCGCGCAGGGCGAGAAGTCGGGCAAGATCGTCGCGGAACTGACGGACGTGACGAAGCGCTACGGCGACCGCACGGTCGTCGACACCTTCTCGACGACGGTGATGCGCGGCGACAAGATCGGTTTCGTCGGCCCGAACGGTGCCGGCAAGACCACGCTGCTCAAGCTGATCCTCGGCCAGCTGAAGCCCGACACGGGCACGGTGCGCACCGGCACGAACCTGCAGGTCGCGTATTTCGACCAGATGCGCGCGCAGCTCGACCAGGAAAAGAGCCTGGCCGACACGATCAGCCCCGGTAGCGAATGGGTCGAGATCGGCGGCGTGCGCAAGCATGTGATGAGCTATCTCGGCGACTTCCTGTTCGCGCCGGAGCGCGCACGCTCGCCGGTGAAGTCGCTGTCGGGCGGCGAGCGCAACCGGCTGCTGCTCGCGCGCCTGTTCGCGCGCCCGGCCAACGTGCTGGTGCTCGACGAACCGACCAACGACCTCGACATCCCGACGCTCGAACTGCTCGAAGAGTTGCTGGCCGACTACGACGGCACCGTGCTGCTCGTCAGCCACGATCGCGCGTTCCTCGACAACGTGGTCACGTCGGTGATCGCGGCCGAGGGCGACGGCAAGTGGCGCGAATACGTCGGCGGCTTCACCGACTGGCAGATTCAGAGCGAGCGTTCGCAGCAGCTCGCGCAGCAGGAAGCGGCGAAGCGCGCGGTGAAGGACGCGGCACCGCTCAAGGAAGACGTGGCGAAAAGCGCGGCCGGCCGCAACGCGCAGCGCACGGTGAAGCTGTCGTTCAACGAGCAGCGCGAACTCGATGCGCTGCCGGAGAAGATCGCGGCGCTGGAGGAAGAACAGAAGACGATCAATGCGCAGCTCGAGGACGGCTCGATCTTCGCGAAGGATCCGCAGGAAGGCACGCGCCTGACCGAACGGTTCGCGGCGATCGACGACGAGCTCCTCGCCGCGCTCGAGCGGTGGGAGACGCTCGAGGCGAAGCGCAAGCCGGTCTGACGCACCGCGCGCCGCGTGAGCGATCTTGCGACGGCGCGCCACGCGGAACCAGTAAAATACCGCGCGTCCCGGACTGCGCAGCGCACGCCGCGCGCCCGCTTTCGGAGCAGTCCAAGCACACCGTTGTTTCGATTCGCTTTTTTACGGAACTCAACGTTTTGTCCACGACGTTATCCACACGAGGTGTGGACAACGTCCCGATGAATGACGAAATTCAGCGCCTATGTCAACGAAGAAGCCCAGCGCGGCCTATAGCGAAGCATCGATCAAGGTGCTCAAGGGTCTCGAGCCGGTCAAGCAGCGGCCCGGCATGTACACCCGTACCGAAAATCCGCTGCACATCATTCAGGAAGTCATCGACAACGCGTCCGACGAGGCGCTCGGCGGCTACGGCAAGCAGATTACGGTCACGCTGCACGCCGACCAGTCGGTGTCGGTCGAGGACGACGGTCGCGGCATCCCGTTCGGGATGCACCCCGAAGAGGGCGTGCCGGTCGTCGAGATCGTGTTCACGCGCCTGCACGCAGGCGGCAAGTTCGACAAGGCCGCCGGCGGCGCATATACGTTCTCGGGCGGCCTGCACGGCGTCGGCGTGTCGGTGACGAACGCGCTCGCGACGCGTCTCGACGTGACGGTCTGGCGCGACGGCAAGATTGCCGAGCTCGGCTTCGCCGACGGCGATGTCGTGAAGCCGCTCGCGACGCAAGGCGCGGGCCGCGGCGAAAAGAAGTCCGGCACGCGTGTGCAGGTGTGGCCGAATCCGAAGTACTTCGATTCGCCGAACCTGCCGCTCGGCGAGCTGCAGCGTCTGCTGCGCTCGAAGGCCGTGCTGCTGCCGGGCGTCGAGGTCGTGCTCGTCAACGAGAAGACCGGCGAGCGCCAGGCGTGGAAGTACGAGGACGGCCTGCGCGGCTACCTGCTCGACGAGATGAACGGCAGCGAGCTGCTGATCCCGCTGTTCGAGGGCGAGCGCTTCGCCGATGCGCGTTCGACCGACGAAACCTTCGCCGAAGGGGAAGGCGCGTCGTGGGTCGTCGCATGGAGCGAGGAAGGCTCGCTCGTGCGCGAGTCGTACGTAAACCTGATCCCGACGCCGGCCGGCGGCACGCACGAGTCGGGCCTGCGCGACGGTCTCTACCAGGCGGTGAAGAGCTTCGTCGAACTGCACAACCTGCAGCCGAAGGGTGTGAAGCTGCTCGCGGAAGACGTGTTCGCGCGCGTGTCGTTCGTGCTGTCCGCGAAGGTGCTCGATCCGCAGTTCCAGGGGCAGATCAAGGAGCGGCTGAACAGCCGCGACGCAGTGAAGCTCGTGTCGTCGTTCTCGCGTCCGGCGCTCGAACTGTGGCTCAACCAGCACGTCGAGCACGGCAAGAAGCTCGCCGAACTCGTGATCAAGCAGGCGCAGGCGCGCACGCGCGCGGGTCAGAAGGTCGAGAAGCGCAAGAGCTCGGGCGTCGCGGTGCTGCCCGGCAAGCTGACCGATTGCGAGACGGAAGATATCGCGCGCAACGAACTGTTCCTCGTCGAGGGCGACTCGGCGGGCGGTTCCGCGAAGATGGGCCGCGACAAGGAATACCAGGCGATCCTGCCGCTGCGCGGCAAGGTGCTGAACACGTGGGAAACCGAGCGCGATCGTCTGTTCGCGAACAACGAGGTGCACGACATCTCGGTCGCGATCGGCGTCGATCCGCACAGCCCGGACGACACCGTCGACCTGTCGAACCTGCGCTACGGCAAGATCTGCATCCTGTCGGACGCGGACGTCGACGGCTCGCACATCCAGGTGCTGCTGCTCACGCTGTTCTTCAAGCATTTCCCGCAGCTGATCGAGCGCGGTCACGTGCATGTCGCGCGGCCGCCGCTGTTCCGCGTCGATGCGCCCGCGCGCGGCAAGAAGCCCGCGCAGAAGCTCTATGCGCTCGACGAAGGCGAACTCGAGGCGACCCTCGACAAGCTGCGCAAGGACGGCGTGCGCGAAACGCAGTGGAGCATCAGCCGCTTCAAGGGCCTGGGCGAAATGAGTGCCGAGCAGCTGTGGGACACGACGATGAACCCCGACACGCGCCGCCTGATGCCGGTGAAGCTCGGCGAGCTCGACTACGAGGCGACCGTCGAGCGCATGACGATGCTGATGGGCAAGGGCGAGGCAGCCGCACGGCGCGGCTGGCTCGAGGAAAAGGGCAACGACGTCGAAGCGGACATCTAAGCGGGGAACCCGCGCGGCCGGGCATGACGCCCGGCCCGGCCTCATGCCACTTACGAATACGGAACACAGATGGACGACAACACTTCCGATCTCTTCGCCGGGTCCGATGCGCCGGAAGCCGATGCGCTGACGCTCGGCAACTACGCGGAACAGGCGTACCTCAGCTACGCGGTCAGCGTGGTGAAGAGCCGCGCGCTGCCCGACGTGTGCGACGGCCAGAAGCCGGTGCAGCGCCGGATCCTGTTCGCGATGAACGAAATGGGCCTCGGCCCCGACGCGAAGCCGGTGAAGTCGGCGCGCGTGGTCGGCGACGTGCTCGGTAAATACCACCCGCACGGCGACCAGTCGGCGTACGACGCGCTCGTGCGTCTCGCGCAGGATTTCTCGCTGCGCTATCCGTTGATCGACGGCCAAGGCAACTTCGGCTCGCGCGACGGCGACGGCGCGGCGGCGATGCGATACACCGAAGCGCGGCTCACGCCGATCTCGAAGCTGCTGCTCGACGAGATCGACCAGGGCACGGTCGACTTCATGCCGAACTACGACGGCTCGTTCGAGGAACCGAAGACGCTGCCGAGCCGCATGCCGTTCGTGCTGCTGAACGGTGCGTCGGGCATCGCGGTCGGTCTCGCCACCGAAATCCCGTCGCACAACCTGCGCGAGGTCGCGGCGGCGGCGGTCGCGTTGATCCGCAATCCGAAGCTCTCGCACGCGGAGCTGATGAACCTGATCCCCGGCCCGGACTTCCCGGGCGGCGGCCAGATCATCTCGAGCGACACCGAGATCGCGGCGGCCTATGAAACCGGCCGCGGCAGCCTCAAGGTGCGCGCGCGCTGGAAGATCGAGGATCTCGCGCGCGGCCAGTGGCAACTGGTCGTCACCGAGCTGCCGCCGAACACGTCGGGCCAGAAGGTGCTCGAGGAAATCGAGGAGCTGACCAACCCGAAGCTCAAGCTCGGCAAGAAGACGCTCACGCCCGAGCAACTCAACACCAAGAAGGCGATGCTCGACCTGCTCGACGCGGTGCGCGACGAGTCGGGCAAGGAAGCGGCGGTGCGGCTCGTGTTCGAGCCGAAGTCGCGCACGATCGACCAGACGGAATTCGTGAACACGCTGCTCGCGTACACGAGCCTCGAGTCGAACGCGACGCTGAACCTCGTGATGATCGGCGCCGATGGCCGGCCGGGCCAGAAGGGGCTGCTGACGATCCTCGACGAATGGGTGAAGTTCCGCCAGCTGACGATGACGCGCCGCTGCCGCCATCGTCTCTCGAAGGTCGACGATCGCATCCACATCCTCGAAGGGCGGATGATCGTCTTCCTGAACATCGACGAGGTGATCCGCATCATCCGCGAGTCGGACGAGCCGAAGGCCGCGCTGATGAGCGCGTTCGGCCTCTCCGACCGCCAGGCCGAAGACATCCTCGAAATCCGCCTGCGTCAGCTCGCGCGGCTCGAGAAGATCAAGATCGAGAAGGAACTCGAAGCGCTGCGCGACGAGAAGGCGAAGCTCGAGGAACTGCTCGCGAACGAAAGCGCGATGAAGCGGCTGATGATCAAGGAGATCGAGGCCGACGCGAAGCAGTACGGCGACGATCGCCGCACGCTGATCCAGCAGGAAAAGCGCGCGACGTTCGAGGCGAAGGTCGTCGACGAGCCGGTGACGGTCGTCGTGTCGCAGAAGGGCTGGGTGCGTGCGCTGAAGGGCCACGGGCTCGACCCGGCGGGCTTCTCGTTCAAGGCCGGCGACCACCTGTACGCGGCGTTCCAGTGCCGCACGCCCGATCGCCTGATCGCGTGGGGCAGCAGCGGCCGCGTGTACTCGGTCGACGTGTCGGTGCTGCCGGGCGGGCGCGGCGACGGCGTGCCGGTGACGTCGCTGATCGAGCTCGAATCGGGCTCGCACCTGATGCACTACTACGCGGCGCCGGTCGAGCAGCAACTGCTGCTCGCGTCGAGCAACGGCTTCGGCTTCCTCGCCAAGGTCGGCGACATGGTGAGCCGCGTGAAGGCCGGCAAGTCGTTCATGACCATCGATGCGGGTGCGGTGCCGCTCGCGCCGATGCCCGTGCTGCCGAATGCGTCGCAGGTCGCGTGTCTGTCGAGCGGCGGCCGTCTGCTGGTGTTCGGGATGGACGAGATGAAGACGCTGTCCGGCGGCGGCCGCGGCGTGATCCTGATGGCGCTCGACGACAAGGAAACGCTCGTGCAGGCGCTCGCGATCGACCCGGCCGGCGTCGTGCTGATCGGCACCGGTCGCGGCGGCAAGGCGCAGGACGAAACGCTGTCGTACGCGGGGCTCGCGCCGCACGTCGGCAAGCGCGCGCGCAAGGGCCGCACGCCGGAAACGAAGCTCAAGGTCGTCAACGAGCTGCGTCCGCTGCTCGGCTGACGCCGCATCCGGTCGCCGGTTCGATCGGCATCGCAGGCCGCACCTCCGCTTCGGCGGGCGTGCGGCCTGTTTCTTGGGGCGACGCATTCAGGAAAGCGAGCGTGGCGCCGTCACGCGGAACTTGCAAAATATTGTGAAATGCCGCCGGGTGGCTGAACCGAGCGGTGGCGCGCCGGTCGAACGTCGCTTGAGACCGCGCGTGACGCGGCTATTCGTTGCACTCAACCCATCACAGGATTGCCGCCATGTCCCACGCCGTTGCCGTCGCGCTGTATCTTCATCTGCTGGCCGTCGCCGTGTGGGTGGGCGGGATGGTCTTCGCGAACTTCTGCCTGCGCCCGGCGCTGTCCGACCTGACGCCGCAGCTGCGGCTGCCGCTGATCGAGGGCGTGTTCGGCCGCTTCTTCAACTGGGTGTCGGGCTCGGTGATCGTGATCCTGCTGTCCGGCGGTTTCCTGCTCACGGCATTCGGCGGCGCGCATGCGACGTGGTCGCTGCATGCGATGGCGGGGCTCGGCGTCGTGATGATGCTGATCTTCGGTCATATCCGCTTCGCGCTGTTCCCGCGCATCCGCCGCGCGGTGCAGGCGCAGAACTGGCCGGACGGTGCGCGCGCGGTGAACACGGTGCGCCTGCTGGTCGTCGTCAACCTCGTGCTCGGCGTCGTGACGATCGGCGCGGCCGTGCTGTCGCGCGGCTTCTGATCGCCTGATCTTGCGGCGCCGTTCGGCGCCTGCCGCCGGCGCGATGCCGCGCGCCGCTACGCGGCCAGCATCGCGTCGAGCAGCCACGCGCCGGCCGGGCCGAGCGGCCGGTTGCACGACCACACCGCATCGACCCGCACGCGGCGCGGCCAGCCGCGCGAGCGCAGCTCGCGGAGGCGATCGCGCGCGAAGTGCTCGACCATCCAGCGCGGCAGCTCGGCCCAGCCGAACCCCAGCACCGCCATCTCCAGCAGCATCAGATAGCTCGGGGCGAGCCAGCGCTGCGTGCCGACGACGATCCGGTCGTCGGCGCCGCGATCCTCCGGTTTCACGTACGTGTTGAGGCGCAACTCGCGCGCGTCGCGCAGCGCCGCGTGCGGCACGTCGGCGTCGCCATACGCCGCAAGCGCGTGCGTGCACCCGACGAACAGACCGATCTCCGATTCTTCCGCCACCGTCGCCGCGCCGATATCGGGCGGGTAGACGGCGCGCGCGGCCATCAGCCCGAGCTGCGCGCGGCCCTGCTGGATCAGGTCGAGCACGTCCTCGTGTTCGGCGATCTGGCATTCGAGCTCGAGCGCCGGAAAGCGCCGCTCGAGCGCCATCAAGGTTTCCTCGTAACGCTTCGACTGGTACGTGTCGGACACGACGAGCGTCAGCCGCGCTTCCTCGCCCTGCGCGAGCCGCGCGGCGGCGCGGTCGATCGCCGCGCCGGCTTCCAGTGCGCGCTGCACCTGCGGCAGCAGCGCGCGACCGGCATCGGTCAGCGTCGGCGCGCGCGTCGAGCGGTCGAACAACTGCACGCCGAGATCGATCTCGAGATTCGCGATCGCTTCGGACACCGTCGACTGGCGCTTGCCGAGCTTGCGGGCGGCGGCCGTGAACGAGCCGAGCAGCGCGGCTTCGGCGAACGCGAGCAGGGCTTCGGGTGCGTGACGCATGCGGCGGACCTCTAGCGTTATATCGGTAAAACCGATGATATCAAACTGGATTCATACGGTCGCGCCGATCAAAATGGCCGACATGGGTGGGACAAACGAATCGGAGGGAACCATGAAACAGATGAACAAAACGGTGACGGAACGCCTCGTTCACGCACTGACGTTCGAGCTGGTGGCGATCGCGCTGTGCGCGCCGATCGGCGCGTGGCTGCTCGACATGCCGGTATCGCACGTCGGCGTGCTGACGGTGATGGTGTCGCTGATCGCGATGGCCTGGAACATGACGTTCAACACGCTGTTCGATCGCCTCGAGCGGCGGGCCGGCCTCACGCGCACGCTCGGCATGCGGATCGCGCATGCGGTCGCGTTCGAGCTGGGCCTCGTCGCGATGGTGGTGCCGGTCGCCGCGTGGTGGCTGAACGTGAGCCTCGTCGAGGCGCTGTTGCTCGACCTCGGCATCGTGCTGTTCTTCCTGCCTTACACGTTCTGCTTCAACCTCGCGTACGACGCGCTGCGCGCACGCTGGGTCGCACGCCGCGTCGCGGTACAGGCGGGCTGAGCGGCAGGCATCCGGCGGTGGTGGCGGTGACCGAGGCCGACCGTCAGTGCGCGACGGCCCACAGCCACACGCCGCACGTGATCGCGACCGCACCGTAGACGGCATACACGGGCACCTTGAAGCGCGCGAAGCACAGCGTCGCGAAGGCGCCCGTGAGCCAATAGACGGGATCGGCCGGTTCGCGATGCAGGATCTTCACGACGGCGACGACGAGAAAGCCCGTCGTCGCCGCGCGCAGCAGGCGCATCCCGTGCTCGAAGCGCGAATGGCGCTTGAGCCGGAACAGATGGTTCTGCGCGAACACGACAAGACACCCCGACGGAATGAACAGCGCGGCGGTCGCGAGCAGCGCGCCGGTCCAGCCGTCGGTCAGGTAGCCGAGAAACGGCACGACGTTCAGCAGCGGGCCGGGCGACACCGGCGACAGCGCGAACGCGAGCGTGAAGTCGCGATCGGAGATGCCGGTGGCCGGCGACACGAACAGCGTCTTGAGCACGGGCAGCGCGGAGAAGCCGCCGCCGAACAGCGTCATGCCGGCGCCGGCGAGCCGCGGCCACAGCAGCGTCATCTGGTAGTCGCCGGGCAGCGGCAGTGCGAATACCGCGACGAGGACGGCGAGCAGCACGAGCAGGTTGCGGTCGCGCTTCGACAGCGTGAAGTCGACCGCGTCGTGTTGCGGCGGCCCGGTGAGCCAGCCTGCTGCGAACGCCGCGAACAGAATCCCGACGAAAGCGGCTGGACTATGTGCGAAAGTGAGCAGAATCGTCGATAGCGCGGCAATCACCTGTTCGAGTCGTGTGCGCGCGAGCGTGCGCAACTGCCTGACCCACGTGACGCCGATCAGCGCGGCGAGCACCATCCCGAAGTGATTGATCAGGATCGGCGCGGCAAGCGCGCGCACGATCGGCGTGCGGTAGAAGATCGCGAACAGCGTCATCAGCACGGAGAACGGAAGGACGCTCGCGATGCCGGCGACCCACGCGCCGGCGCGGCCGTGCAGCGTCTGGCCGACCTGCACCGCGACATTGCAGCCGACGGGGCCTGGCACGAGCCATGCGAGGGCGACGAAATCGGCGAACACGTGCGGCTCGATGCGCTGCAACCGTTCGACGTAGTGGCGTTCGAGCTGCGCCATCATCGAAAGCCCGCCCCACGACACGGCTGAAATGCCGGCGACGACCTTGAACAAGGCCCACAGGGATGCCTGTGCCTGTTCGACACGTTCGGCCGCTTCGACTTCGACGGTGGTCATGATGGTGTTGCTGTTGGCGCAGGGCCTGGTCTCGCGCATGGGGATGTGCCGGCGGCCCGCCGACACGGTGGCCCTCCCGATTGTCCGCCGCGCGTCGTGACACTGCCATGCGCGAAAACGCTAGTGAATGAACTAAACAGCCGGATCGGAAACCGAAACAATCGGTGTGCCGCGCAACATGTGCCGCGCGGGTTGCCGGCTCATGCGCCGGTGCTGCCGGTCGCGCGGTGCGCGAGCACGTTCGGCCGGTCGCCGCGCACGCCGAAGCGCGCGATCAGCGC
This sequence comes from Burkholderia sp. Bp8998, assembly GCF_003854235.1. Taxonomy (NCBI): domain Bacteria; kingdom Pseudomonadati; phylum Pseudomonadota; class Betaproteobacteria; order Burkholderiales; family Burkholderiaceae; genus Burkholderia; species Burkholderia sp. Bp8998. The sequence goes on from NZ_QTQF01000010.1 coordinate 20,809, forward strand.
GGGGATCGCATCGGCCGGCACGGGGCGCGAGAACAGGAAGCCCTGCGCCTCGATCTCGCCGAGCGCGGACAGCCATGCAATCTGCTCCTCGGTTTCGGTGCCTTCGACGACGACCGTCAGGCCGAGCGAGCGCGCGAGATGCACGATCGACGACACCATCACGCACACGCTGCGATCGTTCGGGATCGCCTGCACGAACGAGCGGTCGACCTTCAGCGTGTCGACGGAGAAGCGGTGCAGGTACGACAGCGACGAATAGCCGGTGCCGAAATCGTCGAGCGCGATCCGGATGCCGAGCTTCTTCAACGCGACGATCTTCTCGGACACGAGCTCCGGATATTCCATCATCGCGGTCTCGGTGATCTCGAGTTCGAGCCGGTTCGCGTCGATGCCGGTGTCCTGCAGCGCCTGCGAGATCGTCTCGATCAGGTCGCCGCGCCAGAACTGCACCGGCGAGATGTTGATCGCGAGCGTCAGCGTGTCGTGGCCCTCGTCGCGCCAGCGCGCGATCTGTTCGCACGCGGTGCGGATCACGAAGTCGCCGATCGGCACGATGAGGCCCGTCGATTCGGCGATCGAAATGAATTCGTTCGCGGAGATGATCCCGTGTTCGGGGTGGTCCCAGCGCGCGAGCGCCTCGAAGCCGGTGATCGTGCGGTGCGTCAGGTCTATCTTCGGCTGATACGCGAGGAACAGCTGCCCCTCGGCGAGCGCGACGCGCAACTGCTGCTCCCAGCGCATCAGGTGATCCGCGCGATGCGACAGGTGCGGCGCGTAGAACTGGTAGCAGTTCTTGCCCGCGTCCTTCGCGCTGTACATCGCGAGGTCGGCCTTCTTCAGCAGGTCGATCTCGCTTTCGTTCGCGACGGTGTGCAGCGCGATGCCGATGCTCGCGTGCAGCACGAACGAACTGCCGCGCACGTCGAAGGGCTCCCCGAACATCCGGATGATCGCTTCCGCGAGCCGCACCGCGCGCCGTTCGACGTCGTCGCCCTTCATCACGACGACGAACTCGTCGCCGCCGATCCGCGCGAGCGACCCTTCGTCGCCGACGGCATCCGACAGGCGCGACGCGGTCATCTGCAGCACGATGTCGCCGGCGTTGTGGCCGAGCGTGTCGTTGACGGTCTTGAAGTTGTCGAGGTCGATGAACAGCAGGCCGAGCCGCGACAGGCTGGCCGGCATCGACACGTCGTTGCGCAGCCCGCGCAGGGTCGCGTAGCGGTTCGCGAGGCCGGTGAGCAGGTCGTATTCGGCGAGTTGGGTCATCTCGCGCTCGCGGCCGAGCAGCTTGCCGATCAGCCCCGTCGCGACGCTGAAAAACGCGAGCATCGCGAGCGTGATGAAGCTCGTCATCAGCAGGTAGACGTTGCGCGTGTGGTAGTAGTCCGCGAATTCCTCGGTCTGCGACAGCCCGACCATCACCGCGAGCGGGTAGCCGTCGAGGTGGCGGTACGACACGATGCGCGTCACGCCGTCGATCGGGTCGATGATCGTGCCCGTCACGCGCTCGGCGATCGGGTAGACACCCGATGCGGAGAACGCACCCGGAGCGTTGTTGAGCGAGCCGGTGCGCCGCGCGAGCACGGCGCCCGTGTCCGACACGACGGAGATCACGCCTTCCTTGCCGATCGCCGCGTTGTTGTAGAAGTCGTTCGTGAAGTAGCTCGGGTCTTCCGACACCACGACGATGCCCGCGAAGCTGCCGTCCGGGTTGTTCAGGCGCCGCGTCATCTGCAGCGTCCAGTGGCTCGACACGCGGCCGAGCACGGGCTTGCTGATGTACAGGCGGTCGTCGTTGTGCGCGAGGTGGACCCTGAAGTGCTCGCGATCGGCCAGGTTGATCGGCTGCGGATGGCGTTCGGCCGTGTTCGCGAACAGGATTCCCTTCGCGTTGACGAGCGAAACCTGGATCAGCGTGTCGCTCGGCACGACGCCCTTTTCGACCGCGCTCGCGAGGTTGAAGCGCGCGGGCGATTTTTCGAATTCGAACTTGACGAAGCGGGTGATCTGGTCGACCTGGTGGATCGCCTTGACCGTGTGCTGTTCGAGCGCGGACGACAGGATCGCCGCGGAGGCCGCCGCTTCCTTGTACGCGCTGTCCTTTTCAACCGACAGCCGCGCGATGATCACGGCCCACAGCAGCGCAAGCGCCAGCATCCCGAGCAGCGGGATCGCGAACAGCGCGCGCCGGCGCGACTTGCGTGGCGCGCGTAGCGGCCGGTTCGGCGGCGTGTGGTTTGACCGGGCGGAACTCATCGAAGAGGGCGGCGTCCTGCTCGCGTGCGCCATCCCGCGTCGGGACGGCCGGCTATGGTTGGGGGCGCACCGGCGTCTGTTCGTTCGCGGGATGCGCAACCATGGACAGACCCGCCGAAGCGACGGATTAGGCCCGATATTACTGGCTGGAACGTTTTTGCGATAGCCGGGGGAATCGTAGGGCGCCGGCCGGGCCGACGCCATCGCACATGGCGAAACGTCAGGCAGGCGCCTGGAACGTACCGTCGACGACCGTCACGACGTGGCCGCCGATCCAGATCGTGCCGTCGTCGTCATAGCACACGGCAATGCGGCCGTCGCGGCCGATCGCCGTGCCCTGGCGGGCTGTATACGACGTGCCGGGGCGGCGCTGCTGGCGGCTCAGCAACCCGGCCAGCGCGGCGTTCGCGCTGCCGGTGACGGGATCCTCGCCGGTGCCGAAACCGCCGCCCGTCATCAGGCACCGGATTTCGAACGTCGCGGGGCCGCCGTCGGGATGGGGCGCGTAGACCGCGAGGCCGTGCGCGCCGTAGCGGTGGGTGATCGCCTCGAGCGCGGCCGGATCGGGGGCGAGGCCCAGGCAGGCCTCGGCCGACGTGAGCCGCACCACGAGCCACGGCGCACCATTGTCGACCGCGCACGGTTCGGCATCCGGATCGATCGCGTCGCTGCGCAACGCGGCCGCGAGCACCGGATAGTCCAATCGGTCGAGCGGCGTGAACCGTGCCGGCGGCGCGGCAAATGCCCAGCCGTCGGCCTGTTCGCGCAGTTCGACCCGGCCGACCCCGCACTGCTGGATCAGCCGGCCCGGCGTGCGCGACCGCGCGCCGCTTTCCAGGTACGCGTGTGCGGTGCCGAGCGTCGGGTGGCCGGCGAACGGCAGTTCGCCGCCCGGTGTGAAGATCCGGACGCGGTAATCGGCCTCCGGATCGGTCGGCGTGCACACGAACGTCGTTTCCGACAGGTTCGTCCAGCGGGCGATCGCGAGCATGTCGTGGTCGCCGAGCGAGTCGGCGTCGAATACGACGGCGAGCGGGTTGCCCTTGAACGGCACCGACGTGAAGACGTCGACCTGCTTGAAGCGGACGCGGCGGGTCATCGTGACAGTTGCGTGACGCGACTTACGCGACTTCGGCGATCAGTTCGATCTCGACGCATGCGCCAAGCGGAATCTGCGCGACGCCGAACGCCGAACGCGCGTGCTTGCCTGCGTCGCCGAACACTTCGGCGATCAGTTCCGACGCACCGTTCGTCACGACGTGCTGTTCGGTGAAGTCGAGCGTCGAGTTGACGAGGCTCATCAGCTTCACGATGCGCTTGACCTTGTTCAGGTCGCCCGTGTGCGCGTGCAGCGTCGCGAGCAGGTCGATCGCAATCGAGCGCGCAGCCGCCTTGCCGTCTTCCGTCTGCAGGTCGGCGCCGAGCTTGCCGGCCCAGACCTTGCCGTCCTTCTTCGCGATGTGGCCCGACAGGTAGACCGTGTTGCCGCTTTGCGCGCTCATCACGTAGGCGGCAGCCGGTGCGCCGGCGGTCGGGAGTTCGATGCCGAGCGACTTCAGTTTGTCGTAGACGTTAGCCATGTGGTCGATTCCTCGTAGAGAGTCGTGACAGGAAAATGGGGATCAGAGACGCTCGCGCAGCAGCTTGCCGAGGCGCGCGACGCCTTCCTCGATCTTCTCCGGCGGCACCGTCACGAACGACAGGCGCAGCGTGTTCTGCTGCGGGTCGTTCGCGAAGAACGGCGCGCCCGGCACGAAGGCGACGTGGTTGTCGACCGCGGCCGCGAGCAGCTTCATGCTGTCGATCTGCGCGGGCAGGTTCACCCAGATGAACATGCCGCCGTCCGGGCGGTTCCACGTGACGCCTTCCGGCATGTGGCGCGCGAGCGACGCGAGCATCGCTTCGCATTGCGCGCCGTACAGCTGGCGGATCGTCGGGATGTGCTCGTCGAGGAAGCCGTCCTTGATCACTTCGTGCGCGATGCGCTGCGTGAGCGTCGGCGTGTGCAGGTCGGTGGCCTGCTTGGCCTGCACGAGCTTGAAGTGGAGTTCCTCGGGGGCAATGATGTAGCCGATCCGCAGGCCCGGCGCGAGCACCTTCGAGAACGTGCCGAGGTGCACGACGTGGTCCGGTGCCATCGACAGCATCGTCGGCAGCGGCTCGCCCTGGTAGTTCAGCGCGCCGTACGGGTCGTCTTCCAGCACCGGGAACGGGCTCGACTGCGCGAACGCGGCGAGCGCGCGGCGGCGCTCGACGGGCAGGCGGCGGCCGGTCGGGTTCTGGAAGTTCGGCTGAGCGTACAGCAGGCGCGCGCCTTGCGTCAGGTCGGGCGTGAGGCCTTCGGGCAGCAGGCCCTGCTCGTCGGTCGGCACCTGCACGTAGCGCGGCTCGTACAGCGAGAACGACTGCAGCGCGCCGAGGTAGGTCGGGGTTTCGACGAGGATCGGGCTGTCCGGATCGATCAGCGCCTTGCCGAGCAGGTCGAGCGCCTGCTGCGAGCCGGTCGTGATCAGCACCTGCGACACGCGCACGCTGTAGCGCTCGGCGATCCATTCGCGCAGCGGCAGGTAGCCTTCGGTCGCGCTGTACTGGAGGGCGGCGGCGGGCGAATCGCGCAGCACGCGGTCGGCCGCGGCGCGCATGCGTTCGGCCGGGAACGTCGCGGGAGCGGGCAGGCCGCCTGCGAACGAGATGACCTCGGGGCGTTCCGTGACCTTCAGGATCTCGCGGATCGCAGAGCTCGTCAGCTTGCGGGCGCGTTCGGAAAGCTGCCAGTGCGGCGGATGCAGGTCGCTCGGATTCATAGTCTCCTCGTTCGGATATCGTGGTCAGTCAAGAAAGGTCGGTCGGGCAGATTGCGTCGGCGCAGCCGGGTGGGCGTGCGGGAGCGCGATCGGGCCGTCGCGGCCGGGTGGGCAACACCGTTCAGGCAAAACGAACATTATGGCGCACCTCATCAACCGGCGCGAGCGGGACGCGGGGCCGTGGCCACCGCCGAGCGCCGGCCGAGCATCACGGTCGCGATCACGGCGGCCGCGAACAGCCACGTCGACGGCGTCACCGTTTCGCCGAACAGCAGCGCGGAAAAGGCGATCGTGAAGAAGATCTGCAGCAGTTGCACCTGGCCGACGCGCGCGATGCCGCCCATGGCGAGCCCGGCGTACCACGCGAAAAAGCCGATGAATTGCGAAAAGAGGGTCACGTACCCGAAGGCCAGCCAAGTGCGCAGCGCGAGCGGGGCAGGGTGCGCGACGTGCTGCGTCCATGCGAGCCAGCCGACCGGCAGCACGAGGAACGGCGCGGACACGACGAGCGCCCAGCAGATCACCTGCCAGCCGCCGATCTGGCGCGCGAGGCGCGCGCCTTCCGCATAGCCGAGCGCGCCGATGCCGACCGCGACGAGCATCAGCGCGTCGCCGGCCTGCACCGTGCCGCCGCCGTCGCGCAGCGCGAACGCGATCACGAGCGCGCTACCCGTCAGCGCGCTGGCCCAGAACGCCCTCGACGGCCGTTCGTGCGACAGCCACGCCGCGTACAGCGCGACGAACAGCGGCTGCAGGCCGTTCACGACCGCGCCGTGCGAGGCCGGCACGGTCTTCATCGCCCACGCGGAGAACACCGGATACGCGATGATCACGCCGGCCGATACGACCGCGAGGCTTTTCAGCTGCGCGCGGGCCGGCAGCCGCTCGCGGTGCCACCACAGCAGCAGACCGGCCGGCACCGACGCGGCGAGCGCGCGGCCGAGCCCGTTGAGCAGCGGGTTGAGTTCGGAGACGACGATCCGCGTCATCGGCAGCGTGAGGCTGAAGATCATCACGCCGATCAGGCCGAGCAGCATGCCCCGGGTTTCGCGCGAATTCATGTACTGGGTGTCTCCGTATTGCTGGGTTCGTGTAATCGAGGGGCGGCCGGGCGGTCAGCGCAGCGTGCGTGTGCCTTGCGGCGTATCGAATTCGGCGACGAGCGCGGGCGGGCCGTCGCCGGTGTCGAGGTCGAGCAGATGGCCGGCACCGAGCCAGTCGAGCTGCTCGCGGATGGTGTCCGCGCGCGGGTGGACGCCCTTGAGCGCCTTCAGCGCGACGCCGTCGTTCGGCAGCGATTCGGCCGGATGGCGTGGGCTGTCCCACTGGATCAGCGACGGCACGAGGCCGTCGCCGGCGCCTTGCCAAGCGGGGAACGCGCCGTCGTCGGGCACCGTGAGGCCCCAGCTCAGGTCGCCGCGCCGCATCGCGACGACCGGCGCGATGCGCGTGGGGTACTGGCTTTGCCACAACGCGAGCTGGCGCGGGCGGTCGACGCGCGCGACCCAGTGCGCGAGGAACGGGCCCTGCGCGAGCCGTGCGTGCATCGCCGGGTCGTCGAGGCCGAACAGCCGCGCGCGCGGCGGCGTGGCGTCGTCGCCGGTGGCGGGTGCGTCGGGATCGATCGCGATCACTTCGAGGTACAGCCCGCCCCACGCGCCGAACAGCGCGTTATGGGTGCGCATCAGCGGATGGCGGCCGCCGCCGGCCGGTTCGATGCCGAGCGCGTCGGCGACATGGCGCACGCCTTCGTCGAGCGTGCGCGCGGCGATCACCAGATGGTCGAGGGTCAGGGAGCGGGCTGGCATGAACGTCGGTCGGGAAGCGAAAGTGTCATGGTAGGCCGGCGGTGCGCCGGGTGGTCGGGCGACCGGCCGGTGCCGGGGCGGCGTCGCACGCCGGCCGGTGCCGCCCGCGTGGGGCAGGGCCGGAACGGCGGCCGCACGATCGCCATTCCGGTCAACTGTAATCGTCGGCACCGGCACAGTAACGGTACAATCGGCGCGATAGCCTTCGGTACAGTTGGAGCTGCCGCCCATGTCCACCGTCCCTCTCGCCCAGATTCCCGCGCCGCACGATACGGCCACGCTCACGCTCGTCGACCAGCTCGTCCAGTGGGCGCGGCGCCGCATCGACGAGCGCGTGTTCCGGCCCGGCATGCGGATGCCGTCGATCCGCAAGCTCGCGCTCGACAAGAGCGTGTCGCGTTTCACCGTCGTCGAGGCATACGAGCGGCTCGTCGCGCAGGGCTACCTCGACTCGCGGCGCGGCTCGGGTTTCTACGTGCGCGAGCGTACGGCCACCGGCCCGCAGCCGGCCGACAACGTGGTGCGCGTGGCCGAGGCCGCGCCGGTTCACAACACGATCGACGTGGTCTGGCTGCTGCGCAACATGCTGCATACCGTCAGTCCGGAAAAAGGGCCGGGTCTCGGCTACCTGCCGGGCCGCTGGCTCGATGGCGAGCTGATCACCGGGGCGCTGCGCGCGCTCGGACGCCAGTCGGGCGCGCAGATGCTCGGTTTCGGCACCGCGCAGGGCTTCCTGCCGCTGCGCCAGCAACTGCAGACGCGGCTCGCGGAAGTCGAGATCGGCGCGAAGCCCGAGCAGCTCGTGATGGTGTCGGGCATCACGCAGGCGATCGACCTGATCTCGCGGATCTACGTGCGGCCCGGCGATGCGGTGATCGTCGGCGATCCCGCGTGGTTCCAGATGTTCGGCCGCTTCGCGTCGCAGGGCGCGCAACTGGTCGGGATGCCGTATACGCCCGACGGCCCCGATCTCGACGCGCTGGAAACGCTCGTGCAGATGTGGCGGCCGAAGATGCTCGTGATCAATTCGGTGCTGCAGAACCCGACCGGTACATCGCTGTCGGCCGCGCAGGCGTTCCGGATCCTGAAACTCGCGGAGGCGTACGACTTCCTCGTCGTCGAGGACGACGTGTACGGCGACCTGTGCCCGCCGAGCTATCCGGCCACGCGGCTCGCGAGCCTCGACCAGTTGAAGCGTGTGATCTACCTGGGCAGCTATTCGAAGACGCTCGCGGCGAATTTGCGGGTCGGCTATGTCGCGTGCGCGCCGGAGATCGCGAAGGCGGTTACCGACCAGAAGATGCTGGTCGGGATGACGACGCCGGAGCTCAACGAGCGCGTGCTTTACAAGATCCTGACCGAAGGGCATTACCGGCGCCACGTCGAGCGGCTGCGCGCACGGCTCGACGGCGTGCGCGACAAGACCGCGCGGATGCTCGAGCGCACCGGCCTGCGGCTCTTCACGATGCCGGCGGCGGGGATGTTCCTGTGGGCCGATACCGGTGTCGATTCGGATGCGCTCGCGGCTGCCGCGCACGAGGAAGGGTTCCTGCTGACACCGGGGAGCCTGTTCTCGCCGCAGCAGTCGACGTCGACGTGGACGCGCTTCAACGTCGCGAACTGCGGCGATCCGGCGCTGCCGGGGTTTCTCGCGCGCTATATCGAGTCGGCGGCGCGGCGCGCGTCGTGATAGGGGGGCGGCACGCTCCCCCTTGAAATCCGGTCGCCCGTCCCCAGATACCCGCGCAAACCGCCTGCGCCAGGCGGTCGTCCTTGACGGGCTCGCCGGCATCGCGCGCCGGCCGCCTGCGCCACACCATTCAAGTTCAAGTAAGAGGAAACAGCATCCATGGCACACGAAACGATGAGCTTTCAGGCAGAGGTCAAGCAACTCCTCCACCTGATGATTCATTCGCTCTACAGCAACAAGGAAATCTTCCTGCGCGAACTGGTGTCGAACGCGTCCGACGCGGCCGACAAGCTGCGTTTCGAAGGGCTCGCGGACAACGCGCTGTACGAGAACGATCCGAACCTGCGCATCCGCATCGGCTTCGACAAGGCCGCCCGCACGATCACGATCGAGGACAACGGCATCGGCATGAGCCGCGACGAGGCGATCGCGAACCTCGGCACGATCGCGCGTTCGGGCACCAAGGAATTCTTCACGAAGCTGTCCGGCGACCAGCAGAAGGACGCGGCGCTGATCGGCCAGTTCGGCGTCGGCTTCTACTCGGGCTTCATCGTTGCGGACAAGATCACCGTCGAGACGCGCCGCGCCGGCCTGCCGGCGAACGAAGCCGTGCGCTGGGAAAGCGCGGGCGAGGGCGATTTCACGATCGACGCGATCGAGCGCGCGCAGCGCGGCACCACGATCACGCTGCACCTGCGTGAAGGCGAGGACGAACTGCTGTCGTCGCATCGCCTGAAGTCGATCATCCAGAAGTATTCCGATCACATCGCGCTGCCGATCCTGATGCAGAAGGAAGAGTGGGATCAGGAAAAGGGCGAGATGGTCCTGAAGGACGAGGACGAGACCGTCAACCAGGCGAGCGCGCTGTGGACGCGTTCGAAGAGCGACATCAGCGACGAGCAGTACACGCAGTTCTACCAGCACATCGCGCACGACCACCAGGATCCGCTCACGTGGACGCACAACCGCGTCGAGGGCCGCAGCGAATACACGCAACTGCTGTTCGTCCCGGCGCACGCGCCGTTCGACCTGTGGAACCGCGACTACCGCGGCGGCCTGAAGCTGTACGTGAAGCGCGTGTTCATCATGGACGACGCCGAGCAGCTGCTGCCGCAATACCTGCGCTTCGTGAAGGGCGTCGTGGATTCGGCCGACCTGCCGCTGAACGTGTCGCGTGAAATCCTGCAGGAAAGCCGCGACGTGAAGGCGATCCGCGAAGGCGTGACGAAGCGCGCGCTGTCGATGCTCGAGGAACTCGCGAACGCGGAAGAGGATGCCGGCAAGGAGAAGTACAAGACGTTCTGGAGCGCGTTCGGCCAGGTGCTGAAGGAAGGCCTCGGCGAGGATCACGCGAACCGCGAGCGCATCGCGAAGCTGCTGCGCTTCGCGTCGACGCACGGCGACACCGACGCACAGGACGTGTCGCTCGCCGACTACGTGTCGCGCATGAAGCCCGAGCAGAGCAAGATCTACTACGTGACCGCCGATACCTGGCAGGCCGCGAAGAACAGCCCGCATCTGGAAGTGTTCCGCAAGAAGGGTGTCGAGGTGCTGCTGCTGACCGATCGCGTCGACGAATGGATGCTGTCGTTCCTGCAAGAATTCGACGGCAAGCCGCTCGCGAGCGTTGCCCGCGGCGATCTCGACCTCGGCGAGCTGAACGACGAGGAAAAGAAGGCGCAGGAGCAGGCCGGCGAGGCGATCAAGCCGGTCGTCGAGAAGATGAAGGAAGCGCTCGGCGACAAGGTGAAGGAAGTGCGCGTCACGTTCCGCCTGACCGATTCGCCGTCGTGCCTCGTCGCGGACGACAACGACATGAGCGGCTACCTGCAGCGGATGCTGAAGGCGGCCGGCCAGAACGCGCCGGCGATGCAGCCGATCCTCGAGATCAACCCCGAGCACGCGCTCGTGAAGCAGCTGAACGCCGACAGTGCCAATTTCGGCGACTGGTGCCATCTGCTGTTCGACCAGGCATTGCTGGCCGAAGGCGGGATGCTCGACGATCCGGCGAGCTTCGTGAAGCGGACCAACGCGCTGCTGCTGTCGCGCACCGCGTGAACACGCGGATGCGATTCGACGGCGCACGGGCGGGCTGGCGCGACACGCCCCGGCCCGGCTGCACGCTCGACCAGCGCGACTGGCTGACGCGCGGCGGTTCGTTGACCGCGCATCTCGCGCGACTCGGCAGCGTGAACGTGCGCGTGACGCGCGAGGCCGTCGACTGTCCGTGGTTCGACGAACCCGCGGCGCTCGATAGTGCGCCGCGCGCGCCGATGTGGGTGCGCGAGGTGATCCTGTCGGTCGACGGCACGCCATACGTCGCCGCGCACAGCATCGCGCCGCTCGCGGCCAGCAAGGGTGTCTGGCAGGCGATGCGGCGGTTGCGCACGCGGCCGCTCGCGGAACTGCTGTACAGCGATCCGCAGGTCGAGCGCTCCGCGCTCGTCAGCCGGCGCGTGATCGCCGGTCATCCGTTGTATACGCTCGCGAGCCATGCGTTGCAGGGCGCGCGGGCGCCGCATGCGTTCGCCGCGCGGCGCTCGGTGTTCCAGCGGCACGGCAAGCCGTTGATGGTCACCGAGTGCATGCTGCCGGCGCTGTGGCGTCATCTCGATGCGCACGGCGACGGGCCGGGATCCGTCGGGCCACGCGGAGCCGTGTGATGCTGCAAGGCTTTCCGCCGGTCGTCGCGCCGAATACGCACACGATGATCCTCGGCAGCTTTCCGGGCGAGGCGTCGCTCGATGCCGCGCAGTACTACGCGCATCCGCGCAATCAGTTCTGGCGGTTGCTCGGTGCGGTGCTCGGCGAACCGGGGCTGCACGCGCTTGTGTATGACGCGCGGCTCGAGCGCGTGCTTTCGCACGGCATCGGCATCTGGGATGTCCTCGATGCATGCCATCGGCAAGGCAGTCTCGATTCCGCGATCCGCCATGCGAAGCCGAACGACTTCGCGTCGTTGCGCGAGCATGCGCCGCTGCTGAAGAAAGTGTGTTTCAACGGGAAGACGGCGGGGCGGTTTGCCGAGGTGATCGGTCAGGCCGGGTACGAGACGCTCGTGCTGCCGTCGTCGAGCCCGGCGAATGCGATGCTTTCTTTCGATCAGAAGCTCGTCCTTTGGCAGGGAATCCGCCGCTGACCGCGACGGCGAATTCTCATTCCAGGATCGGTCGCACCGCGATCGACTCGGTTGAATCGCGCATGGGCAGTGCGGCGCAGCCGCACCGTGCCGGTACTTACTTTTGCAACTCGGGCGCCTTTGCCAGCGCGGATTGCAGTTTGGACACCGCATCGGCCGTGGCAAGCTGCCCGGCAAGGCCGAAGTTGCGTTTGAATTCGCTGAACTCCGCGTGGCCGGTACCGGTCACGTCCGCGGTGGCCACGGGCCGACCGCTCGGGTCCGCGACGGTGCAGGCGAGCGAGACCGAGAAATCCGTGGGCGGCCACGTGAACGGGCTGGGGGACGACGACGTCGTCTTGATCGTCGGCGTGATCACGTAATCGAGATGCTTGGCCTGAATCGTTGCCGCGTCGGGCGCACTCTTGAGCTTGGTCACGTTCTTGAATACGTGGCCGAGACCGATGTAAATCGGCAATTCAAGGTCGTGGTACGGGCGATAGCTGACCTTGTCGCCTCCCCCGCCGGGGGTAATCACTTCCCGGGACAACTGATCATCCGTGATGACCAGACCCACCGTCTTGTCGAGTGGCGCTGCCGACAGCGCCGGAATCTTGTTCGCGTCGCCGGTCAGCGAAATTTCGTGCGCGCAGCCGGACAATGCCGCGACCACGGTTGCGGCTGCCATCATTCGAATCAATGCCATTGTGCTTGGTCTCTCGTCGTGTGGTTGGTAACGTTATTGAATTGCCTCGAGGAAGGCGGGATCGGCGTATAGCTCGCCGAGCAACTTCTGTACGGCGAGCGGATACTCTTCGCGCGCTTTCGGTACGGCAATCATTGCCGCGAACGCCGAATCCCATTGCGTGCGCGCGGATTTGACCGTGTCGTAGCGCACGGCACCGGCGCGCATCACGATAAAGCGCGCCGACAGTCTCGCGGCGCCGGTTGCCATACCGACGTCGATGTCGTTTTCCAATAGCGTCGCCTTGATCTCGACATCGCTTTGCGGCGAGAGCTTGCCGGCCAACCGCAATTCCTTCGTCATCGCGTCGGCAAGATATGCGCCGAACGAATCCCCGACCGGGGATTTCATCAGGTTGGCACGCAACGGGACCGGATACCGATTGGTGGTATCCGAATGGGATTCGAACGCGCCGATCTTCGCGTGTGCAGTAGCGGCATTCTTGAGCGCCTGGATATTGTCGACAGCGGGGGAATAGGGCGGAGCAACCATCGAACAAGCGGCCAATAGCACAATCGGCGTGATCAGGCCGACTGTACGGACAACGTTGCGCATATTTGAACTACCTCTGATTATTAAAATTGGCTTACGCAGGGGCTGTAAAGCAATGCGGCCCGATGCGCGATCGGCGGATGGGCACGTGAGGTCTTGTCTGGTGGAATTCGATTTTGGCCTCCATTCGGGAATATCGGCACGGAACCGCGAATCTTGAATGAACGAAAACGGCGCACCGGGTCCAAGGCGGGCCGGCAAGCCGAGGTGGTTCCGGTTCGATGTCGAATCGGCCGGCTCATCAGTCCGTTCTGGCGGTTGCTCGGTGCGGTGCGCGGCGAACCCCGCGAATGCGATGCTGTCGTTCGAGCAGACGCTGGTGCAGTGGCGGGCGATTCACGATTGACGCCGATCCGGCTGGCGCGGGCGGACGTCGCTCCGGCGCTCAATCGTCCTTGCCCCATCTCCACCTGGGCTTTTCGCCCTTGATCCAGCAAACGGCAGTCAACAGCGCGACCAGCGCCACGATGCATGCACCGTATGCAATCGGCGATCGGTGCGGCGGCACCCACCACGCGCTCGCGATAATCCCGATCGCGAACAGCAGCAGCACGACCCAGCCCTGCCAGGCTACCGGCAATCCCCAACCCCATCCGTAGCGCTTTGCCGGAAACCAGATTTTTTTGTCGTTCGAGCTCATGTGTCCGCCTTCGATCGGTGCATGCAGCATGGTGCCACGGCGATTCGAGGTCCGGCGGCCCGGCTGTGTGGCACGGCCGCCATCCTTCACCAATGCTATCCTCTCGTCCGCTCATCCAGCGTCACCCAGCGAGATTCAACATGACCCGACTGATCAAGCGCGCGTCCGCCGAGGCGCGCGCGTTCAAGAAACGCAAGCCGTCCGCCTACAACGGCTCCGACAAGCTCCAGCCGCCGCGCGTGAAGCGTCGCCCGGAGATCGACGAACACGACGACGTGCCCGTCCTCGAAGCACCGCGCAAGCCGCGCTTCGCGCCCGTCACGTTCTCGGAAGAGCGCGGCGTGCGCTTCCTGCACTTCGGTACCGAATGGGTGCAGGGCGCGATGCGGATTTCGAAGCCGCTGCACATCGAACTCGAATACGCGCAGCAGATGATGGCGTGGCTGCTGTTCCTCGAAACGCCCGAGCGGATCGTCCAGCTCGGGCTCGGCACCGGCGCGCTGACCAAGTTCTCGCACCGCTTCCTGCCGCACGCGAAGGTCGAGGCCGTCGAACTGAACCCGGCCGTGATCGTCGCCGCGCGTACGATGTTCGCGCTGCCGCCCGATGACGCACGCCTCGTCGTGCACGAAGCCGACGCGTGGGACTTCGTCAACGATCCGGCCAACCGCGGCACGACGGGCGCGCTGCAGATCGACCTGTACGACGCGACCGCGCGCGGTCCGGTGCTCGACAGCGTCGCGTTCTACCGCGCGGTGCGCGGCTGCCTCGCCGACGCGGGCATCGCGACGATCAACCTGTTCGGCGACCATCCGAGCTTCGTGCGCAACATGAAGCACCTGAACGCGGCGTTCGACCATCGCGTGATCGCGCTGCCGGAAGTGCACGACGGCAACCGGATCGCGATCGCGTTCTCGGGCCCCGCGCTCGACGTGTCGTTCGCGCAGCTGGAAGCCCGCGCGAAGCTGATCGAGGACACGCTGAAGCTCCCCGCGCACAAGTGGGTGAAAGCCTTGAAAGAAACGACGGGCGCACGCGAATCCTCGTTCGCGATCTGACGCTCATGCGCCGGCCGCATGCCGGTGCAACCGCATGACTGGGGGGCGGATCACCTCGGGTTCGCCCCCGCTTGACCGCGCGCTCGCGGCTTCTATACTGGCGCGAAGCTGGGGGAGCCGCAGCCTACCCGTTTTGCCGCTCCTCTCGCCGCCGTACCCGCGTAACAAGATCGATAACCGGGATAGATGAGGAGACGTCATGGCTCACGATGCCGACGCCAATCGGGCCGCCAAGCGCTGGCTCTGGCTGCTGGTGCTGCCGCTGATCGCGATGGTGTGGGTACCGTCGTACAGCAAGATCGAACCGCAATGGTTCGGTTTTCCGTTTTTCTACTGGTACCAGTTGCTGTGGGTGTTCATTAGCGCGGTGATCACCGCGTTCGTCTATTTCAAGACCAAGAACGCGTGGAAGGCGGGCGGCCCGCAGGGAGGTGCACGATGAATCTCGGCGCGACCTTCGTCTTCGTACTCCTGTTCATCGGCGTCACGATCATCGGTTTCCTGGCCGCGAACTGGCGGCGCGGCGATCTCGCCCACCTCGACGAATGGGGCCTCGGCGGTCGCCGCTTCGGCACGATCGTCACGTGGTTCCTGCTCGGCGGCGACCTCTATACGGCCTACACGTTCGTTGCGGTGCCCGCACTCGTGTTCGGCGCCGGCGCGATGGGCTTCTTCGCGCTGCCGTACACGATCCTGATCTACCCGTTCGCGTTCATCGTGTTCCCGAAGCTGTGGAGCATCGCGAAGCGCCACGGCTACGTGACGGCCGCCGACTTCGTGAACGCACGCTACGGCAGCCGGATGCTCGCGCTCGCGATCGCGGTGACGGGCATCCTCGCGACGATGCCGTACATCGCGCTGCAGCTCGTCGGCATCGAAGTCGTGATCGGTGCGCTCGGTTTCGACACGACGGGCTTCGTCGGCGACCTGCCGCTCATCATCGCATTCGCGATCCTCGCTGCCTACACGTACACGTCGGGGCTGCGCGCACCCGCGATGATCGCGATCGTGAAGGATATCCTGATCTACATCACGATCGCCGCGGCGGTCATCGTGATCCCGGCGAAGCTCGGCGGCTTCGGGCACATCTTCGCGGCGGTGCCGCCGGCGAAGCTGCTGCTGAAGGCGCCCGACGCGATGAGCCTGAACGGCTACAGCGCGTATGCGACGCTCGCGATCGGCTCCGCGCTCGCGCTGTTCCTGTATCCGCACTCGGTCACGGCGATCCTGTCGTCATCGTCGGGCAACTCGATCCGCCGCAACATGGCAATGTTGCCCGCGTACTCGTTCGTGCTCGGCCTGCTCGCGCTGCTCGGCTACATGGCGCTCGCGGCGGGCGTGAAGGACATGCCGCAGTACGCACCGTACTTCAAGGCGTTCGGCCCGAACTTCGCGGTGCCCGCGCTGTTCCTCGAGTATTTCCCGTCATGGTTCGTCGGCGTCGCGTTCGCGGCGATCGGCATCGGCGCGCTCGTGCCGGCGGCGATCATGTCGATCGCGGCCGCGAACCTGTACACGCGCAACATCCACCGCGAGTTCGTGAACCGCAACATGACGCACGACCAGGAGACGCACGTCGCGAAGCTCGTGTCGCTGATCGTGAAGGTTGGCGCGGTCGCGTTCATCCTCGGGCTGCCGCTGACCTATGCGATCCAGCTGCAGCTGCTCGGCGGGATCTGGATCATCCAGACGCTGCCGGCGATCGTGCTCGGCCTGTACACGCGCGTGCTCGACTATCGCGGCCTGCTGGCCGGCTGGGCGGCCGGCATCGTGTGCGGCACGTGGATGGCGATCTCGCTGAAGCTGGCCAGTTCGATCTTCACGATCCACTTGTTCGGCCTCGCGATTCCCGGCTACGCGGCCGTGTGGTCGCTGGTCGTGAACCTGGTGGTGGCGGTGGTGGTGAGCGTGCTGGTGCGCGTGACGGGCATGGCGCATGCGGAGGACCGCACGCGGCCGGAGGATTATCTCGACGTCGTCGAGGGTTGAAACGGGTGGCGCGGCCGCGTATCGCGGGCCGCGCAGCGCGCAGCGACAACGACGCCCGCCACCGCGAAGTGGCGGGCGTTTTCGTTGGCGTCAGCCCTGCGCGCGTTTCGAGAGATCCTCGCGCTGCGACAGGTCTTCGACATTGACCATCCAGTGCACGCCGAAACGATCCTTTGCCATCCCGAAGCCGAGCGCCCAGAACGTCTTGCCGAACGGCATCGTCACTTCGCCGCCGTCGGCGAGCGCATCGAACAGCTTCTGGCCTTCCTCGACCGTCGCCGGGTTCAGCGACAGCGAATAGCCGGCATGCATGCCGCCGCCCGGCTGGCTGCAGTCGCCGTCCGAGCACATGATCATCGAGTCGCCGATCGTGAAGCTCGCATGCATCACCTTGTCGGCCATCTCCGGCGACATCGGGTAATCGGGATTCGGCGGTGCATCCTTGAAGTGCATCTTGAACATCGTCTTCGCGCCCAGCGCCTTTTCGTAGAACTGAAGGGCTTCTTCCGCGCGGCCGTAGAACGTCAGGTACGGTTGGACTTGCATCGTTGTCTCCTGTTGACCGGGCCGGCGTGTCGGTGCCGGCCCGGGTACTTCCAAGATTGACCGGGAAGAGCATGCCGGGATGCGGCCGGCGCACTCGTGACGTGGATTGTAGTGCGCGCGCTTGACGATGGAATGAAAAATAAAAACGGCCGCGAACACGAGGTTCGCTGCCGTTCGTCAGCTTGCTGACGGTTGTTGTCAGGGTTGCTGACAGTTCAACTGACAGCCGTCGCGTCACGTGCGGCGTGGTTCAGCGCAGCGCGTCGATCAGCTTCTCGAGCTTCACCGCATCGGCGGCGAACACGCGGATGCCTTCGGCCAGCTTTTCCGTCGCCATCGCTTCGTCGTTCAGCTGGAAGCGGAACGACGCCTCGTCGATCGCGACGCGCTCGGTCGGCTTGTCCTGCAGCGCGTCCGGCGACAGCTTGCGCGCCACCGTGTCGGTGCTGTCCTGCAGCTTCTGCAGCAAATCGGGGCTGATCGTCAGCAGGTCGCAGCCCGCGAGCTCGGTGATCTGGCTCGTCGTGCGGAAGCTCGCCCCCATCACTTCGGTCGTGTAGCCGAACGTCTTGTAGTACGTGTAGATGCGGCGCACCGACTGCACGCCCGGATCGTTCGCGCCGCCGTCCCGCTCTTCATTCCACTCTGCGCCGGCCTGCTTCTTGTACCAGTCGTAGATGCGGCCGACGAACGGCGAGATCAGTTGTGCGCCGGCTTCCGCGCACGCGACGGCCTGCACGAGCGAGAAAAGCAGGGTCATGTTGCACTTGATCCCTTCCTTCTGCAGCACCTCGGCCGCGCGAATGCCTTCCCACGTCGACGCGAGCTTGATCAGGATGCGCTCGCGGCCGACGCCGGCCTCTTCGTACAGCTTGATGAGTTCGCGACCCTTGTCGATCGAGCGCTGCGTGTCGAACGACAGGCGCGCATCGACCTCGGTCGACACGCGGCCCGGGATCAGCTTCAGGATCTCGGTGCCGAATGCGATCAGCAGGCGGTCGATGATGAAATCGGAGGGTTCGTTGCGGTGATCGCGGACGGTTTTCTCGAGGATCGGCTTGTACGCGTCTTTCTGGACGGCCTTCAGGATCAGCGACGGGTTCGTGGTCGCGTCCTGCGGCTTGTATTGCGCAAGCTGCTGGAAATCGCCCGTGTCGGCGACGACGGTCGTGTACTGCTTCAGCTGGTCGAGTGCGGTAGTCATGGCGATTCGGAAGAAGGGCGCGGGGCGCCGGGTTCTCACGGGCCGCGCGAGCGCGGCGGCGAAGCGAAGCGGCGCCGGGCGCCGCCTCCGATCCATCATTTTAGGCCCGATTCGTGTCGAACACGTTTTGGCGTGCCCGGCGCCCGCCGCGGCGGGCGTCGCGCCGCATCACGCGGGGCGACGCGCGTTCAGGATCACCTGCGTGACAATCCCCGCGACGAGCCCCCAGAACGCCGAGCCGATCGACAGCAGCGTGAGGCCCGACGCGGTGACCATGAACGTGACGAGCGCGGCTTCGCGCTGTTTCACGTCCTGCATCGCGTTCGCGAGCCCGCTCATGATCGAGCCGAACAGCGCGAGCGCGGCGACCGACACGACGAGCGCCTTCGGCAGCGCCGCGAACAGCGCGGCGATCGTCGCGCCGAAGATCCCGGCGATCAGGTAGAACGTGCCGCACCACACGGCGGCCGTGTAGCGCTTCGCGTGATCCTCGTGCGCTTCGGGGCCCGTGCAGATCGCCGCGGTGATCGCCGCGAGGTTCACGCCGTGCGAGCCGAACGGGGCGAGCAGCAGCGACGCGAGGCCGGTCGTCGCGATCAGCGGCGACGACGGCGTCGAATAGCCGTCCGCGCGCAGCACCGCGATGCCCGGTACGTTCTGCGACGCCATCGCGACGACGAACAGCGGAATGCCGATGCTGACGATCGATGCGAGCGAGAACGCGGGCATCGTGAACACGGGCTGCGCGAGCGCGACGTGGAAGCGGCTGAAGTCGAGCAGGCCGAGGCCGCCGGCCACCGCGGTGCCGATGATCAGCGTCGTGACGATCGCATAGCGCGGCGCGAGCCGCTTGACGAGCAGGTAGGTGAAGAACATCGCGAGCACGAGCGCGGTCTGGAACTGCGCGGCGCGGAAGATCTCGATGCCGATCTCGAACAGGATGCCCGCGAGCAAGGCGGCGGCGATGCCGGCCGGAATGCGCCGCATCAGCGTGTCGAACAGCCCGCTCACGCCGATCGCGGTCAGCAGCAGCGCGCACACGACGAACGCGCCGATGGCCTCGGGATACGGCACGCCGGGCAGCGACGCGATCAGCAGCGCGGCGCCGGGCGTCGACCAGGCGACCACGACGGGCGCGCGAAAGCGCAGCGACAGGCCGATCGTCGTCAGCGCCATGCCGATCGACAGTGCCCAGATCCACGACGAAATCTGCGCGTCGGTCAGGTGCGCGGCGCGACCGGCCTGGAACATCAGCACGAGCGAGCTCGTGTAGCCCGTCATCATCGCGACGAAGCCGGCGACGAGCGCGGAGACGGACGTATCGGTGAAAAAGCGGCGGCCGCCGGCGCGGCCAGCGCTCGCGGTGGGCGAAGGGTTCATGCTATCTCCGGGGAAAGGCCGCTCGGACGCGACCTTCGTGTCTTCAGGGTGGGTTCGTTACTTGCTGAGTGCGCGCATCGCGGTTTCGAGGCCCGCGAGCGTGAGCGGGTACATGCGCTGGCCGAGCACGTCGCGAATGATCGAGACGGATTGCCGGTATTCCCATAGCCGCTCGGGCTCGGGGTTCAGCCATGCATGGTGGGGGAACTGGTCGGCGAGGCGGCGCAGCCAGACGGCACCGGCTTCCGGATTGTTGTATTCGACCGAGCCGCCGGGCTGCAGCACCTCGTACGGGCTCATCGTCGCGTCGCCGACGAAGATCAGCTTGTAGTCGGGCGTGAACTTGTGCAGCACGTCCCACGTCGCGGTGCGCTCCGAGTGACGGCGGCGGTTGTTCTTCCACAGGTGGTCGTACACGCAGTTGTGGAAGTAGTAGAACTCGAGGTGCTTGAACTCGGCCTTCGCGGCCGAGAACAGCTCCTCGGTGCGCTTGATGTGGTCGTCCATCGAGCCGCCGACGTCGAGCAGCATCAGCACCTTCACGTTGTTGTGGCGCTCGGGCACCATCCGCAGGTCGAGCCAGCCCGCGTTCGCGGCCGTGCTGCGAATCGTGCCGGGCAGGTCGAGCTCCTCGGCCGCGCCTTCGCGCGCGAAGCGGCGCAGGCGCCGCAGCGCGACCTTGATGTTGCGCGTGCCGATCTCGACCGAATCGTCGTAGTCGCGGTATGCGCGCGCCTCCCACACCTTGACCGCGGTGCGGTTGCCGTTCGACGGGCCGCCGATGCGCATGCCTTCGGGGTTGTAGCCGCCGTGCCCGAACGGCGACGTGCCGCCGGTGCCGATCCACTTGTTGCCGCCTTCGTGGCGTTCCTTCTGCTCGTCGAGCAGTTCCTTCAGGCGCTCCATCAGCTTGTCGAGGCCGCCCATCGCTTCGATCTGCGCCTTTTCCTCCGGCGACAGGTCGCGCTCGAGGCGCTTCTCGAGCCAGTCGAGCGGAAGGTCGAACGCGTCGGACGGCAGCGCGGACACGCCGTGGAAATACGCGCCGAACGCCTGGTCGAACTTGTCGAAGTACTGCTCGTCCTTGACGAGCGTCATTCGCGCGAGGAAGTAGAACGCGTCGATCGACGGCGAGATCAGCCCGGCCTTCAGCGATTCGAGCAGCGTCAGGTATTCCTTCACCGAGACGGGCAGCTTGGCTGCGCGCAGCGCGTAGAAGAAATTGAGCAGCATGGCCGGGCCTTCGCGGGTGGTTTACCGGTTGTGCCGGTTCATGTAGACGAGCCGCTCGAGCAGGCTCAGGTCCTGCTCGTTCTTCAGCAGCGCGCCCGCGAGCGGCGGCACGATCTGCTTCGCGTCGGCGCCGCGCAGCGCGTCGGCCGGGATGTTCTCGGCGAGCAGCAGCTTCAGCCAGTCGAGCAGCTCGGACGTCGACGGCTTCTTCTTCAGCCCCGACACGCTGCGCAACTCGAAGAAACTCTGGAGCGCCGCTTGCAGCAGTTCCGCGCGGATGTTCGGAAAGTGGACATCGACGATCTGCTGCATCGTCGACGCATCGGGAAACTGGATGTAGTGGAAGAAGCAGCGGCGCAGGAACGCGTCGGGCAGCTCCTTCTCGTTGTTCGACGTGATGATGACGAGCGGGCGATGCTTCGCGCGCACGGTCTCGCGCGTCTCGTACACGTGGAATTCCATCCGGTCGAGCTCGCGCAGCAGGTCGTTCGGGAATTCGATGTCGGCCTTGTCGATCTCGTCGATCAGCAGCACGCTCGGCTGCTCGGCGTCGAACGCCTGCCACAGCACGCCCTTGACGATGTAGTTCGCGATGTCCTTCACGCGCGCGTCGCCGAGCTGCGAGTCGCGCAGCCGCGACACCGCGTCGTATTCGTACAGACCCTGCTGCGCCTTGGTGGTCGACTTGATGTGCCACTGCAACAGCGGCATGTCGAGCGCGGCCGCCACTTCCTCGGCGAGCATGGTCTTGCCGGTGCCGGGCTCGCCCTTGATCAGCAGCGGGCGCTGCAGCGTCAGCGCGGCGTTGACCGCGAGCTTCAGGTCGTCGGTGGCGACGTAGTGCGAGGATCCTTCGAAACGCATGGCGGCGCTCTTTCCTGGTCGCAAAAAAACCCAGTATAAGTCAGAAGGGCTGTCCGGTTGGGCCGCGGCCGCGTATCGTTGCGGGGCTGCGGCGGGGGCGGACCGGGGCGCCATATGGACGCGTTCCCCGCCGACGCGGTACAATCTGGCCGTTTTTTTTGGCCTGCGTGGCGATCCGATAAGCAAAACGGCGCGGGCCGTTGCCGCTTCGGCGCCAGTTTCCCCTCAAGCTAGGTTACAAGAGCTATGAACAAATTCGTCGGCAAACACGTCGTTGTCGCAGCGCTCGTGGCGCTCGCGGGCAGCGCGCAGGCGGCCGGTGTGGTCGGCAACCCGAAGGACGGGGCAAGCAAGGCCGCCATGTGCATCGGTTGCCACGGCATCCAGGATTACCGCGCGGCGTACCCGGAGGTCTACCGGGTGCCCGTCATCGGCGGCCAAAACCAGCAATATCTCGAGAACGCGCTGAAGGCCTACCGCAAGAAGGATCGCCACTTCCCGTCGATGAACGCGATCGCCGGTTCGCTGACGGACCAGGACATCGCGGACCTGGCGGCCTACTACGCCGCCCAGAAGGTCGACACGAAGGACAATCCCTACAAGTAAAGCGCGCGCCGCCGATTCTTACCGGCGGGACAGGAGCATTCATGAACAACGCATTCAAGACGGCGGCGGTTGCACTGGCGGCCGGCCTCGCGATCGGTACCGCGCATGCGGCGGACACCACGAAGGGCAAGGAGCTGGTCGAATCGCACAACTGCGCGGCCTGCCACGGCGCGCAGCTGAACAAGCCGATCAACGCCGAGTATCCGCGCCTCGCGGGCCAGCACGCCGACTACCTCGTGTGGGCGATGCGCCAGTACCAGATGGGGCTGACGAACCCGCTGCTCGGTCGCAACAACGCGATCATGCAGGCGCAGGTGCAGAACCTGTCGGTCAACGACATGAAGGACATCGCGGCCTACATCGAGTCGCTGAAAGAGACCGATCTCGTCTTCAAGAAGTAAGCGCGCCGGGCCTTCGCGGCCAGTGCAGCCAAAATACCCCGCCGCGGCGGGGTATTTTTTTGTCCGCGGCGCTCAGTCGCGCGACGCGCGGCGCAGGATACGCTGCAGGTACGCGTCCGTATCGGGCGGCGTGCCGGTGCGCTGCGCTTCCCAGATCGTCTCGCCGAGGCATTCCATGATCATGTGCTGCGCCTCGTGCGTCGAGTCGAGCTTCGCGGCCAGCTTGTCGTGCGCGGCGCGGATGCCGGGCGGCTGGTCGATCGACAGCTGCTCGCTGATCGCGAGGTGCATCGACAGATGCAGGAACGGGTTCGTGCGACCTTCCTCGGGCGTGTAGTTGCGCGCAGCGGCGCCGTCGGCGTCCGCGAGGTCGTCGTGGTATTCGGGGTGCTCGACGATCCAGTCGGCTGCCATCGCTTCCAGCGGCGTCAGGATCTCGCCGGCGCGCTGCTTGCGCCAGGTCTCGGAGAAAAAGCGACGGACTTCGTCGCGACTCGGATTGAACATGGTGGGGAAACGTCGTGATTCGGGCGGCGTCATGCCGCGTCGCGCATTGTACGCCGGGTCGGCGCACGGTGCTGGCGACGGGTGGCGCGCGGGTGGGGCGCGGGTGGGGCGGGCACGGGGGCGCATCGTGGCGACGCCGGCCGGAGCCAGCCTGCGCGGGTCGGGCGCGGTGCCAACGGGTAAGCGCGGGCTAGGCTGCCGGCCGCCGCGCCGCTACACTCCGACGATTCCCGTCGTCGCGCTCGCACCGTTCCATCATGTCCGCCACCGCCCGTTCATCGTCCGCCGCGCTGCAGGGCGCGCTCTATGTCACGCTGTCCGCCGCCGCGTTCGGCGCGATGGCGATCTTCGGCCGCTATGCCTATGCGGCCGGCGTCGACGTGCTCGGGCTGCTGATCGTGCGCTTCGCGATCGGCGGCGCGATCCTCGCCGCGATCGCCCGGCACCGCCGCGTCGCATGGCCGCGCGGCCGCACGCTCGCGCCGCTCGTGGCGATGGGGGCGCTCGGCTACGTCGGACAGTCGTTCTGCTATTTCAGCGCGCTCCAGCATGCGCAGGCGAGCCTCGTCGCGCTGTTGCTGTACCTGTACCCGGCCTTCGTCACGCTCCTGGCCGCGTGGTGGCTCGGCGAGCGCCTCACGCGCGCGAAGGCGGTCGCGCTCGTGCTCTGTGTCGCGGGCTCCGCGCTGATGGTCGGGGGCGGTCGCGGCGAGCCGCTCGGCATCGCACTCGCGCTGGCCGCCGCGGTGATTTATTCGCTGTACATCGTCGGCGGCGCGAAGGCGACGCGCGGCGTCGATCCGCTCGCGACCACCGCCATCATCTGCCTGTCGGCGACCGCGACGCTCGTCGCGATCGCGATCGTGCGGACCGCGGCGTTCGGCGCGCCGCCGCGCTGGCCGGCGACGGGTGCAGGCTGGGCGTCGATGCTTGCGATCGCGCTGGTGTCGACGGTCGCCGCGATGCTCGCGTTCTTCGCCGGGCTCGAGCGGCTGGGCGCCGCGCGCACGTCGATGCTGTCGACGCTCGAACCGGTCGTGACGGTCGCGCTCGCGGCGCTGCTGTTCGGCGAGGCGCTGTCGCCGTTGCAGTGGATCGGCGGCGTCGCGATCCTCGCGGCCGTGCTGGCACTCGTGCGCGCGGGCGGCGCGGCGGCCGACGACGCGACGGCGACGTCCAACGCATAGCGGGAAAGGGGAAGGAGACAGCCGCGGCTCGCGCTCACTCGTTCGGCGGCGGCGTCTTCGGCCGGAATTCGCACAGCGGCTCGATCGCGCAGTGCCAGCATTCGGGCTTGCGCGCCTTGCACACATAGCGCCCGTGCAGGATCAGCCAGTGATGCGCGTCCTGCAGGAATTCCTTCGGCGTGAACTTCTCGAGCGCGGCCTCGACGGCCCGCACGTCCTTGCCCGGCGCGAGCCCCGTGCGGTTCGCGACGCGGAAGATGTGCGTGTCGACCGCGATCGTCGGCTGACCGAACGCGGTGTTCAGCACGACGTTCGCGGTCTTGCGGCCGACGCCCGGCAGGCTCTCGAGCGCCTCGCGATCGGCCGGCACCTCGCCGTCGTAGCGCTCGAGCAGGATGTTGCACGTCGTGACGACGTTCTTCGCCTTGGTGCGGTACAGGCCGATCGTCTTGATGTAGTCGGCGACGCCTTCTTCACCGAGCGCGACGATTTGTCGCGGGGTGTTCGCGACCGGGAACATCTTGCGCATCGCCTTGTTGACCGACACGTCGGTCGCCTGCGCGGACAGCATCACCGCGATCAGCAATTCGAACGGCGTCGTGTATTCGAGCTCGGTGGTCGGATGCGGATTGAGGCTCTGCAGTGTTTCGTAGATCGCGCGTCGTTTCGTGGCGTTCATGGACGGTTTTTGTCGGGCGGCGCGGACGGGCCGTTCCGGTCGCCGTTGTTCGGATCGTCGGGATGGTCGCCGGCGGCCTCGGCGTCGCGCTGCGCCTGCTGTTCGGCGAGCCGCTTGCGGCGGGCTTCGGCCGCGTCGATCTGCGCCTGCACGGCCGCGCTCACACCGTCGGTGTTCTTCGGCCCGGCGCCTTGCTCGGACAGTTCTTCCTTCTTCTTGCGTGCGCGTTCGAGCGCGGCGGCGATGATCGCGCGTTTCTTCGCGTCGGCGTCGTCGGCGTCGTCAGCCGGGGCCGCGCTCGGTGCGCCGCCAGGCTGTGCCGCGGCCGGCGCGGCCTTGGCCGCACCGGCGCTGGCCGCGCGGCGGGCGGCGGCGCGTGCCTCGGCGGCCTCGCGTTCGCGACGCTGGCGGGCGAGCCGGCGGTCGTGGCGCTCGCGCGCGGCGTCCGCCTGTTCCTGCGACCATGCGTCCCAGCCGGTGCGTTCGTCGGTCACGGGGACCATCGCGATGCAGTCGACCGGGCAGGGCGGCACGCACAGGTCGCAGCCCGTGCACAGCGATTCGATGATCGTGTGCATCTGTTTCGGTGCGCCGATGATCGCGTCGACCGGGCACGCCTGCATGCACAGCGTGCAGCCGATGCACAGGCTTTCGTCGATGAACGCGACGGCGCGCGGATGCTCGGTGCCGTTGACGGGGTTCAACGGGATCACGGGCTTGCCGAGCAGGCTCGCGAGGCGTGCGATGCCTTCGGCGCCGCCGGGCGGGCACTGGTTGTAGTTCGCGTCGCCGGCGGCGATCGCGTCGGCGTACGGACGGCAGCCGTCATAGCCGCACTTCGTGCATTGCGTCTGGGGAAGCAGATCTTCGATGCGATCCGCGAGGGTCTTGGATTCGGTCACGGTGACAACGGGCGCAGCAGCGCCGAATGGCTCTCGGCCGCGTCTGGCGCGGCCGGAAAGGTTTGCCAAACCTTGATTATCGCCGATTTCCCGCATTGCGCTGGACGCTGTCTGTGCGCATAATCGAACCGCTTTTTTGCAGGGGCTCAGCAGGAGGGCGGCCGCACGCGGCGCGCTCGTTCCAGGGCAGCCGGCGCCGAGGCGGTGGGGGTGCCGGTCCGGATCACGCGGCTCACATAGCAAAACGCCACCATGAATCAGCCAAAAATCAAAAGAGATCCTGAAGGTACACGCCGCCGCATCCTGATGGCGGCAGCCGAGGAGTTCGCGAGTGGAGGGCTGTTCGGCGCACGCGTCGACCAGATCGCGCGCCGGGCCGAAACCAACGAGCGCATGCTCTATTACTACTTCGGCAGCAAGGAGCAGCTGTTTACAGCCGTGCTCGAACACGCGTTTTCGTCGCTGACCGAGGCCGAGCGCGTGCTCGATCTCGATGGCGTCGCGCCCGTCGAGGCCGTCACGCGGCTCGCGCATTTCGTGTGGGACTACTACCGCGATCATCCGGAACTGCTGCGGCTCATCAACAACGAGAACCTGCACGAAGCGCGCTACCTGCACAAGTCGACGCGGATCCGCGAGATGATGTCGCCGATCGTCGCGAAGCTCGGCAACGTGCTGATGCGCGGCCAGAAGGCCGGCCTGTTCCGCAGCGA
The DNA here is from genome assembly GCF_003854235.1 of Burkholderia sp. Bp8998. Taxonomy (NCBI): domain Bacteria; kingdom Pseudomonadati; phylum Pseudomonadota; class Betaproteobacteria; order Burkholderiales; family Burkholderiaceae; genus Burkholderia; species Burkholderia sp. Bp8998. The sequence continues at coordinate 47,694 of NZ_QTQF01000010.1, forward strand.
TGTCGATCCGCTGCACTTCTACGTGACGCTGTCGGGGCTCGGCTACTACATCGTGTCGAACCGCTTCACGCTCGCCGCGACGCTCGGCCGCGACTTCAGCGAAGCCGACGAGCGCGCGGAGATGGTCAGGATGAACACCGAGGTGCTGCTCGCGTATCTGTTGCGACGCTGAACCGACGCGCCGCCGAGCCACTCACCTGCGCCCGGATAAAAGAACGCCGCCGTGCGCAAGCAACGGCGGCGTTTTTGCGTCGGAACGCGGCGCGTCAGGCGGCCTTGCGCGTGCGAGCGGGCTTGGCGCGCGTGCTGCCCGCGCGTTTCGCGGCCGGTGCGGCCTTCACGGCGGCCGTCCTGGCGGGCGCAACCGTCGCGGCCGGGGCCTTCGCGCGTGTACGCTTCGCGGCGGTCGCGCGCGCCGTCGCTTCGGGCTGCGGCTTGGCGCTCGGCACGGCAGCGAGCGTCGTCGTGGCCGGCGCATCGGGCGTCTTCGTCGCGCCATTCTTCGGTTCCGGCACATGCTCGCGGATGAAGTCGCGCAACTGCGGGTAGATGATCGTGCGCCAGCGGCGGCCCGAGAAGATCCCGTAGTGACCGCACTTCTCGGCGGTCAGGCTGCGGCGATCGTCCTGCGGGATGCCCGTGCACAGCTCGTGCGCGACGTGCGTCTGGCCGCTGCCCGAGATGTCGTCGAGCTCACCCTCGATCGTCATCAGTGCGGTGTGCTTGATGTCCTGCGGACGCACGCGCTCGCCTGCGACATCCCACGTGCCTTCCGCGAGCCGGAACTCCTGGAACACGACGCGGATCGTCTCCAGGTAATACTCGGCGGCCATGTCGAGCACCGCGTTGTACTCGTCGTAGAACTGGCGGTGCGCTTCGGCGTCGTCCTCGTCGCCGCGCAGCAGGCTCTGGTAGAAATCCCAGTGCGATTGCGCGTGACGTTCCGGGTTCATCGCGACGAAGCCCGTGTGCTGCAGGAAGCCCGGATACACGTGACGGCCTTCGCCCGGATAGTTCGCGGGCACCGTATGGATCACGTTGTTCTCGAACCACGCGGTCGAGTGCTGCGTCGCGAGCGAGTTCACCGACGTCGGGCTGCGGCGCGCGTCGATCGGCCCGCCCATCATCGTCATCGTGAGCGGCGTGTCCTCGCCGCGGCTCGCCATCAGCGAGATCGCCGCGAGCACCGGCACGGTCGGCTGGCACACGGAGATCACGTGCAGGTTGCGCGCGCCGATGTGGCGGATGAATTCCTGGATGTACGCGATGTAGTCGTGCAGGTGGAACGGGCCGACCTCGACCGGCACCATCCGTGCGTCGATCCAGTCGGTGATGTACACCTTGTGATCCTGCAGCAGCGTGCGCACGGTATCGCGCAGCAGCGTCGAGTGGTGACCCGACAGCGGCGCGCAGACCAGCACGACCGGCTCGTCCTTCAGCTGCGTGACGGCATCGGCGTCGTCCGAATAGCGCTTGAAGCGCAGCAGCCGGCAGAACGGCTTCTCGATGATCGTCTGCTCGACGATCGGGATGTTGTGGCCGTCCTTGACGATCTGGTGAAGGTTGAATTCGGGCTTCTCGTAATCCTTGCCGAGCCGGTACATCAGTTCGTACGCGGCGGCCATCCGCGTCGCGCCGGGCATCAGCGAGAACGGGCTGGACGGATTGGCGAACGACTTGGAAGCGGCCTGGGCCCAGGCCGTGAGCGGGCTCAGCATCGCCCGCTGGAATTCATGCAGTTGGTAAAGCATGCAGACTACTCCCGCGTGGGGGACGGTGCCGGGCAGCGTGGGGCGTCGCGGCGTGCCGTGTGGGCCAGCGACCGGCCGTGTTGCAGTGCGGCTGGTCAATCGAGTCGATCATATCGGACAACGATGAATGTTGCAATGCAACATTTCTCCGGTTATTCATCAAGGTTTTGCGAATTGACGATCTCTGAAGAAACCGCCTCGCCGCCGGTCAGCGCCCCGTCGCCACGGCCGGCGCGGGCTGGCCGGCCGCGCGCGCCATCGCCTCTTCATGGTGCATCAGGTTCATCGCGGTATGCACCAGCGCCACGTGCGAGAACGCCTGCGGGAAATTGCCGACGAGCCGGCCCTCGACCGGGTCGTATTCCTCGGCGAGCAGCCCGAGGTCGTTGGACAGTGCGAGCAGCCGGCTTAACAGCCGGTGCGCTTCGTCGATCCGGCCGAGCAGCGCGTAGTTGTCGACCAGCCAGAAGCTGCACGCGAGAAACGTGCCTTCGCCGGGCGGCAAACCGTCGTCGTACTCGGTCGTGCGGTAGCGCATCACGAGGCCATCGTGCAGCAATTCCCGTTCGACCGCCTCCACCGTGCCGACGATGCGCGGGTCTTCCGGCGGCAGGAAGCCCAGCAGCGGCAGCAGCAGCACGCTCGCGTCGAGCTCGTCGCTGCCGTAGCTCTGGGCAAACGCCTGTTTGCCTTCATGCCATGCGTTGACGCACACGTCGGCGTGGATCTGGTCGCGCAGCGCGCGCCAACGGTCGAGCGACGCGGGCAGCCGGAACATCTCCGCAGACTTGATCGCGCGGTCGAACGCGACCCACGCCATCACCTTCGAGAACGTGAAATGGCGGCGGCCGCCGCGCGTCTCCCAGATGCCCTCGTCGGGCTCCCGCCAGATCTTCTCGAGATGGTCGAGCAGCGAACACTGGACGGACCATACCGTGTCGTCGGCCTGCAGGCCGCCCACGCGCGCCAAGTGCAGCGCGGCCATCACTTCGCCGAACACGTCGAGCTGGAGCTGGTTCGCGGCGCCGTTGCCGACACGCACCGGTTTCGAATCCTGGTAGCCGGGCAGCCAGTCGAGCTCCATTTCCGGCAGCCGGCGCTCGCCGGCGATCCCGTACATGATCTGGATCTGCTCGGGCGAGCCGGCCATCACGCGGCCGAGCCACGTGCGCCACGCGCGCGCCTCGTCGTAATAGCCGCCGCGCATCAGCGCGAGCAGCGTGATCGTGGCGTCGCGCAGCCAGCAGTAGCGGTAGTCCCAGTTGCGGTTGCCGCCGATCTTCTCGGGCAGCGACGTGGTCGGCGCCGCGACGATGCCGCCGGTCGGCTCGTACGCGAGCGCCTTCAGCGTGATCAGCGAACGGCGCACGGCGGCCGCGTAGCGGCCCTGCACCTGGCAGCGGCCCGACCATTCGAGCCAGTAGTTCTCGGTGCGCGCGAGCATCGACAGCGGATCGCGCGCGGGCGGCAGCCGCAGGTGCGACGCGGCATAGCTGAGCGAGAACGGGATGCGCTCGTCGGCGCTCACCGTGAATTCCGCAAGCGTATGGAGGTTCTTGCCGGTGAGCGGCACCGGCGTGCGCAGCACCACGGTATCGGGGCCGGCGATCGCCTTCATGCCGTCCTCGCGCGTCAGCTGCGTGACCCACGGGATCGAGAAACCGTAGTCGAAGCGCAACACCAGTTCCATGCGCATCTTCATCGTGCCGTGGCGGCCGACGACGATCCGGACCAGTTCGGACCAGCCATTGCCGGGCGGCATGAAGTCGATCACGGTGACGGCGCCGTCGGCGCTTTCGTAGTCGGTTTCGAGGATCAGCGTGTCGCCGCGATAGCGGCGCGTCGTGTGCGTGATCGTGGCGTCGGCGGCCGGCGCGAGCAGCCAGCGGCCGTGCTCGGGCGTGCCGACCAGCGCCGCGAAACAGGCGCCCGAATCGAAGCGGGGCCAGCACAGCCAGTCGACGGAGCCGTCTTTCGAGATCAGCGCGGCGGTGTGGCCGTCGCCGACGAGCGCGTAGTCTTCGATCAAGGCGGGCATGGGCAAGCGGTCCTTGGGTTATTCGAGTTCACAAAGCAGGCTGCGGCACCCGGGCTTCACGCGCCGGCGTCGCGCCCCGTATACTCGGCCGGGCGGCGGAGCGCGTGAACGGCCGGCGTTTCGTCCTATCTCAACACTTGAAGCGACTCGATGCAAGGAGGATTGAATGCCCAACCGTTTACGCGAGCATGACGCGCGCGCTTCGACACGAGGGTTCCCGCTCAGGTTCGCTCACTGGATGAAAGGTTTCGCGATCGTGCTTTCCTTGTCCGCGACCCACGCCTTCGCACAACAATCGCCGGCACCGGCCGACGGCGTCTACAACCTGCTCGTCGGCACCTATACGGGGCACGGCAGCGACGGGATCTACGTGTACCGCTTCGATACGAAAACGGGCAGCGTCGCGCCCGTGTCGTCGGCGAAGACGGTGAATCCGTCCTACCTGTTGCCGAGCCGCGACGGTCGCACCGTCTACGCGGTCAACGAACTGCCCGGCGACAACGGGCCGGCCACGCAGCGCGGCGGCATCAGCGCGTTCGGCTTCGATCCGAAGACGGGCTCGCTCACGTTCATCGACCGCGTGTCGTCGGAAGGGAACGATCCTTGCTATCTCGCGCTGTCGCCGGACGGCAAGTACCTCGTCACGGCCAACTACTCGGTCGCGGCCGATCCGGGCGGCAGCTTCGCCGTGTTCCCGATCCGCGACGGCGGCGCGGTCGGCCCGGCCGTGCTGACGACGCACCACGAAGGCACGGGGCCCGTGAAGGGGCGCCAGGACGGCGCGCACGTCCACTCGACGGTGTTCTCGCCCGATGGCCGTTACCTGTTCGTGCAGGACCTCGGTGCGGACAAGATCTACGGCTACCGCTACACGGTGGACGGCAGCCGCGGGTTGATCAGCCCGACCGACACGCGCTACACGCCGGTGAAGGCCGGCGCCGGCCCGCGTCACATGGTGTTCGGCGCCGACGGCCGGTTCGCGTACGTGACGAGCGAACTCAACGCATCGGTCGAGGTGTTCGGCTACCGCGACGGCAAGCTGACGCCGGTCGAGACGCAGCCGATGACGGTGCCGGGCTTCAAGGGCAAGGTCGGCGGCGGCGCGATCCACCTGTCGCCGGACGGCCGCTTCCTGTATGCGAGCAACCGCGGCGACGTGAATGAAATTGTGATCTATGCGGTGAACCCGACCGACGGCCGGCTGAAGACGGTCGGGCGCCAGTCGAGCCTCGGCAAGACGCCGCGCGAATTCCTGATCGATCCGACCGGCAAGTGGCTGATCGTCGGCAACCAGGACAGCGACGCGTTCTATGTGTTCAGCCGCGATGTCGAAACAGGGCGGCTCGGCGCGAACCCGCAGAAGGTGGCGGTCGGCAGCCCGGTCGATTTCAAGCTGGTGCCGGTGGCGCTGTAAATCGCGGTCCATGAAAAAAGGGCGCTGCCGACGCAGCGCCCTTGTTCGTTCCGGCGGCCGCTTGCGCGGGGCGCCCGTATCGGTCGTCGGCGGCCGTACGGCCGCCACGCTCAGTCGGCCGCGGCCGGCACGAGCACCTCGCGGCTGCCGTTGATGCCCATCGGCGACACGAGTCCGGCCGCTTCCATCTGCTCGACGAGGCGCGCGGCGCGGTTGTAGCCGATACGCAGCTGCCGCTGCACCGACGAGATCGACGCGCGCCGCGTGCGCACCACGAACGCGACCGCTTCGTCGTACAGCGGATCGGCTTCCGCATCCGGCGCGTCGCCGAACAGGTCCTGCGTCGCACCATCGGCGGCCGGGCCGTCGAGAATGCCTTCCTCGTACTGTGGCTCGCCGAACTGTTTCAGGTATTCGACGATCCGGTGCACTTCCTCGTCCGCGACGAACGCCCCGTGCACACGCTGCGGGTAGCCCGTGCCCGGCGGCAGGAACAGCATGTCGCCCTGGCCCAGCAGCGATTCGGCGCCCATCTGATCGAGGATCGTGCGCGAGTCGATCTTCGACGACACCTGGAACGCGACGCGCGTCGGGATGTTCGCCTTGATCAGGCCGGTGATCACGTCGACGGACGGACGCTGGGTCGCGAGGATCAGGTGGATGCCGGCCGCGCGCGCCTTCTGCGCGAGACGGGCGATCAGCTCCTCGATCTTCTTGCCGGCGACCATCATCAGGTCGGCCAGCTCGTCGATCACGACGACGATCAGCGGCAGCTTCGACAGCGGCTCGGGATCGTCGGGCGTCAGCGAGAACGGGTTGCCGATCTTCTTTTCCTTCGCCTCTGCGTCGCGGATCTTCTGGTTGAAGCCCGCGAGATTGCGCACGCCGACGGCCGACATCAGCCGGTAGCGCTTCTCCATTTCGCCGACGCACCAGTTCAGTGCGTTCGCCGCGAGCTTCATGTCGGTGACGACCGGCGCGAGCAGGTGCGGGATGCCTTCGTAGACCGACAGCTCGAGCATCTTCGGGTCGATCATGATCAGGCGCACGTCCTCGGGCGTCGCCTTGTACAGCAACGACAGGATCATCGCGTTGATCGCGACCGACTTGCCCGAACCCGTCGTGCCCGCGACCAGCATGTGCGGCGCCTTTGCGAGATCGGTGACGACCGGGTGGCCGGTGATGTCCTTGCCCATCGCGATGGTCAGCTGCGACGCCGAATGCTGGTACTGGCGCGATTCGAGGATCTCCGACAGGCGGATCATCTGGCGTTTCGCGTTCGGCAGCTCGAGGCCCATGCAGGTCTTGCCGGGAATCGTCTCGACGACGCGGATCGACGTGAGGCCGAGCCCGCGCGACAGGTCCTTCATCAGGCCGACGATCTGGCTGCCGCGCACGCCGAGTGCGGGCTCGATCTCGAAGCGCGTGATCACCGGGCCTGCCGATGCGCCGACCACCGTCACCGGCACCTTGAACTCCTGCAGGCGCTGTTCGATCACCTGGGCCGTCTGCGCGAGGTGTTCCTCGGTGATCGTTTCGACGTCATCGGAGGCGGGCTCGAGCAGGTCGAGCGTCGGCAGTTCGACGTTGAACGATGCGGGTGCGTGGAATTCGAACGCGTTCGGACGCGGCGGGCGTGCGGAAGCGGCCGATGCATCGGGGGCCGGGGTGATCGATTCCGCCGGTGCCGGTGGCACGGTGACCGCCGGTGGCGTTGCGGCCGGAAGCGACGCGGTCGTGACGGCCGGGATGGCGGTGCCGGTTATCGCAGGCGTCGCGCCGGTGCCGAGCATTGACCAGCTCGCCGGCGCAGCGGCGGGCGCCGGCGGGGCGGTGAACGGCTGGGCCTGCGGCGCCGGTGCGGACGCGAGGGATTGCGCCGGTGTCGCCGTGTCGATGAATCCGCCCGGCGCTGAGAAGGTCGGCAATGCCGGCACCGGTGGGGGCGCGGAAGTCGGGGACGCGGCCGGTGCCGCAGCGGCGGCGGTTGCGGCCAAGGAGGCCAGCGCGCCATTTGTCGAGACAGGCGTGCCACCGAACTCCGTCGTAGACGCCAGGACGGAGGTCGCCGCCACTGCGCGTGGCGCGGACGGCGCAACCGATGCGGGCGCTGCCGATGCGGCCGGTTGCGACAGCGAACCGGAGGCCATGTTCGTCATGCCGGCAAACGAAGGCGGCGTGGCGACTGGCGTGCTGCTCGACGTGTGCGCCGGTGCCGGCGCAGCAGAACCGGGCGCGCGGCCGACGGGCGACGACGCGTCTGCTGCCGAGGGTGTCTGCGCAGCAGAGAAGGGTTCAGCGGACAACGGCTGCGACCACGATGCGGGGGATCCCGTGGCATTAACGGAAGCGGATTCCGCGATCGCGGAGGTCGACGCCACCGGCGCCGGTGCCGGATTCGACGCGGCCGAGGCTGCCGTCGTCGCTGCCGCGACCGGCATCGCATCGGCAAGCGGCCGCGCCGGCGTTGCCGCGACCGGCGAAGCGGAGAGGGGAGTGGTCGGCGTGACCTGCTGGACAAGGTTCACAACGTCCTGAGTCGCGTGCACGCCTTGTTTCGTATCGACCGATGCCGCGGTATCGGCAGGCACCTCAGATCGCGATTGGACCTGGCCGACGAGCCCGGCGGCCGTTGCCGAATCCTTCGCGTCGACGGCGCGGCCGATGGCACTTGCCGTCGACGTGACGGCCGCCGAAAGCGTATCGACAGCCGCGCTCGCAGCCATCGGCTCTTCCGCGTCCGACCGCGGCGTGGCAATCGGGCTTTCGTGCGATGCGCCGAGTCCGGAAACCGGCTGGCTGACGATGTCTTCCCACGGCGCAAAGTCGATCGGGGCATCGAATGCCGGCGCGGCACGCACATCGGCGCCATGCCGTGGTTCGCCGTCCGCATGACGCGTCGGCGCATCGGTCTCGACGCCGAGATCCGATATGGCATGCCGCACCGTCTCGCCGAACGCCGAGGCACCCGAATCGATGCGTGCGCGCGGCTCGGCCGGCATGAACGCATCCAGCACGATCGGTGCGTCGTCGTATGCCGGCGCCCCTTCGTGCGCGTCCGGGCGGCCTGCGTCGTGAGGCGCGGCCAGGTGCGTGCCCGGAGCGATCCCGGCCGGTGCCGCCGGCGATGCCGACGCGGCCACGCTGCCTGCCGATGCAACCGCGCCGGCCACGGTCGCCGCGGCGGTCGTCGCCGGCGACGCATCGGTCGACCGCACACCGTCCAGCGTCGCCCACTGCGCGGTACTGGCCTCGATCGAGCGCAGCGTGTCGTGCACGCTCGGCGCAGGCGTGATCGGCTCCGCGGGCTGTTGCACCCACGCGTAGAGCGGCGCGCGTGCGGGGGCCGGCGGCGCGGGGCGGCGTCGTGCCGCATCCGGCGACTGGCCGGCGGCGCCGGCGCCCGTCACCGGGCGCGCCGGTGTGCGCGGCGGCGTCGCGGCGGCCGGGCGTGGCGTGACCGCGGTGCGCGGCGCGGCCGGCTGCTTCAGTGCGGCTGCGGCCGGTCGCGCGGCGGTCGGTTGCGGCCGAACGGGCTCGAACCCGGCCGGAAGCGGGGCCGGACTGGGGCGCGGCACTTGTGCGTTCGCGGCGGCGCGCGCGAGGCTGGCGGTGCTGCCGGTCGTCGGGGGCGGCATGGCGCTCGCCGCGCCCGGTGCGGGCATGCGATTGGCCGACGTGGGCTTCAGCCAGCCCGACGGCGCGACCGGCTCCGCGAGCGGACGCGGCGCTGCGTTGCTGCGCGGCTTCGGCCGGGCCTGCGGATCGGGTTTCCACGACGTCGGGCGCGAATACCGGCCGTTCTGCCGCGGCGCCATCGAGTTGACGGTATGGGCGGTGGTCGGCTGCACGATGTCGTCGTCGCGATGCAGCGCGCTGCGCGGCAGGTCGGCGACGCCGCGCACGTCGTCGTCGACGTCGCGCGCGAGCTTGACGCCGAACGACGTGTCGACCCACGCGGCGAACTGCCGCCAGCCGATGCCGGTCAGCCACGGCAGGCCCGCGAAGAACAGTACGACCATCGCGACCGGTGTGCCGATCGGGCCGAGCACATGCGCGAAACCGTTCGAGAACGCGTGGCCGAGCGCATTCGTGTCGGAGCCCGACAGCGGGCTCGTCAGCGCGCAGCTTGCGACGAACACGGCCGCGAAGCCGAGCCACAGGCGAATCGAGCCGCGGCCGGCGAGTCCGCCGCCGCCGGGCAGCATCGCCTGAACGAGACGCCAGATGAGAAGGAGGAACCAGACGGCGGAGATGCCGAACCAGCCGAAGACAACCGTGTGCATGCTTTGATGAAACAGGAAGAAGGCGGGGAGCGCGGTGCGCGACCCGCCGAGTTTAACCGGCCGACGAACAAGACTGACAGGACGCCAAGGCAGCATGAAGGCGTCGAAGCGCCTCCAGGCCGCGCGACGCGTGCGTCCGGGATGCGCGCGTGGCGAAGGCGGCCGGTCGGCCTTCGCCCGTGCGCTGCATCAGGTGCTCCGACGCGTGAAGGTCAGTGTCGCGCCGGCTTCGGTCACGATCTGCAATTGCTGCGGCTCGCGCATCTGCACGCCGGTCTTCCCGATGTGCGCGAGCGCATCGAGGTACGCGTGTTCGAGCTGGCCGCCGAGCGTGTTCGGGCATGCCATGCGCGTGCCGGCGAGCGGCCCGAAGCTCAGCAGGCCGTTCTTGAGCGCGTAGGTTCCCATGTAGCGGTTGCAGCCCGAAAAGCCGCTGGCGCGCCGGACGCCCGATTCGCTGGACAGCGCGAGCTTGATCGGCTCGCCGTTGTCGCCGTGCGGAATCGTGCGTGGCGTGCCGTCGGGGTTCACCCAGCTCGTGAGTTCCCAGGTCGTGTCGTCGAGCAACTGGACGGCGGCGGGGTTGTACGGGTCGGGTGAGGGGGCGGCGGAATCGGGGTGGGTCGGCATCGCGCAGGCGGCGAGAAGCGTGGCAAGCGTCAACGCGCAGAGCGGCGTGCGCAACGGGCGAAGCAGGCCGGTGCGTGCGCGTGCGGCGGCGGACAGGTGGGACATGAGCCTCGTTCCTCATCGGATTCTGATCAAGGCGTAAGAGTAACGCACCCGCCCCGCGCGAGGCGAGCCGACACTTCGCGCATGAAAACGTTCGCAATCCGCCCGCGCGCCTCGCGCGGCGGGGCGGCGACGCGACGAAACCGGCCGGACCGGCGCGGATGCGCGTGTTAACATCGAAGCCGTTTTCGTCCTCCAACAGAACCAGCGGGAAATCACATGCAGATCGGTCAGCGGCTCGGTACGCCGCTTTCACCCTCGGCCACGCGCGTCATGCTGCTCGGCGCGGGCGAACTCGGCAAGGAAGTCATCATCGCGTTGCAGCGGCTCGGCGTCGAAGTCGTCGCGGTCGACCGCTATCCGGACGCACCGGGCCACCAGGTTGCGCATCGCGCGCACGTGATCGACATGACCGACGCCGCCGCGCTGCGCGCGGTCGTCGAGGCCGAGCGTCCGCACCTGATCGTGCCGGAGATCGAGGCGATCGCGACCGATGCGCTCGCGGCGATCGAGGCAGCCGGCCTGGCCGAGGTGATCCCGACCGCACGTGCGACGCAGCTCACGATGAACCGCGAAGGCATTCGCCGACTCGCGGCCGAGGAGCTCGGGCTGGCAACGTCGCCGTATGCGTTCGCCGAGTCGTTCGACGCGTTCAGCGCGGCCGTCGCGAAGATCGGCATGCCGTGCGTCGTGAAGCCGGTGATGTCGTCGTCGGGCAAGGGACAGTCGGTCGTGCGGACCGAGGCCGACATGAAGCCCGCCTGGGACTACGCGATGGCGGGCGGCCGCGTGAACCACGGCCGCGTGATCGTCGAGGGCTTCATCGATTTCGACTACGAAATCACGCAGCTGACCGTGCGCGCGATCGACCCGGCGACGCTCGAGACGCGCACCTACTTCTGCGAACCGGTCGGGCACGTGCAGGTGGCGGGCGACTACGTCGAATCCTGGCAGCCGCAGCCGATGAGCGCCGTCGCGCTCGAAAAATCGCGCGAGATCGCGCACAAGGTGACCGAGGCGCTCGGCGGGCGCGGGATGTTCGGCGTCGAGCTGTTCGTGCGCGGCGACGAAGTCTGGTTCTCCGAGGTGAGCCCGCGGCCGCACGACACCGGCCTCGTGACGCTCGCGTCGCAGCGCCAGTCGGAGTTCGAACTGCACGCGCGCGCGATTCTCGGGCTGCCGGTCGATCCGACGCTCGGCTCGCCGGCCGCGTCGGCGGTGATCTACGGCGGGCTCGACGAGCGCGGCATCGCGTTCGAGGGCGTGCGCGACGCGCTGGCCGTGCCGGGCGCCGACCTGCGCCTGTTCGGCAAACCGGAAAGCTTTGCGAAGCGGCGCATGGGCGTCGCGCTCGCGACCGGCGCGACCGTCGACGAAGCCCGCGAACGCGCGAAGCGCGCCGCGGCGGCCGTGCGGCCCGTGTCGGCGCGCTGACACGGCCAGGAGCGCGCGATGGCATCGACCTGGCGGCGCATCGGCCGTATCGGCAAGCTGGGCGCCGCGCTGGCGCTGGTCGCGAGTCTCGCGGGGTGCGGCCTCGCGGCCGCGCCGTGCCGGGTCGCATCGGCCGGGCTGAAGATCGTGCCGGTCATCGGCCACGTCGCGGCCGCGCCGACCGACGCATGCGCCGACGTCATCGATCCCTGACCGGCGAACCCTCGATCCAAAACCAACGATACCCGCGCGTCCCGCGAGGGCGCGCCTCCACCCGTCTCGTGAGAGGACCTGCATGATTCGCCAAACCTTCGCCGCGCTCGCGCTGGCCGGCACCGCCGTTTCCGTTGTGCATGCCGCGCAACTGACCGTCGAGGAGATCGACGCCGATTCGCGCGTGCAGACCCTCTATCAGTGCGCGAACCAGAAGCAGCCGGTGCGCGTGTCGTACTGGCGCGCGGGCAACGGCCAGAGCTTCGCGCTGGTGCCGGTCAACGGGCAGCAGTTGCTGTTCGTCGATACCGTTTCGGCGTCGGGCGCGCGCTACCAGGCCGGACGCTACACATGGTGGACGAAGGGCAAGGAAGGGACGCTGCGCGACGAGATCGCCGACCAGAATGCGGCCCCGCTGCTTGGCGACTGCGTGCAGGTCGAGAAGAGGAACAAGAAGAAGGGCTGAGCGTCGGGACGCGATCGGGTACGTCATGCGAGCGTGCCGATCGCCGCGATCGGGGCGGGCGGCCCGGTTCGGCCCTGGACAGGACGGTGGGTCGGGCAGCGATCACGCTCGCCAGCCGCCTGCTGACTTTCCGAGGGGGGGGCGTGATTGGGCCCCTAATTTCGACCATCAGCCGATCGGGATGGCCCGATCGCTCGACGCATCGCCCGCGCCCGGCCTGCCGGCGTACGCCGCGAACCGCCACCGGGGCCGTTCGCGGCATTGTCACGGACAGATTGCTGCGCAGTGCTACAATACGCCCCTTTCCGCCGGCATTCGCGCCGAACGGAGTCCGCACGGCCTGTGGCGCCCGATGTTCGAATTGAACCGGTCCCAAGCGCCAGAGCGGCGCCGCGCGGCGCGCCGCGGCTCCGTCTACTTCCGAAATGTGATGAGCGCAGGCCCGGCCGGCCTGACGCACGATGTCCCCGCCGCGCCTTTTGAGCGAAACGCCACCATGTCCGATTCTGTCGCCAAGCCAGCCGACGCAACCTTCGATCAATTCGGCCTTGCCGCCGATATCCTGAAAGCCATTGCGGAGCAGGGTTATACGACGCCGACGCCGATCCAGGCGCAGGCCATTCCGGTCGTGCTCGCCGGCCGCGACGTCATGGGCGCCGCGCAAACGGGCACCGGCAAGACCGCGAGCTTCTCGCTGCCGATCATCCAGCGGCTGCTGCCGCAGGCCAACACGAGCGCGTCCCCGGCGCGCCACCCGGTGCGCGCGCTGATCCTCACGCCGACCCGCGAACTCGCCGACCAGGTCGCCGCGAACGTGCACGCGTATGCGAAGCACACGCCGCTGCGCAGCGCGGTCGTGTTCGGCGGCGTCGACATGAATCCGCAGATGGCCGAGTTGCGCCGCGGCGTCGAGATCCTGATCGCGACGCCGGGCCGCCTGCTCGACCACGTGCAGCAGAAGACGGCGAACCTCGGCCAGGTCCAGATCCTGGTGCTGGACGAAGCCGACCGGATGCTCGACATGGGCTTCCTGCCCGACCTGCAGCGCATCCTGAACCTGCTGCCGAAGGACCGCCAGACGCTGCTGTTCTCGGCGACGTTCTCCGGTGAAATCAAGAAGCTCGCGTCGACCTACCTGCGCAGCCCGCAGACGATCGAGGTCGCACGCAGCAACTCGACCAACGCGAACGTCACGCAGATCGTCTACGACGTCGCCGAAGGCGACAAGCAGGCGGCCGTCGTGCAGCTGCTGCGCGATCGCGGGCTCAAGCAGGTGATCGTGTTCTGCAACAGCAAGATCGGCGCGAGCCGACTGGCCCGCAACCTCGAGCGCGACGGCGTGGTCGCGTCGGCGATCCACGGCGACAAGACGCAGATCGAGCGGATGCAGGCCCTCGACGCGTTCAAGCGCGGCGAGATCGAAGCGCTGGTCGCGACCGATGTGGCCGCGCGCGGTCTCGACATCGCCGAACTGCCGGCCGTGATCAACTTCGACCTGCCGTTCAGCGCGGAAGACTACGTGCACCGGATCGGCCGCACGGGCCGCGCGGGCGCGACGGGCGATGCGCTGTCGCTGTGCAGCCCGAACGAGCGCAAGCAGCTCGCCGATATCGAGAAGCTGATCAAGCGTCCGCTCGACGTGCAGACGCTCGTGCTCGACAAGCCGGCGCGTCATCATCACGACGAGCGAGGCAGCAATCGCGGGGGCGAGCGCAGCGGCGAACGCGGCGGCCGTCGCGAGCGCGACGAGCATCGCGGTGCGTCGGGGCGTCGTTCGGGTGGGTCCGAGCGTGGCGGCCATCACCGTCGTCACGAGGCGCCGGTCGACGATTTCTTCCTGAAGCCGTACGAGCCGTCGGTGCCGGCGAAACAGCCGGAAGAGGCGAAGTCCCAGCAGCCCGAGAAGAAGGGGCCGAAGCGTCAGGTCGCCGCGCTGCTCGGCGGCTTCGGGATGCCGCGCAAGCCGTCGGCGTAAGCGGGCGGTTCAGGCGGTCGGTGCGGCGCGCGAGCGCTGCCGCGGAAACGGGTGCATGTGATGAGCATGTGCCCGTTTTTCATTGGGCGAGACAATTGCGAAGAGGTGGGTGATTTCATGCGGCACGGCGTGCAGTCGAGTGGGCGCCCAGGGGGTCTTCATGCGATCGGATTTGGCGCTGACGGATGCAGGAGCGCGGTTGCGACAGGCCGGCGTTCGGTGAGCGGTTAGCTGGCGCGTGGCCCGAAGCGACGCGTCCACGCATCGGTCGCGGCCGCGTAGAACGCATCCATCGTATCGCCCGATGGATCGCCATCGGCCAAAAGGCCGAGATATGCCGCGGCGGCCCGCAGCGCCGGCAACGGATCGTCGCGTTCGAGCGCGATCGCACCCGTCTGCTTGCTGAGCTTTTCGCCGTTCGCATCGACGACGACGGGCACGTGCAGGTAGCCGGGCGTCGGCACGCCGAGACAGCGCTGCAGATAGATCTGGCGTGCGGTCGAATCGAGCAGGTCGGCGCCGCGCACGACGTGCGTGATGCCCGCGTCGGCATCGTCGACCACGACCGCGAGCTGATACGCCCACTGGCCGTCCGCGCGTTTCAGCACGAAATCGCCGACCTCGGTCGCGAGGTTCTGCGCTTGCGTGTGCTGCCAGCGGTCGTCGAACGTGACGATCGCGGCGTCGCCGTCCGGCACGCGCAGCCGCCATGCACGCGCGGGCTTGCCGTGCAGGCCGGTGCGGCAGGTGCCCGGGTACGCGAGTGTCGTGTGGCGCTCGTGCGCGGCGCGCAGCGAGTCGGCGATTTCCTTGCGCGTGCAGCCGCACGGATAGACGAGCCCCGCGGCGACGAGCCGTTCGAGCGCGGCCGCATAGGCGGCCTCGCGCGTGCTTTGCCATACGGGCGGCTCGTCGGGCGTCATGCCGAAATGCGCGAGCGTCGCGAGGATGTCGTCGGCGGCGCCGGGCACCGTGCGTGGGCCGTCGATGTCCTCGATGCGCACGAGCCACGCGCCGCCGTGCGCGCGCGCGTCGAGCCAGCTCGCAAGCGCACCGACCAGCGAGCCGAAATGCAGCGGGCCGGTGGGCGACGGCGCGAAGCGGCCGCGGTAGCCGTTCATCGGGGCGCGGAGCGACGCGCGCTTATGCGGCGGCGCTGGCTGTCTGCGCGCAGGCCGGGCACGACTTGCCGGGCACGTAGCTCGGCGATTGCTGGGCTTCCGGCGTGACGACCGCGCGGCACGCGAAGCACGTGACGTTCTCGGTCGGCTGCAGTTGCGGGTTCAGCGCGGTGCGGTAGTCGAACACGAAGCAGTCGCCGTGATAGTGCGCGCCGCCGACTTCCTCGAAATACTTCAGGATCCCGCCCTCGAGCTGGTACACATTCTCGATGCCGATTTCCTTCATGTGGATCGCCGCCTTCTCGCAACGGATGCCGCCGGTGCAGAACGACACGACCGTCTTGCCGTCGAGATCGGCGCGGTTCGCGTCGATCACTTCCGGGAACTCGCTGAACTTGTCGATCCGGTAGTCGAGCGCGTCGTCGAACGTGCCGACGTCCACTTCGAATGCGTTGCGCGTGTCGAGCATCACGACCGGGCGGCCGGCATCGTCGTGGCCGCGGTCGAGCCACGCCTTCAGCGTGCGCGCGTCGACCGACGGCGCGCGGCCGAGCTCCGGCTTGATCGCGGGCTTCTTCATCGTGATGATCTCGCGCTTCAGGCGCACGAGCATCCGGCGGAACGGCTGCGAGTCGGACAGGCTCTCCTTGAACTGCAGCGTCGCGAACTTGCCTTCGAACAGCGGATCGTGGCGGAGGTAGTCGACGAACGCGTCGGTCGCGTCGCGCGGGCCGGCGATGAACAGGTTAATGCCTTCCGGCGCGAGCAGGATCGTGCCGCGCAGGCCGAGTTCGTTGCAGCGGGCGGTGACGAGCGGGCGCCATTGCGCGGTCGCGTCGAGCGACACGAAGTGGTAGGCGGCGAGGTTGACGATGGTCATGATGGTCCGACGGGAAACGGCCGCGGCCGTGCGGCGGGCGCACGGCGGCCCCGCAAAAAAGGGTGCGAAGCCGGGACGATGATTCGAAAACCCGTATTATCCCGCAAACTGCGCATGCGCCGGCACCTGACCGTTCGGCCGGCGTCGCACGCATCGGCCGAACGGCCGGGCGCGGGGATTTTTTGGGCAGTCTGCGCGACGACGCGGCTACAATAACGCCCATGTCAGATCCCCGCTTCGTCCATCTTCGCGTTCACTCCGAATTCTCGATTGCCGACGGCATCGTGCGCCTCGACGACATCGTCAAGGCGGCGGCCGCAGACGGCCAGGGCGCGCTCGCCCTCACCGATCTCGGCAACGCATTCGGCCTCGTCCGTTTCTATCAGGAAGCCCGCGGCAAGGGCATCAAGCCGATCGCCGGCTGCGACGTCTGGATCACCAATCCGGACGATCGCGACAAACCGTCGCGCTTGCTGCTGCTGGTGAAGGACAAGGTCGGCTACCTGAACCTGTGCGAGCTGTTGTCGAAGGCGTGGCTCACGAACCAGTACCGCGGCCGCGCGGAGCTCGACGCGAGCTGGCTCGACGGCGAGCTCTCGCACGGGCTGCTCGCGCTGTCCGGCGCGCAGCAGGGCGATATCGGGCTCGCATTCGCGGCCGGTAACGAGGAAGCCGCGCGGCGTCATGCCGAGCGCTGGGCGAAGGTGTTCCCGGGCGGCTTCTACATCGAGCTGCAGCGTTACGGCCAGCCGGGCGCCGAGGCATACATCCAGCAGGCCGCGACGCTCGCCGCGTCGCTGAAGCTGCCGGTCGTCGCGACGCATCCGACGCAGTTCATGACCGACGACGATTTCACCGCGCACGAAGCGCGCGTGTGCATCTCGGAAGGCGACATGCTCGCGAATCCGCGGCGCCAGAAGCGTTTCACGACCGATCAGTACTTCCGCACGCAAGACGAGATGGCCGCGTTGTTCGCCGACCTGCCGTCGGCGGTCGCGAACACGGTCGAGATCGCGAAGCGCTGCAACCTGAAGCTCGAGCTCGGCAAGCCGAAGCTGCCGCTGTTCCCGACGCCGGACGGCATGTCGCTCGACCACTACCTGGTCCAGCTGTCGAAGGAGGGGCTCGAGAAGCGCCTCGAACAGCTGTATCCGGATGCCGCGGAGCGCGACGCGCAGCGCGACACGTACTACAAGCGGCTCGAATTCGAGTGCGGGACCATCACGAAGATGGGCTTCCCGGGCTACTTCCTGATCGTTGCCGACTTCATCAACTGGGCGAAGAACAACGGCGTGCCGGTCGGCCCGGGCCGCGGCTCTGGCGCCGGCTCGCTGGTCGCATACGCGCTCGGCATTACCGATCTGGACCCGCTGCGCTACAACCTGCTGTTCGAGCGATTCCTGAATCCGGAACGCGTGTCGATGCCCGACTTCGACATCGACTTCTGCCAGCACGGCCGCGATCGCGTGATCCAGTACGTGAAGGAAAAATACGGCGCGGACGCCGTGTCGCAGATCGCCACCTTCGGCACGATGGCCGCGAAGGCGGCCGTGCGCGATATCGGCCGCGTGCTCGATCTCGGCTACATGTTCACCGACGGTGTCGCGAAGCTGATCCCGTTCAAGCCGGGCAAGCACGTGACGATCGCCGACGCGATGAAGGAAGAGCCCCAGCTGCAGGAGCGCTACGACCACGAGGACGAAGTGCACCAGCTGCTCGACCTCGCGCAGCGCGTCGAGGGCCTCACGCGTAACGTCGGGATGCACGCCGGCGGCGTGCTGATCGCACCCGGCAAGCTGACCGATTTCTGCCCGCTTTACACCCAGGGCGACGACGGCGGTGTCGTGAGCCAGTACGACAAGGACGACGTCGAAGCCGTCGGCCTCGTGAAGTTCGACTTTCTGGGTCTCACGACGCTGACGATCCTCGACTGGGCCGAGCGCTACATTCGCCGCCTCGATGCATCGAAGGCCGACTGGTCGCTCGCGCAGGTGCCGCTCGACGATCCGGCGTCGTTCCAGATCCTGAAGAAGGCCAACACGGTTGCCGTGTTCCAGTTGGAAAGCCGCGGGATGCAGGGCATGCTGAAGGACGCGCAGCCCGACCGCTTCGAGGACATCATCGCGCTCGTGTCGTTGTACCGTCCGGGCCCGATGGACCTGATCCCGAGCTTCTGCGCACGGAAGCACGGCCGCGAGAAGGTCGACTATCCGGATCCGCGCGTAGAACCCGTCCTGAAAGAGACCTACGGCATCATGGTCTATCAGGAGCAGGTGATGCAGATGGCGCAGATCATCGGCGGCTACTCGCTCGGCGGCGCGGACTTGCTGCGTCGCGCGATGGGCAAGAAGAAGCCCGAGGAGATGGCCAAGCACCGCGAGATCTTCGCCGAGGGTGCGGCGGCGAACGGCCTCACGCGCGAGAAGTCCGACGAGATCTTCGACTTGATGGAGAAGTTCGCGGGCTACGGCTTCAACAAGTCGCACGCGGCGGCCTACGCGCTGCTCGCGTATTACACCGCGTGGCTGAAGGCGCACCATCCGGCCGAATTCATGGCGGCCAACATGACGCTCGCGATGGACGACACCGACAAGGTGAAGATCCTGTTCGACGACTGCGTCGTGAACAACCTCGTCGTGCTGCCGCCGGACATCAACGCTTCGCATTACCGGTTCGAGCCGGTCGCCGAAGCCGACGGCAAGCGCTCGCGCACGATCCGCTACGGCCTCGGCGCGGTGAAGGGCAGCGGCCAGAACGCGATCGAGGAAATCCTGCGCGCCCGCGAGGAAAAGGCGTTCACCGACCTGTTCGACTTCTGCGAGCGGATCGACCGGCGCATCGTCAACCGCCGCACGGTCGAGGCGCTGATCCGTGCCGGCGCGTTCGATTCGCTGAACACGAACCGTGCGCAGCTGATCGCGTCGGTGCCGCTGGCGATGGAAGCGGCCGACCAGGCCGAGGCGAACGCGATGCAGGCCGGCCTGTTCGACATGGGCGCCGAGTCGCCGCACGCGCATGCGCTCGTCGACGAACCCGCGTGGGACGACAAGCGCCGCCTGCAGGAAGAGAAGGGCGCGCTCGGCTTCTACCTGTCCGGCCACCTGTTCGATGCGTATCGCGACGAAGTGCGCCGGTTCGTGCGGCAGAAGGTCGGCGACCTGAAGGAAGGGCGCGACAAGCTCGTCGCGGGCATCATCGCGTCGCTGCGCACGCAGATGACCCAGCGCGGCAAGATGCTGATCGCATTGCTCGACGACGGTTCGGGCCAGTGCGAGATCACGATCTTCAACGAGCAGTTCGAGGCGAACAAGGCGCTGTTCAAGGAAGACGAACTGCTGATCGTGCAGGGCCAGGCACGCAACGATGCGTTCACCGGCGGCATCCGCTTCACGGCCGACACGGTAATGGATCTCGAACGCGCGCGCAGCCGCTATGCGCAGGCGGTGCGGCTCACGGTGAACGGCAACGCGGATGCGGCAGCGCTGCGCCGCGTGCTCGAGCCGCACGTGTCGAAGGACGATCCGGCTGCCGCACCCGCGGTCGAGGCGCCCGCGCCGCGAGGCGGCGGGCGTGACGGCGGCCGTCGCCCGCAGGCACCGCTGCCGAACGGGCTCGCGGTCCAGGTTCACTACAGCAACGCGCGCGCGCAGGGCGAAATGCGTCTGGGCGACGCGTGGCGAGTGAAGCCGAGCGACACGCTGCTCGCGGAACTGCGCGCGACGTTCGACGGCAGCATCGTCGAAATCACGTACTGACCGCATCCCCGCCGGACGGTCGTCGCCGGTGCGGCCCGTCGCATCGCCATCGTGCGGTGCGGCGGGCCGTCTTCATTTTGGCGGGTGCTTGGGGCTGTCATCCGGACGCTATACAATCCGTCGCGCGCGACGCAGATGTCCCCCCCGGCCGTGGTCCGTCCGCCGGCCGGCGGCGACATCGCGGGCGTGAAAACGGGGACGGTTCCGCGCGACACGGAATGCAGCGCGGTGCCGCGGGCGACCACGCGACGAGTCGGCACGGAGACGCAAGCCCGGATGCCGATCGGAACGCGACGACAAAAAATACCGACAGCACCACAACTACAATGGCCAACGGGAAACCGACGGGGCGGATCCTCGTGATCCGGATTGATTTTCTGGGCGACATGCTGTGCACGACCGCTTTTCTCGGCGCGCTGAAACAGCGCTGGGCCGGGGCGGAGCTGCACGTGGTCGCGAACCGTTACAACGCGGCCGCGCTGGCCGGCAACCCGGACGTGCACACGATCCATACGTACGTGTACAGCCGTCAGTGCGAGCGCAATGACCGCCCCGGACGGATGCGCGCGTTCTTCGACCGGCTGCGGCTCGTGCGCCGGCTGCGCCGCCTGCGGTTCGACCTCGTGGTCGTGCCGAACGGCGGCATGCATCGCAGCAGCATCCAGTTCGCGCGGCAGCTCGGCGTGACGGATTGCCGCTGGCACGATGCCGATTCCGAATTCGACGATCGCAAGCCCGAACACGTCGCGTCGCGGCCGATGTGCCATGAAGCGTTGTCGGGATTCCGGCTCGTGCCGGAACTCGGCCGCAGCGATCTCGACGGTCTCGTGCTGTCCGTCCACCCGGACCGCGCGCTGCAGGACACCTGGTATCGGCTGCTCGGGCCGCGCACCAAACCGCGCGTCGGTCTGTTCGTGTCGAACAAGGCGGCCGAGCGGCGCTGGCCGGCCGATCGATGGCGCGAGCTCGGCCAGCGGCTCGCACCGTTCGCCGACGTGATCGTGTTCCGCGATCCCGCCGTGTCGGCCGAGGCCGACGCCGATCGCGACGCGTGGCGGGACGTGGACGCCCGGCATGTCGTGCCGTCATCGGTCGCCGAACTGGTGGCCGCCGCGAGCCTCCTCGACGCGATCGTGTCGGCCGACAGCGCCCCCGTGCATCTCGCGTCGGCGCTCGGTGTGCCGGTCGCCGCGCTGTTCGAGGACCGTCCCGAGAAATACCGGCGCTGGCATCCGCTCGGCGTGCCGCACATGATCCTGCGGGCCGGCGCGACGGTCGACGCGATCGGCGTCGACGCGCTCGAGCGTGCGGTGCTTCATCTGTTGACGCAGGCCGGACAGCCCGACGACGCGATCGGCGGCGCACTGCCGCTCCCGGCCGCCACGCTTGCGGCACCCGGGGCCGGCGCGATCGTTTCGTAGCCCCGCGGAACGCAGGTGGCGGCGGCACTGCCGGTACCGCTGCTGGACGGGCAAGCGGGCGCAAGTAAGCGCGTGGCCGCAGGCCCCGCCGTGCCCGGTGCGTTGTTGCCTGCCGCACTGCCGGCCAAGCGACGCCGGCCGCCGGCCGCGGCGTGTCGCCGACGCCCGCTGTCCGCTGCCCGGCGCCACGCCAGCGGCCGCAAAATCCTGTACATTGCGAGCCTTGTCCAGCCAGCTAGACGGAACGATCGCCGTGGCCCTGTTTTCTTCCGCCCGCCCGCCCAGAACCATCCTCGTCGCAGCACCACGCCGTATCGGCGACGTGCTGCTGACGACGCCGCTCGTGCGTTCGCTGAAGGCGCGCTGGCCCGATGCGCAGATCGACATGCTGGTGTTTCGCGGCACCGAAGGCGTGCTGGAGCACAACCCGGACGTGCGGCGCGTGATCGTCGTCGCCCAGCGCGCGGGGTTTCGCGAACGGCTGCGCGACGCGCTGTCGATGTGGCGCCGCTACGATCTCGCGTGCGCGGCGCTCAGCTCCGACCGGCCGCGCTTCTATAGCTGGTTCGCCGGCCGCAAGCGCGTCGGCCTCGTCGATCCGAACCGCGTCACGTGGCTGACGCGAATGATGCTGAACGGCATCGCGATCAATCATCACGAGTCCGCGCATACGGTCGTCAGCACGCTCGCGCTCGCACCGGTGATCGGCATCGAGCCGGTATCCGAGGTGGTCGCGCCGGGCATCGGCGACGATCCCGCGCGGCGCGCGCGCTTCGACGCGTGGCTCGCCGAATCGCCGGCGATCCGCGATGGCAAGCCGCTTGTCGTGCTGCATCCGTATCCGATGTTCCGCTACAAGCAATGGCGGCTCGACGGCTGGGTCGAGATGATCGAATGGCTGCGCGCGCAGGGGTTTGCGATCGCGCTGTCGGGCGGCCCGGCCGATCGCGAGCGCGAGTACGCGGAGCAGGTCGCGGCCGAGGCGGGCGGCGACGTGCTGAACCTGGTCGGTCGCCTCACGTTCGGCGAAAGCGCGGAGCTGGTGCGGCGTGCGCGGCTGTTCATCGGGCCCGATACGGGCGCGACGCACGTTGCGGCCGCGACGGGCACCGCCACGATCGCGCTGTTCGGTCCGTCCGACCCGGTGCGCTGGGGGCCGTGGCCGCAGCACTGGCCGGCGACCGAGAACCCGTGGGCGCTGCGCGGCTCCGCACGGCACGGCAACGTATGGCTGCTACAGGGCGAAGGCGATTGCGTGCCGTGCCGGCACGAAGGCTGCGAGCGCCATGTCGACAGCCATAGCGACTGCCTCGTCAATCTCGGCACGCAGCGTGTGAAGGCGGCGGCGGCCGAGATGCTCGGGCTGAATCCGCCGGGCGGCGCCGATGCGGTCATCGACACGTCGCGACTGCATCGCGCGCGCTCGGACTGACGCACGACAGCCGGACGTTTCCTGATTTGAAAGGCGGGACGTGGCGGCACGACGCGTCGACGGCGCGCGTGCGCCGCCGTTGGGCCGAACCGGCGCCGGGCGGCCGCGTACCGCCCGCCGCCTGATGCGTTACGCGCTGCGCCGGATCGCCGACGTTTCGCGCGGCAGCGCTTCGCTGCGCGCGCCGCAGCCGAGCAGGATACCGGCCAGCAGCACGAGCAGGTGGCCTTCGGCGAAATCGAGCAGCAGCGAATTCGCGAGACTGCCGATCGTGAAGATCGCGAGCCACGCGAGCAGCAAGTGCCGCGAACGCGAATCGAGCGCGCGGCTGCCGCGCGCGATCTGCACGATCAGGTTCAGGAACAGCAATACGCCGAGCGTGCCAAGCTGCACGGCCATCAGCAGGTATTCGTTATGCGGATTCGACGTGAGCTGGCCTTCGGCAGCCGTCTTGCCTGCCGTGAGCTTCTGGAATTCGAACTCGAGGCCGCCCGCGCCGTAGCCGATCACGGGGCGCTGGCGATACAGCTCGAGCCCCTTCTTGTACCACTCGAGACGCAATCCGGTCGACGTGATCGCATCGCTCTGCCGATACTGCTGCACTTCCGACACGACCTTCACGAGCCGTCCGCTGTTCACCGTGCATGCGGCGGCGACGAGCGCGGCGCCCGCCAGGACCAGCGCACCGGCGGCGAGCCCCGCGCGCAGCGCCGACTGGCGGCGCAGCAGCAGCACGAAACGCACCGCCACGACGAGGATCAGCAGCAGCGCGATGACTTGCCCGGTGCGTCCCTGCAGCATCACGAACACGTTGATCAGCGACCACGCGGCGACGGCGGCATACGCGGCACGCGACAGCGCGGTGCGGGTCGCCAGCGCGAGGTCGGCTGCCTGGTAGAACAGCAGCGCGCCGAACATGCCGGCCGCGATGTGGTTCTTGAACACCCAGGCGCGCGACAGCGGCAGTTCGGTCGCATGCGCGGGCCCGATCGCGGTCAGCCCGAGATAGTTGGTGGTCGACAGCAGCAGGACCACGCACAGCGTGCCGAACCACGCGCGCCGCACGATCGGCGCCCAGTTCGAATGGCGGAAGGCGAGTACGGCAAACGGCAGCAGCAGCAGCTTGTCGTACTTGGCGACCCAGTTCCACGCCTTCGGGTGCGGCGCGACCGTGTAGGTGACGCTCGCGGTCAGCGCCGCGAGGATCAGGAGCGCCGCCAGCGACGCCGGTTCGGTCACGAACGTGCGCAGGTCGCGCCAGAATTCGGGGGAGATGACGAGTGCGGCCGCGAACAGCCCGCAGAACACGTTGGTCAGCGCGGTCGAGACGGGCACCATGCAGAGCGCGATGACGGCGAAGGCGCGGGCGGCGGTCAGGCGCCGCGTGGCGGGGGCGGAAAACGAAAGCATCGGAACCTGTCGAATGGACGATTGCGGCATGCGGGCACCGTGCTGCGCGCCGCGCGTCCCGGCGGCACCGCGCGGGACGAAGCGCGCAGTATACGCGAAGCTGCGGGCGTTTCCGTGCCGTTTCCGGGGTCTGATCAGCTGAATGCGCGCTTGATCCGCGAGCGCAGCAGCGCGCGCTTGAGGCGCCCTTCGACGGCCGGCGTGTCGAGCGCGAGGTGCGAGCCGGCCGGCTCGCCGCGATGCAGGTAGTAGCGGTCGAACGTGGCCTGCGTCATGCCCCATTTGTTGAGGAACTGGCGGCGGCCGTCGTTCTTGACGATCTTGCCGGTGCTCTTCTGCTGGAAGTGATAAACGAGGCTGTCGCCGACGCCGAGGAAGATCCGGCAGCCGGCGTCCCAGAATTTCATCGAGAAGTCGTTGTCGCTGCTCATCCCCGGCGACAGTTCGCTGCTGTAGCCGCCGATGCGGTTCCACCAGTCGCGGTGCACGAGCGTGGGCGGCCAGGTCGAGCCGAGCCAGTCCGCGCGCGCGAGCCGCGGCGTGGCCGCGACGAGGCCGGCCGCGTCGAACTGGTCGGCGTCGCGGCCGAAATTGCTGACGACGACGCACGGGTTGCGGGTGTCGACCGGCTCGACCATCGTGCCGGACAGCATGAACAGGTCGGTCGGCATCTGCTCGATGCGCCGCACGAGCGCCGTGTCCCAGCCCGGGCAGCAGTACATGTCGTCGTTCATGTAGACGACGTAGTCGCGCGTTGCGCGCGCGGCGGCCAGATTCACCGCGTGGCAGATGCCGATGTTGGCCGGCGACGCGGTGTGCTCGATGCCTTCGCTGCGCACCCAGTCGAGCGTGCCGTCCGAGCCGTCGTTGACGTGCACGATGATCTGGTGGTCGTACGCGGAATGACGGCGCAGGCTGTCGACGACGAGCTTGAGGTACGGCAGGTTGTTCCAGGTCGGGATGATGATGGAGAACATGGCGGTCGGATTCGGTGGTCGTCGTGTCGGCGGCGCGTGGCGCGGCGCCGCGCTCGGGCGCGCATGGCGTGCCGGCAGCCCGGCATTGTAACGCCGGGCCGGCGCCTGCCGGCGGCGTCGGGGTGGGGGCAGGGCGGGCCGCGCTCAGCGGGCCGGTTCGTGGCCGAGCTTCAGGAATCGGTAGTAGACGGTTTCCGCGTTGAACACGGCGATCATGAAGCCCGCGCGGCCGTCGAGAAACCCGCGCCGCAGCAGGTAGGTCCGCACGAATGCCCACGCGCCACGCGCGAGCGCCTTGCCGAAGCCGCCGCGCTGGCCGGCCGCGCGGCGCTGGCGCGCGCCGGCCGTCGAATACGCATCGAGCTTGCGCACGACGGTTTCGAAATCCTCGTACGAATAGTGCATGAGCTTGCCCGGCAGCCGCTGCGCGGGCGTGTCGAACACGAGCCGTTCGTGCACCAGATCGTCGGAGAAGCGGGCGGTGCCGCGCCGGAACAGGCGCGGCACCCAGTCCGGATACCAGCCGCTGTGGCGGATCCACTGGCCGCAGAAGCTCGACAGCCGGTCGAGCGCATAGACCTGCGCGGCCGGCGCGCGGATGGCCGCGCGGATCGACTGCGCGAGTTCCGGGCTGACCACCTCGTCGGTGTCGAGCGACAGGATCCAGTCGGTGTCGAGCGCATCGAGCGCACGGTTCTTCTGCGGGCCGAAACCTGGCCAGTCGCGCTCGACGATCACGCGGGCGCCGTGCGCGCGGGCGATCGCGACGGTATCGTCGGTGCTGCCGCCGTCGATCACGACGACGTCGTCGGCGAAGGTCAGCGCGTCGAGGCACTGCGCGAGCCGCGTGGCCGCGTTGAGGGCGATGAGGGCGACGCCGAGGGTGGGTTCTGCCATGAAATCGTCGAAAAGGCGGAGAAAACGGTGAGCGGCAGTATACCCGCGCGCCGGCCGGCGGCCGCTTCGGCGACGGCCATGCCGGTGCAGGCGGTACAGCTATAATGTTGGGCCTTTTTCGGCACCCGCCGGATGGGGCGAATCCCGGGCAGCCACGCCCCGGGCGCCGCGTCGCGGCTCAAGAAGGATTGCCTTGGAAACCCAGAACACT
The DNA here is from genome assembly GCF_003854235.1 of Burkholderia sp. Bp8998. Taxonomy (NCBI): domain Bacteria; kingdom Pseudomonadati; phylum Pseudomonadota; class Betaproteobacteria; order Burkholderiales; family Burkholderiaceae; genus Burkholderia; species Burkholderia sp. Bp8998. The sequence continues at coordinate 74,107 of NZ_QTQF01000010.1, forward strand.
CTTCGCAAACCGATGGACGGCACCGGTACGTCGCCGGCCACGGTCCTCAAGCGCCTGTGGCCGTACATCCGGCCGCTCATCGGCATCGTGCTGCTCGCCGTGATGACGATGGGTGTCGTCGCGGCCACGGAAGCCGGGATCCCGGCACTGCTCAAGCCGCTGCTCGACCACGGCTTCGGCTCGCACGGCAGCGACCGCGCGAAATGGTACGTGCCGATCGCGGTGATCGGCCTCGCGCTCGTGCGCGGCGTGTCGCAGTACGCGTCCAACTACCTGCTCAACTACGTGTCGAACCGCATCCTGCTGCAGCTGCGGCTCGAGATGTTCCAGCGGATGATCCACACGGGCGCGTCGTTCTTCCAGCGCGAGACCGCGAGCACCGTGATCAACGCGATCGTGTTCGAGGTCAACCAGATCCTGTCGGTGCTGACCGGCGTGATGGTCACGCTGGTGCGCGACTCGCTGACCGTGATGTTCCTGCTCGGCTACCTGTTCTACCTGAACTGGCGGCTCACGCTGATCGTCGCGGTGATCCTGCCGGGCATCGGCTGGCTCGTCAGCAAGATCAACCGCCGCCTGCGCCGCCTGAACCGCGAGCACCAGACGCTGACCAACGAGCTGTCGTACATCGTCGAGGAGACGGTCGGCGGCTACAAGGTCGTCAAGGTGCACAACGGCGAAGCGTACGAGATGGACCGCTTCACGACGATGAGCAAGCGCCTGCGCGGCTATGCGATGCGCATGACGATCTCGGGCGGCCTCGCGCAACCGCTGACGCAGTTCCTCGCGTCGATCGCGCTCGCGGTCGTGATCACGATCGCGGTCGTGCAGTCGACCAACGACCAGACGACGGTCGGCGGCTTCGTCGCGTTCGTCACGTCGATGCTGCTGGTGATTTCGCCGCTCAAGCACCTGATCGACGTCAACCAGCCGCTGCAGCGCGGGATGACGGCCGCCGAGCTGATCTTCGGGCTGATCGACGAGCCGGCCGAGCCGCAGGGCGGCGGCCGTGCGCTGCCGCACGCGCGCGGCGAGATCGAATTCCGCGACGTGTCGTTCGACTACGGCGCCTCCGAGCGGCCGACGCTCGACCGCATTTCGTTCAAGGTCGCGCCGGGCGAGATGATCGCGCTCGCGGGGCCGTCGGGCAGCGGCAAGACGACCCTCGTGAACCTGCTGCCGCGCTTCTTCGATCCGACGGGCGGTGCAATCCTGGTCGACGGCGTGCCGGTGGCCGACTACGACCTCCACGCGCTGCGCGGCCAGATGGCGATGGTCAGCCAGGACGTCGTGCTGTTCAACGACACGATCGCCGCGAACGTCGCGTACGGGCAGACGCCCGACCGTGCACGCGTGCAGGCGGCGCTCGAGGCAGCGAACCTCGCCGACGCGGTCGCCGCGATGCCCGACGGACTCGACACGCTGGTCGGCGGCAACGGGATGCGTCTGTCGGGTGGCCAGCGGCAGCGGCTCGCGATCGCGCGCGCGATCTACAAGGATGCGCCGATTCTGATCCTCGACGAGGCGACCTCGGCACTCGACTCGGAGTCCGAGCGTCACGTGCAGGCCGCGCTCGAGCGGCTGATGGAAGGGCGCACGACGCTCGTGATCGCGCACCGGCTGTCGACGATCGAGCGCGCGGACCGGATCCTCGTGCTCGAAGCCGGCAAGATCGTCGAAGAGGGCAGCCACGACGAACTGCTGCGCCATGGCGGGCTGTACGCGCACCTGCACCGGATCCAGTACCAGCAGCAGGCGGCGTGACGTCGGGTCACGCCGGTGTGCTAGTCTTGATCGGGCAGGTGCAGTTGTTCCAGTTGTTTCCGGTTCGACGTGACAACACGGAGGGAAGGACAATGAGGAAGATGCACGGGATGATGCTGGCCGCGCTGGTCGCGGCGGGTTTCGCAGCGCCGGTCGCGATGGCGCAGGATCACGGCAACTACGACAACCACGGGGACCACGGCAATCACGGCATGCAGCGCGGCCACGGTCCGAAGCACATGCCGCCCGGCCAGATGCGTCACGAAGACGACGTGCCGCAGCGCTGGGCCGATCAGCCGCGCCGCGAATGGCACAAGGGCGACCGGCTTCCCGGCGAATTCCGCGATCGCCAGTACGTGGTCGACGACTGGCGCGGCTACCACCTGAGCGCACCGCCGCGCGGCTATCAATGGGTCGGCGTTGGCGGCGACTACCTGCTCGTGCAGATCGGCTCGGGCATCGTGCTGCGGGTCGGCCCGTAACGCTTCCCGCCGATCATCGATTCTTCCGGTTGCCGGGGCGTGCGTCCCGGCAACCGCGTCACTTCCCCTTGTCCGCCGTCCGGCGGAACCAGCGTCGCTCGATCCGCGACATCGCCCAGCACACCGCCAGCGCGCAGACGGTGCCGAGCGCCACTTCCCCGAGCCGCATCAGCGGAATGTCCCATAGCGGGCCGTTGCCCGGAAACAGCAGCACGATCGTCGCGGTGACGCCGCCGAGCCGCGCCGCGCTACCGACGTTCAGGCACCAGCAGCTGACGATCGTGATCGCGACCGCAAGCGCATAGGCGACGAGGCGGTCGCCGCCGAGCGCTGCACCCGCGAAGCCGACCAGGCCACCGATCATCGCGCCGATGAACTGGTCGCGCGACAGCGACATCGTGTCCGAATAGTTGTGCTGCGTGACGGCGATCGCGGTGATCGCCGCCCACACGGCCTGCTCGGTGTGCAGCGCGCGGCCGATCGCATACGCGAGGCACGCGCCGCAGACGGCCTGCAGCGCCATCAGCGCGCCTTGCATGAGCCGTTCGCCGAAGGTCAGCCCCTTGAACAGATCGAAGATCGATTGCTGGATCTGCTGGCGGGCTTCGTTGAGTGTCCTGATCGTATCCATCGTGTCGTGCCGGGAAGCGGGTGTGGTGCGCGTGCGTCAGCGCGCCTGTTCGGAAGGCGTGGCGGCCGGTTCGCCGGCGGTCGCGTCGCCGTTGTCGACGCGCGTTTCGGGCATCGCGAGCCAGACGAGCAGCACCGCGAGCGTGCCGGCAGCGGCGAGCCCGAAGAAGCTGACCGCGTTGCCGAAGTGATCGGCGATATAGCCGGCCACGGCTGTGCTGAGCGTCGCGCCGATCCCGGCCGCGAGCCCGAACAGCCCGATGCACAGGTTGTAGCGACCCTTGCCGCCCGCGACGTCGGCCGCGATCAGCGGCAGCATCACGCCGAACACGGCCGCGCTGATGCCGTCGAGCATCTGCACCGGCACGAGCAGGTACGGGCTGCTCACGCCGGCGAACAGCAGCGCGCGCACCGGCAGCGCCGAGAAGCCGAGCAGCAGGATCGGCCGGCGTCCCCAGCGTTGCGCGGAGCGGCCGACCCACGGCGACAGCATCGCGACGATCGCCTGCGGCACGATGATGCACGCGGCGATCACGAGCTGCACGTTCTCGCCCATCCCGGCCGTCACTTCGCCGGCCGCGAGGTTGAGCATCGCCGCGTTCGACAGGTGGAACAGCACCACGCATGCCGCGAAGATCAGCATCCGGCGATCGCGCAGCAGCTCGAGCAGCGTTTCGCGTTCCTCGCCTTCGTCGTGATCGTCGGGCTTCGACGAATGCGGGATCACCTCGTGCGTCGGCTGGATCATCGCGAGCGCGAACAGTGCGGGCAACGCCAGCACCGCAGTCAGCCAGAATACCGCGCGCGCGGAGAAGTACTCGCCGGTGAGCCCCATCAGCCCTGCCGCGACCGCGCTGCCGATCGACGCCCAGCGTGCGTTGCGGCCGAGCCGGTCGCCGAGGTCGGCGCGGCCGACCAGCGAGAACGAGATCGCGGCCATCGCCGGCACGAGCATGCAGCTCGCGAAGCCGTGGAATACCTCGGCCGCGATCACCGGCACGATCGTCGGGCTCGACGCGAGCAGCACCGCGGACAGGATGATGGCCGCGATCGCCCACGCGGCCGCGCCTTTCTTGTTCTTCAGCGCGTCGACGGCGGCGCCGCCCGGCACCTGGCTGACCATCGCGCTGATCGTGCCGATCGACAGCACCATGCCGATCTCGCCCTGCGTCCACTTGTGCGACGCGAGGTAGGACGCGATGAACGGACCGAACCCGGTTTGAACGTTTGCAACGAAAAAATTGAGCCAGTCGAGGGCCCGAAGACTGCGAACGCTGACGGAATGCTTGATCGTCATCGGGTCGCACTCGCAGACGAGGCCGGTGCCGGGGCAACGGGCGGGTAGACCGCGACGATCGGCTTGTCGGCCGCGTAGGGCGGCGACGCCTTGATCTGCGCATCGTTCAGGTCGAGCTGCGGGTGCAGCGCCTTGTCGCGCGTGACGAAGCGCAGCGCGCCCCAGCTCGCGGCGATCGAACGGCGGTCGGTATTGACGAGGCCGCCCAGGTCGAGCACGACAGCCTGCGGCTGCGCGGCGCGGTCGATCAGCACATCGACCACGCGGCCGATCTTCGTGCCGTTCGGGCGCTCGACCTCGCTGTCGAGCATCGGCAGTCGCGTCGCGGGCGATGCCGCGGCCGAACCCGACAGCGGCACGGCCTTGGGCCGCGCGGCCGGCGGCAGGTCGCCCGACGGCACGTCGAGCACGATCGGCTCCTGTTTGCCGCCCGGCGTGAAGCGGAACACGTTCCACGGGAAGACGACCTTGCGGTCGCCGACGCCCATGAAGCCCTGCAGGTTGACGATCATCTCGCGCGGCTTGCCGCTCGCGTCGGCCACCATGTCGACCGCGCGGCCGATCACCTTGCCGTTGCGGCGCGCGACTTCGCTGTCGAGCAGCGCATGGATCTGGGTGCGCTCGAGCGTGCGCGTGCCGACGAGCGGGGCCGGCGGCGGAGGCGGCGGCGTCGGCGTTTCGGGGCGCTGCACGGGTTTCGGCCGCGCCACCTCGCGGTGCGGCTTCTTCGGCGCTTCCGGTTCCTCCGGCTGCGTCGGCGCGGGCACGGGCGGCATCGTCAGCGGTTCGCCGGCGGCTTCCTCGACGGGTTCGATGAGCGCCTCGCTGATCGGCGCGGGCGGATTCTGCGTCGGCAGCAGCCCGCAGCCGGACAGCAGCGCGGCGGCTGCGAGAACGAGGAAGACCGTCGAGGACGGGAACGACATGCGGGATGCGGGAAACGGAAGTCCGCCGCTCATTGACACTCACTCCATGGGTCGTGGGCGGGCCCGGAGGCTCGCGGCTGGCGATGGATGGCGGGTGCGGGCGGCGCACCACGCGAGGTGAGAGTTTAACGTGTCTTCCTTTCAGGACCGATTTATGCGGACGATGAGTTGCGGGATGGCGGGGAAGGATCGAGGGTCGACTGCAGGACGGGCGGCGTGCGGTGCCGCAACGAGCACGGCGCCCGGCCGTCGACGACGGGACGGGCGCCGCACGGGCGGCCGGTGTGGCGTTACTTGACCAGCGCGCCGAGCGTCGTCGTTACCGGGGCAAGCAGGCCGCTGCCGGTCTTCGACAGCGCGCCGCTGCCGCTGCCGCCCGTCAGGCCGCCCGCCGGCGAACTGCCGGCCGCCCCCGTCGCGGTGCCGACCGCCGACGCGAGCGCGCCAGCCGGGTTGCTGCCGCCCATCGTGCCGCCGAGTGCGCCCGTCGACAGGAGCCCCGTCACCGGGGCGAGGGGATTCGTCGCGGTGGCGCCGCCGCCGAGCAGGGCGGTGCCCGCGGTCGCGACCGTGTTGCCGGTCGCGGTCACGACGTTGCCGACTCCGGTCGTGACCGGATTGTTGCCGGTATTCGCGAGCGTGGTGCCGGTGTTCGCGACGCCGTTGCCGACGGTCGTCACGAGGTTCGTCAACGGCGCGCCGAGCGGTGTGCTTGCCGCGACCGTCTGTGTGACCGAGCCGACCGTCGTCGTGATCGGCGTGATCGCCGAGCTGGCCGCGCCCGTCACCTGCGCGACCGGGCCGGTCGACAGTTGCGTGCCGAGCGTTGCGCCGCCCCCCGCGATCGTGTTGCCGAGCGTCGTCACGGCACCGCCGACGGGCGACGTGACCGGCGCGAGCGGCGCAAGGGCCGAACCGCTGGCGCCGAGACTCGACACGACACCGCCCGTCGCGGCGACGGCCTGGCCGAGGTTCGTGACCACGCCTCCCGTGCTCGCGACCGTCGTGCCGACCGGATTCGACGACGCGCCGAGCTGGCCGAGGCCCGACCCGAGACCGTTGCCGAGTGTGGTGACGGCCGCGCCGACGTCCTGCACGACCGCGCCGAGCCCCTGCGTCGTCGCCGGGTTCGTGCCGGGCAGCGTCTGCGCCGCGATTGCCGTGCCGACGCCCGATACGGCGCCGCCGCCGGCCGTCACGATGTTGCTCGACGCCGCGGTCGTCTGGCCGACCCCATTGGCCGACGTGCCGCTCGCGCCGTTGCCCGTGCCGCCGGTCGACGCCGTCGTGTCGCCGGACCCCGAACCTGAGCCGCCGGTGCCTTGGCTCAGCGAGCCGGAGCCGCCGCACGCGGACAGTGACATCAGCGCCGCGGCGCCGGCCGCGATCATGATCATTCGGAGTCCTGCTTGATGGATGGTGGGCGTGTTCATGTCGTCCTCGTCTCGATTATGGAAATGGATCAGGCGGTTCTCGCGTGCACCGATGTGTCGTCGCTGCGGAAGGGAAGCGGCGCGCGCATGGTTGTTGTCTCCCTGATTGACCTGTCGCCGCGTCGCTTATTCGCCTGAGTCGGAACCCGGAGCGCTTGCAGGACGAACCGTTTGCATTCTTTCGTCTTGCTTGCCGATCGTGCCGGAAATCACCGGATTCGTACGATCAGAGTAGGTCCATCGATGCGAGACGTCTTTTAACGATCGTTAAATTGAAGTAAGCGTCCGATTCACTGCCGGAATCGGGGTAATCGCGGTCGACACGAGGCGAGTCGTGTGATGAGGGCGGAGGGAAGGCGGAAGGGCGGGGAACGTGCAGGGGGCCGGCGGCGCCTGCCTGGCCCGCCATCGTGGCGGGCAGGCGCGGGCGCTGCCCGAGGAGCGGAGCTGGAACGTCAGGCGTCCGGATACCACGCGTCGCTGAATTCGCTGACCTGGACGTCGGTCAGCTCCGGACGTGCCGCCAGCCACGCGCGCACGTTCTCGCGGTCGGCATCGGTCGTCGTGCCGCGCGGTGCGCCGGAGATGACGTAGGCGCCGATCCCTTCGTCAGCGGATGCGACGGTCAGCAGCCCGTTCGCTTCGACGTAATCGATGAACGAATCGATCAGCTGGCCGCGCTCGAGGTCGGTCAGCTCGTTGCGGTATTGCGCGGTCGCGTTGAACGCGAGTTCCTGAAACTCGGCGATGTGGAGTTTCTTGCGCTGGCGGCGGTTGTGGCGTTGGCTCATGGTGTGACGTGTGAATGAGAGGTGGGAAAGGATAGCGCGGCGGGGGTACGTGCGCCATGTCGACGTGCCGCGCAGCCCGCACCCGCGGCGAAAGAGCGAACGTTGCGCCGTCGCGATATCGTGTTGTCGCGCGATTGATCAGGAAACCGTTGTTAAACAATTGCTCGATGTGGTTTTCACGGTGTGGTCTGGTCCGGCGGCGCATTGCACGTATGACCCGAATGATACAGGGTTGTTTTCCGAGCGTTACCGCAAGCCGCCGCGTGTGCCCCTTACCCTCGGCATGCTGGAAGAAGCGATGCGCATCGGCCGATGGGATACGGACGCGATCGAGCGCGCTGCACGAGACCAGGGCGCCCGCGGGAAATGAACAATCGAGCAATCGAATCGGCGAAATGCAAGAAGCCCGCTTGCTGTCGCAAAGCGGGCTTCGATGTTGGTTGCGGGGATAGGATTTGAACCTATGACCTTCGGGTTATGAGCCCGACGAGCTGCCAGACTGCTCCACCCCGCGGCGCGAATTATAGTGGCACTGCTGCGGTGCGTCAAACGGTCTGTGAACCACGTCGGACTCGAGGGACCGTGCTTCGCCCGCCAGGGGTGTTCGCTTACGTTGCCGGAGCCCTCGAAGATCGGTGAGATAACCGATCTTCTTGCTCGACGCCCGCTGCAAGGGTTGGCGGCGATCTCCCCGTTCGGAGATCGCCGCGGATCACCCTACATCAAGACTATGTCGTACTGCTCCTGGCTCAGGTTCGACTCGACCTGCAGCGACACCGGCTTGCCGATGAAGTCGATCAGCATCGCGAGATGCTGCGACTCCTCGTCGAGGAACAGGTCGATCACCTGCTGCGCGGCGATCACGCGGAATTCGCGCGGGTTGAACTGGCGCGACTCGCGCAGGATCTCGCGCAGGATGTCGTAGCACACGGTGCGCGACGTCTTCACCTGGCCCTTGCCCTGGCAGGTCGGGCATGGCTCGCACAGCACGTGCGCGAGCGATTCGCGCGTGCGCTTGCGCGTCATCTCGACGAGCCCGAGCTGCGAGAAGGTATTGACCGTCACGCGCGTGCGATCGCGCGACAGCGCCTTCTTCAGCTCCGACAGCACCGCGTCGCGATGCTCGGCGTTCTCCATGTCGATGAAGTCGATGATGATGATCCCGCCGAGGTTGCGCAGCCGCAGCTGCCGCGCGATCGTATGCGCGGCCTCGAGGTTGGTCTTGAAGATCGTGTCGTCGAAGTTGCGCGCACCGACGTAGCCGCCGGTGTTCACGTCGATCGTCGTCATCGCCTCGGTCTGGTCGATCATCAGGTAGCCGCCCGACTTCAGGTCGACGCGGCGCGACAGCGCGCGCTGGATCTCCGTCTCGATGTTGTACAGGTCGAACAGCGGCCGCTCGCCCGTGTAGTGGTGCAGCTTCGGGCTCACGGCCGGCGTGAACTCGCCCGCGAATTCCGAGAGACGCTGGTACGTCTCGCGCGAATCGACCTGGATGCGTGTCGTGTCGTCGTTCGCGAAATCGCGCAGCACGCGCTGCGCGAGATCGAGATCCTGGTACAGCAGGCTCGTCGCCGGCAGCCGCTGCGCCTGGGCGACGATCGTCGCCCACGTCTTGCGCAGGTACGTGACGTCGCCGGCGAGTTCGTCGGAGGTGGCATCCTCGGCGATCGTGCGCACAATGTAGCCGCCTTTCTCGTCCGCCGGGATCACTGCGGTCAGGCGCGCGCGCACGGCCTCGCGCTCGGCCTCGCTCTCGATCTTCTGCGAGATGCCGATGTGCGGCTCCTGCGGCAGGTACACGAGCGTGCGGCCCGCGATGCTGACCTGCGTCGACAGTCGCGCGCCCTTCGTGCCGATCGGATCCTTGATCACCTGGACCATCAGCGTCTGGCCTTCGAACACGGTCTTCTCGATCGGCTGGTGCGGTGCGCCCGACTGCGGCTCGCCGGCGAGGCGCGGATGCCAGATGTCCGCGACGTGCAGGAACGCCGCGCGCTCGAGGCCGATGTCGATGAACGCCGACTGCATGCCGGGCAGCACGCGCACGACCTTGCCGAGGTAGATGTTGCCGACCCGCCCGCGCGACAGCGTGCGTTCGACGTGAAGCTCCTGCACCGCGCCTTGCTGGACGAGTGCGACCCGCGTTTCCTGCGGCGTGAGGTTGATCAGGATTTCTTCGTTCATGGTGCGATTCAGAAGGCGATGCGCGCAATGCGCAGCAACGCGGCAGTCTCAAAAAGGGGCAGACCCATGATACCCGAATGGGAGCCGTCGATTCGCTCGATGAATTCGGCCGCGCGCCCCTGGATCGCGTAGGCGCCGGCCTTGCCGAACGGTTCGCGGGTGTCGACGTAGCGCTCGAACGCGTCGCGCGGCGCGGCCGAAAAGCGCACCGACGAGCGCGACAGCGCGGGCGGCAGCAGCTCACCGTCGGCGCCGATCACCGCGACGGCGGTCAGCACCTCGTGTTCGCGGCCCGCGAGGCGGGTCAGCATCGCGAGCGCGTCGTCGGCATCGGCCGGCTTGCCGAGGATCGCACCGTCGATCGTCACGGTGGTGTCCGCAACCAGCACCGGCGCGGCCGGCTTGCCGCTCGCGACGAGGCGCGCCCGCGCGGCCTCGGCCTTCGCGACGGTCACGCGCTGCACATAGGCATCGGCGGCTTCGCCGGGCCGTTCGGCTTCGAGCGCCTCGGCGTCTTCGTCGGGGCGCGGCAGCAGCAATTCGAAGCGCACGCCGATCTGCTGCAGCAGCTCCTGGCGGCGCGGGCTTTGCGAAGCGAGGTAAAGGGTCGGGAAAAGGGCAGGGGGCGTGCTGGACGGCATGGTGTCGTTATCTCGTTGAGCGCGCGCGGCGCGCGTCCCGAGGACGACACGTCATGCGCGGTGATAGGGGTGATTCTGCGTGATGCTCCACGCCCGGTAAAGCTGTTCGGCAAGCAGCACGCGCACCATCCCGTGCGGCAGCGTCATGCTCGAGATGCGCAGCAGCAGGTCGGCGCGCGCTTTGAGTTCCGGATCGAGCCCGTCGGCACCGCCGATCACGAACGCGACGTCACGGCCGTCCTGCTGCCAGCCGGGCAGCGCCTGCGCAAGCTGCATGGTGGTCCAGTCGCGGCCGCGCTCGTCGAGCGCGACGATGCGCGCGCCCTTCGGCAACGCGGCCTCGATCTTCTGACGCTCGGCCGCCATCACGCTTTCCGCGCTGCGGCCGCCCGAACGCAGTTCGGGCTTGATCTCGCGCAGCTCGATGCGCAGCTCGGGCGGCATCCGCTTCGTGTATTCGTCGAAGCCGGACGCGATCCAGCCGGGCATCTTGTGGCCGACCGCGAGGATGAAAAGCTTCATCGGGACGACTCGCTGCGACTCAGCGGCGGCGGGCCGCCGTCTTGCGCGCCGGGCGTGCGGGCGCTTCTTCCTCGTCGTCCTCGTCTTCGCTGGCCGTCGCGAAACCGTTCGGGCCCTTGCCGCCGCCGAGCTTCATCCGCACGGGCTTGTCGCCCCAGATTTCCTCGAGGTTGTAGTACTGGCGCAGCGCCGGTTGCAGGATGTGCACGACCGCGTCGCCGCAGTCGACCAGCACCCATTCGCCGGTATCTTCGCCCTCGGAGCTGACGATGTCGCCGCCGGCTTCCTTGACCTTGTCGCGCACGCTCGACGCGAGCGCCTTGGTCTGGCGGTTCGACGTGCCCGACGCGACGATCACGCGGTCGAACAGTTCGGTCAGGTGGCTGGTGTTGAACACCTTGATGTCTTGCGCCTTGATGTCTTCGAGAGCGTCGACGATCACGCGCTGCAGTTTGCGAATATCCATGGAATCAGGAATGGTAGAGACGATGTTGAAGAATATAGGCCCAGACGGCGGCCGGCACATGCTCGGCCGACGCATCGGGCATTTGCGCGTGACGCGCGATGCATTCGCGCAGGTGTGCACGGATGTCGGTTGCGGCGATATCGAACGCCAGCGTCGTGTCGATCAGCAGATGGCCGGCCGGTGTCGCCTTCAGCACGTCGGCGCCGGCCTGCCGCCGCGCGATTTCCCGCGCGACGTCCGGCGGCGCGGCGCCGAGGTCGAAGCCCGGGCGCGTCGATGCGCAGACGTGCGCGTAGTCGAACAGCTTGCGCCAGTCGCGCCACGTATCGAGCCGCACCAGCTGATCGGCGCCGATCAGCAGCGACAGCGACGCATCGGGGCCGATCCGCTCGCGCCAGCGCGCGAGCGTCTCGACCGTATAGGTCGGCCCCGCATGCTCGATCTCGTCGGTCGCGACGGTGATCGTCACCCCCGGCAGGGACAGCGAGCCGGCAGCGGCGCGCGTCATCGCGAGCCGATGCTCGGCGGCCGACACGTCGCGCTTCTGGTACGGCTGCCCGGCGGGCAGCAGCGCGAGCTCGGTCAGGCCGAGCACGTCGGCGAACCGCCGCGCGAGCGCGAGGTGGCCGTCGTGGATCGGGTCGAACGTGCCGCCCAGCAAGCCGATACGACGTGACAGCGGCTGCAGGGCGGGGCGGGCGGTGGTGTCCAGAAAAACGTGTCCTGTTCTTGAGGCGTCGGGGCGCGGCGGGCTCAGACCCAGTCGCGCGGCACGAGGAAGTCGCTCAGGCGTGCTTCCGGCGAGCCCGGCTCGGGCTGCCAGTTATAGCGCCAGTTCGCGACCGGCGGCATCGACATCAGGATCGACTCGGTCCGGCCGCCGCTTTGCAGGCCGAACAGCGTGCCGCGATCGAACACGAGGTTGAATTCGACGTAGCGGCCGCGCCGGTAAGCCTGGAAGTCGCGTTCGCGCTCGCCGTACGGCAGTGCGACACGGCGTTCGACGATCGGCAAATACGCGTTCAGGAACGCGTCGCCGACGCTCTGCATCATCTCAAACGAGCGTTCGAATCCGGGTTCGGAGAAATCGTCGAAGAAGATTCCGCCGACGCCGCGCGTCTCGTTGCGGTGCTTCAGGAAGAAATACTCGTCGCACCACGTCTTGAAACGCGGATAGAGCTCGGCGCCGAACGGGTCGAGCGCGTCCTTGCAGGTCTGGTGGAAATGCCGCGCGTCGTCCTCGAACGGATAAACCGGTGTCAGATCCATCCCGCCGCCGAACCAGAAGATCGGCGCTTCGCCGGGCTTCGTCGCGATCAGCATCCGCACGTTCATGTGCACGGTCGGGCAGTACGGGTTGCGCGGGTGCAGCACGAGCGACACGCCAAGCGCCTCGAAGCCGCGGCCGGCCAGTTGCGGGCGTGCGGCGCTCGCCGACGGCGGCAGTGCGTCGCCCGCGACATCGGAAAAACCGATCCCCGCGCGCTCGAACACGCGGCCGCCTTCGAGAATCCGCGTGCAGCCGCCGCCGCGCAGGCGCTCCTCGGGCCCGCGCTGCCATGCGTCGGTCGCGAGCGGTGTGCCGTCGAGCGCGCCGAGCGCGTCGGCGATGCGTGTCTGCAGGCCCTGGAGGTACGTGCGCACGCGTGCCACGTCGTAGGTCGAATCGGTCATGTCTGGACTGGGCGCCCCCGCGCGAAGCGGGGGCCGTAAAAAAGGCATCTGCCGGGCATTCTATCGAACCCCGGCAGAGGAGGCCGCCGTTTGCGACGGCAAGGCGGCGGTTGCGGCGTTACGTGCTCTTGCGGTTCAGCGCGCGGAAGCCGATGTCGCGGCGGTACTGCATGCCTTCGAAATTGATCTGGTTGATCGTGTCGTACGCATGCTGCTGCGCTTCGCGCACCGAATCGGCGAGGCCGACCACGCACAGCACGCGGCCGCCCGACGTGACGAGCTTGTCACCTTCGGCGAGCGTCGTGCCCGCATGGAACGTCACGGCCTGTGCGGTCTCGGCCGGGATCCCGTTGATGCGGTCGCCCTTGCGCGGCGCGTCCGGATAGCCGTGCGCGGCCAGCACGACGCCGAGCGCGGTACGGCGGTCCCAGTCGAGCTCGACCGTGTCGAGCGTGCCCGCGATCGCCTGTTCGACGACCTTCGAGAAATCGCTCTTCAGGCGCGCCATGATCGGCTGCGTCTCGGGGTCGCCCATCCGGCAGTTGAACTCGAGCGTGCGCGGATTGCCTTCCTTGTCGATCATCAGGCCCGCATACAGGAAGCCCGTGAAGCGGATGCCGTCCTTCTCCATCCCGCGCACCGTCGGCATGATGATTTCGCGCATCACGCGCGCGTGCATCTGCGGCGTGACGATCGGCGCGGGCGAATAGGCGCCCATGCCGCCCGTGTTCGGGCCGCGGTCCTCGTCGAGCAGGCGCTTGTGGTCCTGGCTCGACGCCAGTGCCAGCGCGTGCTTGCCGTCGACCATCACGATGAAGCTCGCTTCCTCGCCGTCGAGGAATTCCTCGATCACGACGCGCGCGCCGGCGTCGCCCAGCTTGTTGCCCGACAGCATCATGTCGACCGCGGCGTGCGCTTCTTCCAGCGTCATCGCGACGACGACGCCCTTGCCGGCCGCGAGGCCGTCGGCCTTCACGACGATCGGCGCACCCTTCGCGTCGATGTACGCGTGCGCGGCGGCGGCGTCGGAGAAGGTTTCGTAGTCGGCGGTCGGAATGCCGTGGCGCTTCATGAACGCCTTCGCGAAATCCTTCGAGCTTTCGAGCTGCGCGGCTTCGCGGGTCGGGCCGAACACCTTCAGGCCGCGTGCGCGGAACAGGTTGACGATACCGGCCGCGAGCGGCGCTTCCGGCCCGACGAGCGTGAACGCGACGCCTTCGCTTTCCGCGAAGTCGGCCAGTGCGTCGAGCGACGTGATGTCGACGTTCTTCAGACGCTCGTCCTGCGCCGTGCCGCCATTGCCGGGCGCGACGTAGACCATCTGGACGCGCGGCGACTGCGCGAGCTTCCACGCCAGCGCATGTTCGCGGCCGCCGGAACCGACGACGAGTAGTTTCATGGGATTCCCCGCAGACTAGAAAACAGGGCGGCCGGCACGCTCAGGCGCGCCGGCCGCGAAATCGGTCGGGCCGCCGCCGCAACGATGCGCGCGGCGGCCGGCATCTCATTCCTCGACGATGACGGCGTTCGTATACACCTCCTGCACGTCGTCGAGGTTCTCGAGCGCGTCCAGGAGCTTCTGCATCTTCGCCGCATCGTCGCCGGTGAATTCGACTTCGTTTTGCGGCTTCATCGTCACTTCGGCGAGTTCGGCCTTGAAGCCCGCGGCTTCGAGTGCGTCCTTCACAGCCGAGAATGCCTGCCAGTCGCACAGCACTTCGATCGAGCCGTCGTCGTTCGTGCTCACGTCGTCCGCGCCCGCTTCGAGCGCCGCTTCCATCAGCGCGTCTTCCGACGTGCCGGGCGCGAACAGGAACTGGCCGACGTGATCGAACATGAACGCGACCGAACCGTCGGTGCCCATGTTGCCGCCGAACTTCGAGAATGCGTGACGGACTTCCGCGACCGTGCGGGTGCGGTTGTCGGTCAGCGTGTCGACGATGATCGCCGCGCCGCTGATGCCGTAGCCTTCGTAACGGATTTCTTCGTAGTTCGCGCCGTCCGCGCCGCCGACACCGCGGTCGATCGCGCGCTTGACGTTGTCCTTCGGCATGTTCGCGTCGGCCGCCTTGTCGACCGCGAGACGCAGACGCGGGTTCGAACTCGCGTCGCCACCGCCGAGGCGGGCCGCGACCTGGATTTCCTTGATCAGGCGGGTCCAGATCTTGCCGCGCTTCGCGTCGGCCGCTGCCTTCTTATGCTTGATGTTGGCCCATTTCGAATGACCAGCCATACCTTTCTCCGTGCCCGGGCGCGCTGCGCGGGCGATTGTGCCAATGTGTCGTTGAATCGGCGGCCGTCTGGGCGGGCGTGATGCCGCGGGGCCGCGCGTGTCGAGTGGAACGTGATTTTATCACGCGGCGACCGTCGCTTCGGGGCCGCCGCGCATGGCCGAACGGCCGGGAGGGCCGTTGCGGCGTGCCGGGCCGCGCGGCCCGGCGGCGCCGGCGTGTCAGTTCTTGGTGCCGAACAGGCGGTCGCCCGCGTCGCCCAGGCCCGGGACGATGTACGCGTGCTCGTTCAGGTGCGAGTCGAGCGACGCGACGAACAGCTTCACGTCAGGGTGCGCGTCCTGGAATACCTGCACGCCCTCGGGCGCGGCGACGAGGGCGACGAACATGATGTTCGCGGCTGGCACGTTGCGGCGCTTGAGCACGTCGACCGCGTGCACGGCCGAATAGCCGGTCGCGACCATCGGGTCGCACAGGATGAAGATGCGGTCCTCGAGATCGGGCAGGCGCACCAGGTATTCGACAGGGCGGTGATCTTCCGCGCGGTACACGCCGATGTGGCCGACCCGGGCGGACGGCACCAGGTCGAGCAGGCCGTCCGACATCCCGATGCCGGCGCGCAGCACGGGCACGATCGCGAGCTTCTTGCCCGCGATCACCGGCGCGTCGACCGCCACCAGCGGGGTTTCGACCCGCTTGGTCGTGATCGGCAGGTTGCGGGTGATCTCGTAGCCCATCAGCAGCGTGATCTCGCGCAGCAGTTCGCGGAACGTGCGCGTCGACGTGTCCTTGTCGCGCATGTGCGTGAGCTTGTGCTGGATCAGCGGGTGATCGGTGATGAAGAGATTCGGGAAACGGCTGTCCTGTTTCATGACGGGGCGCCTTGGCGACAAAAGGTGATCGGGGGCGGCGATGGCGCCAAGCCGGCCGCCGCTTATGGCCGCAATTTTACCAAGGCGCGCCACGTGATCCGGATATTATCGACGTCTCACGACAATCCGCGCGCCGTGTTCGCCCGTTCGCGACCGCTCGCCCTTCCGGCGATGCGGCCGGGCCAAGCCGGCGCGCGTCGCCATAAGGGAATCGACGATGGATCTCGGCATCGCAGGAAAGACCGCGCTCGTGTGCGCGGCGAGCAAGGGGCTCGGGCGCGGCTGCGCGGAAGCGCTGGCCGCCGAGGGCGTGAATCTCGTGATCGTCGCCCGCACGCGCGACACGCTCGAGGAAACCGCGGAGGAGATTCGCGCCGAGTCGAACGTGTCGATCACCGCCGTCGCCTGCGACATCACGACGCCCGACGGCCGCGCGGCCGCGCTCGCCGCCTGTCCGCAGCCGGACATTCTCGTGACGAATGCCGGCGGGCCGCCGCCCGGCGACTTCCGCGATTTCTCGCACGACGACTGGATCCGCGCGCTCGAGTCGAACATGCTGACGCCGATCGAGCTGATCCGGGCGACCGTCGACGGGATGATCGGCCGCGGCTTCGGCCGGATCGTCAACATCACGAGTTCGGCCGTGAAGGCGCCGATCGACGTGCTCGCGCTGTCGAACGGCGCGCGCTCGGGGCTGACCGGCTTCGTCGCGGGGCTGTCGCGCAAGGTCGCGGGGCAGGGCGTGACGATCAACAACCTGCTCCCCGGGCTGTTCGACACCGACCGGATCGCGACGACGCTCGCCGCGTCGGCGAAGGCGCAGGGCGTGACGGTCGACGAGATGCGCGCGCGGCGCGCGAAGGAAATCCCGGCCGGGCGCCTCGGCACGCGCGCCGAATTCGGCGCGGCGTGCGCGTTCCTCTGCAGCGTGCATGCCGGTTATATCACCGGGCAGAACTGGCTGCTCGACGGCGGCGCGTATCCGGGCACGTTCTGACGCGCGCACCGCCTTCACGCCTACGACAACCACTGAACGACGAAGGAGACGGAGATGAGCAAACCCCGCATCGCATTGATCGCGCACGACGCGAAGAAGGACGAGATCGTCGCGCTCGCGGGCCAGTTCCGCGAGGCGCTTGCGCAGTGCCGGCTGGTCGCGACGGGCACGACGGGCAGCCGCATTGCCGCCGCGCACGGGCTCGAGGTCGAGCGCAAGCTGTCGGGGCCGCAGGGCGGCGACCTGCAGATCGGTGCGGAACTGGCCGAGGGCCGCGTCGACATCGTCGTGTTCCTGCGCGACCCGATGACCGCTCAGCCGCACGACCCGGACATCACCGCGCTGGTGCGCGCGTGCGACGTGCACGACGTGCCGGTTGCGACCAACGTCGCGACCGCGCGGATGCTGCTCGACGATCTGGCGCGGAACATGCAGGACGTTTGCTAGTCGCAGGCCGCGGAACGATTAGCCTTGTCCCCGGCGTGCATGGCCCTTGCAATTCGTTTCCCGCGAAGACCCTGAAGATTTGAAGGGATTGCGACGGCGCAGTGCGTGACCGCACGGGACGCGCGAGAATCGAATCTTGCGACTGGTGTTCGCACGCATCGCCGCAGGGGCGATGTCGCCGTATTCGGCGAACACGATTCCCAGACAAACAAGGAGCGAAACGATGCCGAAAGCAATCCGATACGATCAGCCGGGCGGCCCGGACGTGATGAAGTGGGTCGATGTCGAGGTCGGCGAGCCGAAGGCGGGCGAAGTCCGCATCCGGCAGCACGCGGTCGGGCTCAACTACATCGACGTGTATTTCCGCACGGGCCTCTATCCGCAGCCGCTGCCCGGCGGCCTCGGGATGGAGGCGGCGGGCGAGGTGACGGCCGTCGGCGACGGCGTGACCGCGCTGAAGGTCGGTGACCGCGTCGCCTACGTCGGGCAGCCGCCGGGCGCGTATGCGCAGGAGCGCGTGATGCCGGCCGAGCGGCTCGTGAAGCTGCCGGACGGGATCAGCTACGACGACGCGGCATCGGTGATGCTGCAGGGGCTGACCGCGCACTACCTGCTGCGCCGCACGTATCCGGTGAAGGCCGGCGACACGATCCTGATCCACGCGGCGGCCGGCGGTGTCGGCCTGCTCGTGTGCCAGTGGGCGAAGGCGCTCGGCGCGACCGTGATCGGGACGGTCGGCTCCGACGAGAAGGCCGCGCTCGCGAAGGCGCATGGCTGCGATCATCCGATCGTCTATACGCGCGAGAATTTCACGCAGCGCGTGAAGGAGATCACGAACGGCGCGGGCGTGCCGGTCGTCTACGATTCGATCGGCAAGGACACCTACATCGGTTCGCTCGACTGCCTCGCGCCGCTTGGGCTTTTCGTCAGCTTCGGCAATGCATCGGGCCCGCTGCCGGCGATCGACTCGAAGGAGTTCTCGTCGCGCGGCTCGCTGTTCTTCACGCGCCCGACGCTGTTCTCGTACATCGCGAAGCGTGCCGATCTCGAAGCCGCGGCCGCCGAACTGTTCGACGTGATCCAGTCGGGCAAGGTGAAGACGAGCATCAACCAGCGCTACCCGCTCGCGGAAGTCGGCCGCGCGCATGCCGACCTCGAGTCGCGCAAGACGACCGGCTCGACGATCCTCGTTCCCTGACGCATCCCTTCGTGCCGGCACCACGCCGGCACGCACCCTGGCGGGCGGCGCCGGTCGCCGCCCGTCCTGTCTCCCGTGCACTCCGACGTCCCGTCCGCCGTTCACTACCGCGCCCGTTTACGCGTTTTTTATACCGGCCCGATGACCTTTGACCCGTCCTTTACGCGCGTTCCCATAAGGTTCTAGTCGTCCGATTTCGACGACGGAGAACACAAAAATGGATGGGGTTTTCATCGGCGCGCTGGTGCTGTTCACCGTGCTGATCCTCGGTTTGCTTGCCGGTTGCGAGAAGCTCGTGCAATACGGCCGCGGGGGGCACGCATGACCTGGATGCTTTGGCTCGCGGGGGCCTCGACGGCCCTGCTGTTCGCGTATCTCGTCTTTGCGCTGCTGCGCGCGGAGGACATCGAATGAACGCGAACAACCTGTTTCAGACGTTGCTGTTCATCGTCGTGCTGCTCGCGGCGGCCGTGCCGGTCGCGCGCTACCTGACCGGCGTGATGGATGGCAGCTCGCGCGTCGTGCGCGTGTTCGGGCCGATCGAGCGCGCGCTGTACCGCATCGCCGGCGTCGATGCCGGCACCGAAATGAACTGGAAGCAATACGCGGTCGCGACGATCGCATTCAACGCGCTCGGCGCGCTGTTCCTGTACGGCCTGCTGCGCCTGCAGGGCGTCCTGCCCGGCAACCCGCAGCAATTCGGCGCGATGACGGCCGACGGCGCATTCAACACGGCCGTCAGCTTCGTCACCAACACCAACTGGCAGGACTACACGCCCGAGCAGACGGTCAGCTACCTGACGCAGATGCTCGGCCTGACCGTGCAGAACTTCCTGTCGGCGGCGACCGGTATCGTCGTCGTGATCGCGCTGATCCGCGGCTTCGCGCGCCACACCGCGCAGACGATCGGCAACTTCTGGGTCGACCTCACACGCGTGACGATGTACGTGCTCGTGCCGATGTCGATGGTCATCGCCGCGCTGCTGATGAGCCAAGGCGTGATCCAGAACCTGAAGGCGTACCAGGACGTGCCGGTGCTGCAGGCGAGCACCTACGCGGCACCGAAGCTCGACGCGCAGGGCAACCCGGTGAAGGACGACAAGGGCAACCCGGTGACGGTGCCCACGCCGCTCGTGAAGCAGACGCTCGCGATGGGCCCGGTCGCGTCGCAGGAAGCGATCAAGATGCTCGGCACCAACGGCGGCGGCTTCTTCAACGCGAACTCCGCGCACCCGTTCGAGAACCCGACGCCGTTCACGAACTTCCTGCAGATTTTCTCGATCCTGATCATCCCGGCCGCGCTGGCGCTCGTGTTCGGCCGCATGATCGGCGACCGCCGGCAGGGCATCGCGGTGCTCGCGGCGATGACGGTCGCGTTCGTGGTCGCGATCGGCGCCGAGGTGAGCGCCGAGCAGGCCGGCAACCCGACGCTCGCCGCGCTGCACGTCGACCAGTCGACGAGCGCGCTGCAGCCGGGCGGCAACATGGAAGGCAAGGAAACGCGCTTCGGCATCGCGCAGACCGGCATCTTCACGGTCGCGACGACGGCCGCGTCGTGCGGCGCGGTCGACACGATGCACGATTCGCTGACGCCGCTCGGCGGTCTCGTGCCGATGCTGCTGATGCAGCTCGGCGAGGTGATCTACGGCGGTGTCGGTTCCGGTCTCTACGGGATGCTCGTGTTCGCGCTGCTCGCGGTGTTCGTCGCCGGCCTGATGATCGGCCGCACGCCGGAATACGTCGGCAAGAAGATCGAGTCGTACGAGATGAAGATGGTGTCGATCGTCGTGCTGCTCACGCCGCTGCTCGTGCTGGTCGGCGCGTCGATCGCGGTGCTGACGGGCGCGGGCAAGGCCGGCATCGCGAACCCGGGCCCGCACGGCTTCTCGGAAATCCTGTACGCGTTCAGCTCGGCCGCGAACAACAACGGCAGCGCGTTCGCGGGCCTGACGGTCGGCACGCCGTTCTACAACTGGATGACCGCGATCGCGATGTGGTTCGGCCGCTTCGGCACGATCGTGCCGGTGCTGGCGATCGCCGGCTCGCTCGCCGCGAAGAAGCGCATCGCGGCGACGAGCGGCACGCTGCCGACGCACGGTCCGCTGTTCGTCGTGCTGCTGCTCGGCACCGTGCTGCTGGTGGGTGCGCTGACCTACGTGCCGGCGCTCGCGCTCGGCCCGGGCGTCGAGCATCTGATGATGTGGCTGGGCGCGTAATGCGTGCCCGCATGGCGACACCTTGCAAAGACTGAAGAGATTGAAGAGATCGCAATGACTCAACATTCCGCAACACGGTCCATGTTCGATCCGGCGCTGCTGCGTCCGGCGATCGTGGATTCGTTCAAGAAACTCACGCCGCGCACGCAGTTCCGCAACCCGGTGATGTTCTGCGTGTACGTCGGCAGCATCCTGACCACGATCCTGTGGATCGCGGCGCTCGCCGGCCAGGCCGAGGCGCCGGCGGGCTTCATCCTCGCGATCGCGCTGTGGCTGTGGTTCACCGTGCTGTTCGCGAACTTCGCCGAAGCGCTCGCCGAAGGGCGTTCGAAGGCGCAGGCCGCGTCGCTGCGCAGCGCGAAGAAGGACGTGATGGCGAAGAAGCTCAACGAGCCGCATCCGAAGTCGCCGATCCGCATCACGACCGCGTCCGACCTGCGTAAAGGCGACGTCGTGCTGGTCGAGGCCGGCGACGTGATCCCGGCCGACGGTGAAGTCGTCGACGGCGTCGCATCGGTCGACGAATCGGCGATCACCGGCGAATCCGCACCGGTGATCCGCGAATCGGGCGGCGACTTCTCGTCGGTGACGGGCGGCACCCGCGTGCTGTCCGACTGGATCGTCGTGAAGGTCACCGCGAACCCCGGCGAGGCTTTTCTCGACCGGATGATCGCGATGGTCGAAGGCGCGAAGCGCAAGAAGACCCCGAACGAGGTCGCGCTGACGATCCTGCTCGTCGCGCTGACGATCGTGATGCTGCTCGCGACCGCGACGCTGCTGCCGTTCTCGATGTTCTCGGTCGAAGCGATGAAGGCCGGCCACGTGGTGACGATCACCGCGCTCGTCGCGCTGCTGGTGTGCCTGATCCCGACCACGATCGGCGGCCTCCTGTCCGCGATCGGCGTGGCCGGGATGAGCCGGATGATGCAGGCGAACGTGATCGCGACGTCGGGCCGCGCGGTGGAAGCGGCCGGCGACGTCGACGTGCTGCTGCTCGACAAGACCGGCACGATCACGCTCGGCAATCGCCAGGCGTCGATGTTCGTGCCCGCGCCGGGCGTGTCCGAGGAAGCGCTGGCCGACGCCGCGCAGCTGTCTTCGCTCGCCGACGAGACGCCGGAAGGCCGCAGCATCGTCGTGCTCGCGAAGGAACGCTTCAACATCCGCCAGCGCGACATGGCGCAACTGCATGCGACGTTCATCGGCTTCTCCGCGCAGACGCGCATGAGCGGCGTCGACCTGTTTCCCGAGGGGGGGACCTCCGGTGCGCCCGGCCGCGAGATCCGCAAGGGCGCGGCCGATGCGATCCGCCGCTATGTCGAGACGCACGGCAGCCGCTTCCCGGACGAGGTGCGCCGCGCGGTCGACGACGTCGCGCGCCGCGGCAGCACGCCGCTCGTCGTGGCCGACCTGCACGATGGGGGCGCGCGCGTGCTCGGCGTGATCGAGCTGAAGGACATCGTGAAGGGCGGCATCAAGGAGCGCTTCGCGGAACTGCGCAAGATGGGCATCAAGACCGTGATGGTGACGGGCGACAACCGGCTGACGGCCGCGGCGATCGCGGCGGAGGCGGGCGTCGACGACTTCCTCGCGGAAGCGACGCCGGAAACAAAGCTCGCGACGATCCGCGAGCACCAGGCGGCCGGCCGGCTCGTCGCGATGACGGGCGACGGCACCAACGACGCACCGGCACTCGCGCAGGCCGACGTGGCGGTGGCGATGAACACCGGCACGCAGGCGGCGAAGGAAGCCGGCAACATGGTCGATCTCGACTCGAACCCGACCAAGCTGATCGAGATCGTCGAGATCGGCAAGCAGATGCTGATGACCCGAGGCTCGCTGACGACGTTCTCGATCGCGAACGACATCGCGAAGTACTTCGCGATCATCCCGGCCGCGTTCGTGACGACGTACCCGCAGTTGCGCGTGCTCGACATCATGCACCTGAGCTCGCCGGCATCCGCGATCCTGTCGGCGGTGATCTTCAACGCGTTGATCATCGTCGCGCTGATCCCGCTCGCGCTGAAGGGCGTCACCTACCGGCCGCTCGGCGCCGCGTCGCTGCTGCGCCGCAACCTGCTGGTGTACGGCCTCGGCGGCGTGCTGCTGCCGTTCCCGTTCATCAAGCTGATCGACATGACGCTCGCCGCGCTCGGCTGGGCCTGATGCGCCGTATTTGAAGGAACCCTCATGAAAACGTTGATTCGCCCGCTCGTCGTGATCTTTGTCATCCTGACCGTCGTGACGGGGTTCGCTTACCCGGCCGTGATGACCGTGTTCGGCCAGGCCGTGTTTCCGTCGCAGGCGAACGGCAGCCTGATCGAGAAGGACGGCCGTGCGGTCGGCTCCGCGCTGATCGGCCAGCCGTTCGACGCGCCGAAGTATTTCTGGGGCCGCCTGTCGGCCACGTCGCCGATGCCGTACAACGCGACCGGCTCCGGCGGCTCGAACCTCGGTCCGCTGAACCCGTCGCTCGCCGATCAGGTGAAGGCGCGCATCGCCGCGCTGCGCGACGCGGGCACCGACATGTCGAAGCCCGTGCCGGTCGACCTCGTGACGGCCTCGGCGAGCGGTCTCGATCCGGAGATCACGCCCGCCGCCGCCGCGTACCAGGTCGAGCGCGTCGCGAAGGCGCGCAACCTGACGGCCGACGCGGTCGCGCAGCTCGTCGCCGCGAACACGACGGGCCGCCAGTTCGGCATGCTCGGCGAGCCGCGCGTGAACGTGCTGAAGCTGAACCTCGCGCTCGACGGGGTGCAGGACGCGCACTGAGCGCGCGTGGCAACCGGTGTCCGGCGCGGCTTGCTGCGCGCCGGGCCTGCCTTTCATGACGGCGCATGCGCCGTCTTTGCCTTTTGCGGCGATTTGGAACAACAATGCCAGTACTCGTGCGCAATCCCGCGCTTCGCTTTCCTGACGCATGAACCGCCCCGATCCCGACCAACTCCTCGACAAGCTGCAGCGAGACGAAGAAAAGCAGCGGCGCGGCCAGCTCAAGATCTTCTTCGGCGCGTCCGCCGGCGTCGGCAAGACCTACGCGATGCTGCAGGCCGCGCGCCAGCGCCTGCAGGACGGCGTCGACGTCGTCGTCGGCATCGTCGAGACTCACGGCCGCGGCGAAACCGCCGCGCTGCTCGACGGCCTCGACGTGCTGCCGCTCGCGCGCATCGAGTATCGCGGCCGCACGCTCGCCGAATTCGATCTCGACGGCGCGCTCGCGCGCGCGCCGCAACTGATCCTCGTCGACGAACTCGCGCATTCGAACGTGCAGGGCGCGCGCCACCTGAAGCGCTGGCAGGACGTCTACGAACTGCTCGACGCGGGCATCGACGTGTACACCACTGTCAACGTCCAGCACCTCGAAAGCCTGAACGACGTGGTTGGTGCAATCACCGGCATCCGCGTGTGGGAGACCGTGCCCGACCGCGTGTTCGACGCGGCCGACGAGGTCACGCTGGTCGACCTGCCCGCCGAGGAACTGCTCGAGCGGATGCGCGACGGCAAGGTCTATCTCGCGCAGCAGGCCGAGCGGGCGGTGCGCAACTTCTTCCGCAAGGGCAACCTGATCGCGCTGCGCGAGCTGGCGCTGCGCCGCACGGCCGACCGCGTCGACGCGCAGATGCGCGAGTACCGGGCCGACCGTTCGATCCAGCGCATCTGGCAGGCGCGTGAACGCCTGCTCGTGTGCGTCGGGCCCGGGCCCGAGGCGCCGACGCTCGTGCGCGCGGCCGCGCGGCTCGCCGCGAGCCTGAAGGCCGACTGGATCGCCGTGTACGTCGAGACGCCGCGGCTGCAGCGGCTGCCCGACGCGCGGCGGCAGCGCACGCTCGATGCGCTGAAGCTGGCGGCCGAGCTTGGCGCGGAGACGGCCACGCTCGCCGGCGACGACGCGGTCGCCGCGCTGATCGGCTATGCGAAGGTGCGCAACGTATCGAAGATCGTCGCGGGCGGCTCGCCGAAGGTCGGGCTCGCGCGCCGCTTCGTGCGGCCGTTCGGCGAAAAGCTCGCCGAACGCGCGGGCGACGTCGACCTGATGCTGATCCGCGCGTCGGCGAGCGACGAAGTGCGCGCGGCGCCGCTCGATGCGCGCGCACGCGACTGGCGCGACGCGTTCGCGCAATTCGGCCTGCGGCGTTCGCCGCCGCGCCATTACCTGTACGCGGCCGCGATCTGCGCGGCGATCACCGGTGTCGCGAGCATCGTGTCCGAGCGGCTCGACCTCACGAACCTCGTGATGCTGTACCTGCTCGGCGTCGTGTTCTCGGCCGTGCGGCTCGGGCGCGGCCCGGGCGTGCTGCAGTCGTTCCTGTCGGTCGCCGCGTTCGATTTCTTCTTCGTGCCGCCGCGCATGTCGTTCTCGGTCAGCGACACGCAGTACCTGCTGACCTTCTTCGGGATGCTGCTGACGTCGCTTGTGATCAGCCATCTGACGTCGACGCTGACGCGCCAGGCGAGCATCGCGCAGCGCCGCGAGCGCCGCACCGGCGCGATCTACGCGATGGCGCGCGAGCTCGGCGCGGCGCTGACGACCGAGCAGATCGTCGAGATCGGCAGCCGCCACGTGGGCGAGGTGTTCCGCGCGCGCGTCGCGTTCCTGCTGCCCGACAGCGCGGACCAGGTGCGGCAGAAGATCGAGGAACCCGACGCGGTCGTCACGCTGACGGGCGTGGATCTCGACTGCGACGTCGGCCAGTGGGTGTACGACCAGCAGAAGCCGGCCGGCCGCGGCACCGACACGCTGCCCGCGACCGCCGCGCTGTACCTGCCGCTGAAGGCGCCGATGCGCACGCGCGGCGTGCTCGCGGTGGCGTCGCGCGATCCGCGCGAGCTCGAGGTGCCCGAGCAACTGCGCATGCTCGATGCGTTCGCCGCGCAGATCGCGCTCGCGCTCGAGCGCGTGCACTACGTCGAGATCGCGCGCGACGCGCTCGTCAACATGGAGTCCGAGCGGCTGCGCAACTCGCTGCTGTCGGCGATCTCGCACGACCTGCGCACGCCGCTCACGACGATCGTCGGCTTCTCGTCGATGCTCGCGAACGCGCGCGCGGCCGAGCCGCACACGCCGGCGGCCGAACGGTCCGCGCAGCGCGAAGGCGAGCTCGTCGACGCGATCCACGACGAGGCGCTGCGGATGACGGGCATCGTCACGAACCTGCTCGACATGGCGCGGCTGCAGGCCGGCAGCCTGCAGCTCAAGCGCCAGTGGTCGCTGCTCGAGGAAACCGTCGGCGCCGCGCTCGCCGCATGCAAGCGCGTGCTCGCGCGCCATCCCGCGCGCGTGTCGCTGCCGGCCAACCTGCCTCTGTTGCAGATGGACGCGGTGCTGATGGAACGGCTGTTCACCAACCTGTTCGAGAACGCGGCGAAGTACACGCCGGCCGACACGTCGATCGAGATCGGTGCGGAGCGTGTGACCGACGACGGACACCCGTTCGTGCGCGTGCACGTCGACGATCACGGCCCGGGTCTGCCGGCCGGGATGGAAACGCGGATCTTCGACAAGTTCACGCGCGGGGAGAAGGAATCGGCGACACCGGGCATCGGGCTCGGCCTCGCGATCTGTCGCGCGATCGTCGAGGCGCACGGCGGTAGAATCGGCGCGCTCAACCGTACCGGACCCGATGGCCGCGTCACGGGCGCGCGCTTCTGGTTCACGCTGCCGGTCGAGACGCCGCCGGCCGTGCCTGCCGTATCCGACGACGACCTCGACGTGCCCGGCGCATCGTCCCCCTCCGAGCCATTGCCAGACCATGAGTGAACCGAGCCTGACCGTCGTCCTGATCGAGGACGAAAAACAGATCCGCCGTTTCGTGCGCGCCGCGCTCGAAGAGGAGGACATCGCGGTGTTCGAGGCGGAGACGGGCAATCAGGGGCTGATCGACGCGGCGACCCGCAAGCCCGATCTCGTGATCGTCGATCTCGGCCTGCCCGATACCGACGGCCTCGACGTCATCCGCGAACTGCGCGGCTGGTCCGAGGTGCCGGTGATCGTGCTGTCGGCGCGCACGCAGGAAGAGGAGAAGGTCGCCGCGCTCGATGCCGGTGCCGACGACTACCTGACCAAGCCGTTCGGCGTGTCCGAGCTGCGCGCGCGAATCCGCGCGCAACTGCGCCGGCGCAACCAGGGCGGCGCGAACGAGTCGCCGAAGGTGAGCTTCGGCAGCGTGACCGTCGATCTCGCGCTGCGCCAGGTGTGGCGCGACGGCGAGATCGTGCACCTGACGCCGCTCGAGTACCGGCTGCTCGCGACGCTCGTGCGGCACGCGGGGCGCGTGCTCACGCACCGTCAGTTGCTGCGCGACGTGTGGGGGCCGTCGCACGTCGAGAGCCATCACTACCTGCGCATCTACATGGCACACCTGCGCCAGAAGCTCGAGCGCGATCCCGCGCAGCCCGAGCACATCGTCACCGAAACGGGCGTCGGCTACCGGCTCGTCGGTGCTGCGTGACCTCCGCGGCATGCCGTGCGACGCGGCCGGAATGCAAGGCCGCACGCCGGTGAAGTTGCATCGGCGCGACATTGCCCCCGCATGCGCCGGCCGCACACACCGACCGCGCACACCGGCCGCGAATTCCCCGCTATGCTGACCGTTCCGCGAACGAAATCGAGGAGCGTGCAATGTCCGTCCGTCTGGTCGTCATCTGTGCGCTGGCGCTCGCTGCGCCGGGCGCGTTCGCTCAGCCGCTGCCGCCCGGGCAGCAGCCTTCTGCGCCGCAAGTGGCGCTCGCCAATCCCGCGTCGGTCAATTGCGAGAAGCTCGGCGGCCACCACGTGATCCGCAACCTGTCGAGCGGGCAGGTCGGAATGTGCGTGTTCAAGGACGGCCGCGTGTGCGAAGAATGGGCGCTGTACCGCGACGACCGCTGCGTCGGCGGCGGCGCCAAGCGCGTGTCGAACTGAGACCGCGCGGCAGGACGGGCGCGGCCGGGCCCGGCCCGGCCCGGCCATCCGTCGGCCCGATCCCCAGTTTGCCTCGGCCCGGCGCTTCCGGCATGCCCGTAAGCATCTTGTTATACTCGGCGCCGCCCGGGGACGACCCCGGGTCATTCGCTTCAACGGGGACGGCCCCATCCGATACGGAGTACGTCGAGATGGCGTGGGTATGGTTGTTGATCGCCGGTTTCCTGGAAGTGGCCTGGGCGGCCGGCATGAAATCGTCCGAGGGTTTCACGAAGCTCGGACCGTCGGTGTTGACGATCGTGGCGGCGCTCGCCAGCTTCGGGCTGCTCGCGGTCGCGATGCGCCAGTTACCGCTTGGCACCGCATATGCGGTGTGGACGGGCATCGGCGCGGTCGGCGCGTTCGTGTTCGGGATCGTGATGATGGGCGAGGCGCTCACCACCGCCCGCGTCGCGAGCGCGTCGTTGATCGTACTCGGGCTGATCGGCCTGAAGCTGTCGTCGGCCGCCTGACGCCGACGCGGCGGCCGCCGGCCGGCGCCCGCGCCCGGCCGTGACGCGCCGCCGAATTGCGCCGGCCCTCCTGCCAGCCTGTCTATAATGGAACGCATTCGGGCCTGAATGCCGCTGCGCCGCTCCGGGCAGCGCGGCACCGGTCGCCACGCGCCGCGCGGCCGGTCATACCGACTCGATCCGATCAATCGGCAAAGCGCACGGAAAGTGCAAGGAGAGGGCCATGATCGAAGCCATTTCGCTCGGCGCGGGGCTCGCGTGGGCGAGCGGGCTGCGCCTTTACCTGACGGTGCTGATCGCCGGCGTGCTCGCGCGGGTTGGCTGGCTCCATCTGCCGGACACGCTGGCGGTCCTGACGTCGCCGTGGGTCATCGGCGCCGCCGCCGTGCTCGCCGTCACCGAATTCCTTGCCGACAAGATTCCCGCGTTCGACTCGCTGTGGGACGCCGTGCACACCTTCATCCGCATTCCGGCCGGCGCCGTGCTGGCCGCCGGTGCGCTCGGCCATGCCGACCCGACCGTGCTCGCGGTCGCCGGGCTGGCCGGTGGCTCGCTCGCCGGTGCCGCGCACGTCGCGAAGGCCGGCACGCGCGCGCTGATCAACCTGTCTCCCGAGCCGATCTCGAACTGGGTCGCATCGTCCACCGAGGACGGGCTCGTGTTCGGCGGCCTCGCACTCGCGTTCTTCGTTCCGCTCGCGTTCCTCGTACTGCTCGCGGCGTTCATCGCGGCGTCGGCCTGGGCGCTGCCGCGTCTGTGGCGCGGCGTGTCGGGCGGGTTCCGCGGGATGGCGAACCACATGGTGTCGCGGCTCAACTCGATCGGGGGCAAGCGCGATTGAAGGCGCCGTCACCCGCCGAGCGGCAGCACGCCGACCCGTCGCCGGCCGGGCGGCCCGGCCATGCCGGCCGCTTCGGCTGGCACGACCTGATCCGCCAGGCCGCGCGGATGACCGCCCGCGACTGGCGTGCCGGTGAACTGACGCTGCTGGTGCTCGCGCTGGTGCTCGCGGTCGCCGCGCTGACGAGTGTCGGATTCCTCGCCGACCGTTTGCGCCAGGGGCTCGAGCGCGACGCGCGCCAGATGCTGGGTGCCGATTTCGTCGTGCGTGCCGACCATCCCGTCGATCCGGCGTTCGATCGCGAGGCGCGCGCACTCGGGCTGCGCACCGCGACGACCGCGATCTTCCCGAGCATGATCGCATCGGCCGTCGGCGGCCAGGCGAGCGACGCGGCGCCTGCGCGTCTCGCGGCCGTGAAGGCCGTATCGCCCGGGTATCCGCTGCGCGGCGCGGTCGAGATCGTGCCGGCCGGCGCGACCGCCGCGCACAAGGCGACCGCGATTCCCGCGCCCGGCACCGTGTGGGCCGATCCCGCGCTGCTCGATGCATTGCATCTGAAGGCGGGGGACACCGTGCGCGTCGGGTTGCGCACGTTCACGGTCGCCGCGTCGATCTCCCGCGAACTCGATCGCGGTTTCTCGTTCGTCAATTTTTCGCCGCGGCTCATGATGCGCGCGGACGAACTCGCCGCGACGGGGCTCACCGGTTACGGCAGCCGCGTCACGTACCGGCTGCTCGTGGCCGGTGATACGCCGGCCGTCGCGCGCTTCGAGGCATACGCGCACGGGCGCGTCGACGGCGGCAAGCTGCGCGGCGTCGGCCTCGAATCGCTGCAGGAAGGCCAGCCGCAGGTGCGTCAGACGCTCGATCGCGCGCGCCATTTCCTGACGCTCGTCGCGCTCCTGACCGCGCTGCTCGCGGCGGTCGCGATCGCGATGGCCGCGCAGCGCTACATGCGGCGCCATCTGGACGGCTGCGCGACGATGCGGTGCCTCGGCGTGAGCCGCCGCACGCTCGGCGCGCTGTTCGCGCTCGAATTCACCGGCATCGGCATCGTCGCGGGCGTCGCCGGCGCGGTGCTCGGCTACGGCGGCCACTGGGCGCTCCTGGCGGCGCTCGGCAGCCTGATCGACGTCGTGCTGCCGCCGCCGACGCCCTGGCCCGCGCTCGTCGGTATCGGCGCCGCGCTCGTGCTGCTGCTCGGTTTCGCGCTGCCGCCGCTCGCGCCGCTCACGCGCGTGCCGCCGGTACGCGTGCTGCGGCGCGACTGGGGCGATGCGTCGCGCATCGCGTGGGCCGCGTATGCGCTCGGTGTCGTGCTGTTCGCCGGGCTGCTGATCGTCGCGGCGGGCAACCTGAAGCTCGGGCTGATCGTCGCGGGCGGGTTCGCCGGTGCCCTGGTCGGTTTCTCGCTGATCGCCCGGCTCGTGCTGTACGCGGCGGCGCGCGCGGTGCGCAATGCGCGCGTGGCGGCGGGCGTCGGCTGGCGCTATGCGCTCGCGTCGCTGCACCGGCGCGGCACGGCCAGTGCGCTGCAGATCACCGCGCTCGCGCTGGGCCTGATGTGCCTGCTGCTGATCGCGATCACGCGCAACGATCTCGTCGCCGGCTGGCGGCAGTCGACACCGCCCGACGCACCGAATCAGTTCCTGATCGACATCCAGCCCGACCAGCGCGACGACGTCGCGGCCTATCTGGCCGCACACGGCGTGCGCGACGCGGTGCCCGCGCCGATGGTGCGCGGCCGGCTCGTCTCGATCAACGGCAAGCCCGTGAACCCCGACGCGTATCCGTCCGACGAGGCGCGCCGGCTCGTCGACCGCGAGTTCAACCTGTCATATACGACCGAGCTGCCATCCGACAACCGGATCGTCGAAGGCGACTGGTTCGGCACCGCGGCCACGCCGCAGATCTCGATCGAGGCCGGGCTCGCAAAGACGCTGAACGTGAAGCAGGGCGACATGCTGCGCTTCGACGTGACCGGGCTGACGGTCGACGCACCGATCACCAGCGTGCGCAAGCTCGACTGGGGCTCGTTCCGCGTCAACTTCTTCGTCCTGATGCCGCCGCCGGTGCTGAAGGATTTCCCGGCCGTCTACCTGACGAGCTTTCATTTGCCGGCATCGGACGCCGCGCTGCTCGATCCGCTGATCGCGCGCTACCCGAACCTGACCGCGATCGACGTCGCGCCGATCCTCGCGCAGCTGCAGCGGATGATGCTGCAGGTGGTCGGCGCGGTGCAGTTCCTGTTTGCGTTCACGCTCGCGGCGGGTGTGCTCGTGTTGTACACGGCACTGGCCGGCTCACGCGACGAGCGTGTGCGGGAGGCTGCACTGCTGCGCGCGCTCGGCGCGTCGCGCGCGCAGGTCAATGCGGTGCAGCGCGCGGAATTCATCGTCGTCGGCGCGCTGGCCGGTGCACTGGCAGCGGCGGGTGCGATCGCGGTTGGCTGGGTGCTCGCGTCGCGCGTGTTCGACTTCCGGCTCGCCGTCGATCCGTGGCTCGTGCCGGCCGGCATCGCGGCAGGCGTCGCGTGCGCCGGTGCGGCCGGCTGGCTGAGCCTGCATAATGTGTTGCGGCGCCCGGCGCTGCAGTCGCTGCGCGACGCCTGAGCGTCGCCGGCGGCCCCGACTATCCCGTTTCCGATTATCCGTATGACCGATGTGAATGATGATGCGCCGTCGCAGCCGACGGCGTTCGAGCTCGTGGGCGGTGAAGCCCGCGTGCGCGAAATGGTGGACCGCTTTTACGACCTGATGGACCTCGAGCCCGAGTTCGCGGAGATTCGCGCGCTGCACCCGGCGTCGCTCGACGGCTCGCGCGACAAGCTGTTCTGGTTCCTGTGCGGCTGGCTCGGCGGCCCCGACCACTACATCAGCCGGTTCGGCCATCCGCGGCTGCGCGCCCGGCACCTGCCGTTCCCGATCGCATCGGCCGGGCGCGATCAATGGCTGCGCTGCATGGCTTGGGCGATGGAGGACATCGGGTTGCCCGAGCCGCTGCGCGAGCGGCTCATGCATTCGTTCTTCGATACGGCCGACTGGATGCGCAACCGGCCCGGTTGATCGACCGGTACACCGCTGTCCGGACGCCGGACGATCTGCGTCTGGGCGCCTGTCCGGTGCGGCGCGACACTGATCGTTTCCCCAACGATACGAGGCTCGCCCGATGACGACCCACGCACTGTTTCGCGAAGATGCCTATCTGACGCAATGCGAGGCCGTCGTCGCGGCCGTCGACGATGACGGCATCCGGCTCGACCGCACCGTGTTCTATCCGCTCGGCGGCGGGCAGGCCGGCGACAGCGGCACGCTGACGCTGCCCGACGGCAGCACCATCGCGATCGCCGACACGCGCAAGGCGAAGTTCGACGGCGCAACGCCCGACGATGCCGTGCACGTGCCCGCGGCGGGCCAGGAAGCGCGCGTCGCGACGCTCGCACCCGGCGCGCGCGTGGTCGCGGACATCGACTGGCTGCGCCGCTACCGGCACATGCGGCTGCATACGGCCGCGCACCTGATGTGTGCGGTGCTGCCGTACCCGGTGGACGGCTGCAGCGTGACGGCCGACTACGTGCGGCTCGATTTCGCGACGTCCGATGCGATCGACCGCGTCGACGTCGAGCACCGTCTCGCGGGGCTGGTCCACGGCGCGCATGCGGTCACGGCCGAATGGATTACCGACGCGGAGATGGCCGAGCGCCCCGAGCTCGTGCGCACGATGAGCGTGAAGCCGCCGATGGGACTGGGCCGCGTGCGGCTGCTGCGCATCGAAGGCGTCGATCTGCAGCCGTGCGGCGGCACGCACGTGCGCAATACGGCGGAAATCGGCGACCTGCGGGTCGCCAAACTTGAAAAGAAGAGCGCGCGGACACGGCGCCTCGTACTGGAGTTTGCATGACGATCGACAACCTGACGGACAGCGCCGCGGCGCTCGATCCGCAAGCGCGCGAGATTCTCGATTTCTGGTTCGGCGAGCCGGATTCGGTGGAGTTCGGCCACGCGCGCAAGGTGTGGTTCAACGGCGGCACGGCGTTCGACGACGTGCTGCGTACGCGCTACGGCGCGTTGCTCGATGCCGCGTGCGACGGGGCCTGCGATCGGTGGGCCGATACGCCGCTCGGCGCGCTCGCGCTGATCGTGGTCCTCGACCAGTTCTCGCGCATACATTCATCGCGGCACGCCGCGCGCGTTCGCCGCCGATCCGAAGGCGCTGGCCCTCGCACGGCGCGTCGTCGCGGCAGGGTGGGACGCGCAACTGCCGAGCGGCCATCACCGCGCGTTCGCGTATCTGCCGTTCGAACATGACGAGTCGGACGAGAGCCAGCGCGAGGCCGTGCGGCTGTGCGCGGGCATTCGCGGCGAGGCCGGGTGCGAGAGTTACCACGACTTCGCGTTGCGCCATGCTGCCGTGGTCGAGCGCTTCGGCCGTTTCCCGCACCGGAACGCGATTCTTGGCCGTGCGTCGACCGACGCGGAGGCGGCATTCCTGCGTGAGCCCGGCTCGTCGTTTTGACGGGCCGGGTGGTGGGGCTGCGGGCGTGAAGCCGCGCTCGCGCGCCGCTTGCCTGGCCTTCCGGAAATGACGACGGCGCCGTTTCGCGGCACCGCCTTGCATTACTGTGCTTGGTACTCTTCAGGCGTGCGCACGTAGACGCGCAGCAGTTCCTCGTCGTCGCCGGGGCGCGCACCGGTCCAGAACAGTTTCCATTCGCTGCCGGGTGCAGGATCGACGGCCCGCACGCCCTGGACGATCATCCACGTGCAGCGCGTCGTCTTCGCGTCGTCGATCGGCGTGTGCTGGATACCGGAGAAGTAGTACAGCATCGGCGCTTCCGATTCGCCGAGCCCGTGCAGGCTCGCCATGCAGTCGCCGTCGCTCCATTCGAGCGCGAGATGCGCGTTCAGGTCGTCGAACACCGACCGGTAGCTCTTCGCGACGTCGAGCCACGGCAGCAGCAGCGTATACACGAGACCCCACGCGACCAGCGTGCCGGCGCCCCACGACAGCGCGCCGCGCCACAGTCCGGTCGTGCGCAGCTTCGGCAGCAGCCACAGCCAGCCGACCGTCAGCACGAGTGCGCCGATCACGAGCCCCGGCACGATCGGCATGGTCCAGTCGAGCGGCAGCCAGCGGCCGAGCGGCGCGAGGTTCGCACGCGATGCGCCCGGATCGGCCATCGCCGCCCAGATCACCCATGCGAGCGCGACGACGGTGCCGAACAGCAGGCGGCTCAGGTAGTCCCATGCGAGATGCAGCCCGCGCGGCAGGCGCTCGATCGCCTGTGCGGCGACCAGCGCGAGCGGCGCGAAGAACGGCAGGATGTAGAGCTGGCGCGAGGTCGCGGACACTTGCAGCACCGCCAGGCCGATCCCGGCGAACAGCACCGGCAGCGCGATGCGCGGTGTGCGCCAGTCGCGCCATGCACCGCGCGCCAGCGCGGCGATCGCGAGCGGCGCGACCGGGAAGCCGAGCAGCAGGAATGCACGCAGGATGAAGAACGGCTTGTCGTTTTCGGCGCCGAGCTCGGGCACCGAGAAGCCGAAGAAGCGGCCGACGTTGTTGTCCCAGAACCATGTCATGAACAGCGTCTCGGAACGCAGGAACAGCGCGGTCGGCCAGACGAGCGCGAACGGCGCGAACACCAGCGCGGCGACGCCGAGCGAACGTGCGAACGCGCGCGTACGGCAGGCGGGGTAGAGCACCAGCGCGCCCGCGAGCGTGGCCGCGAACACGAGCGGCACGAACAGCCCCTTCGTCATCAGCGCGATACCGACGCCCGCGCCGAAGATCGGCGCGGCCCAGCGGCCGGACGGCCGCACCGGCAGCCCGTGCCGCATCTGCCGCGCGCGCGCGACGTGCTGCATGACGAGCTCGAGCAGGCCGCAGAAGCCCATCGCGGTGCCGGCGAACAGCGCGACGTCAGTCATCATGTCGTGCATGTGCTTGATGACGACGAGCGTGCCCGCGCTCAACACGACGGGGCCGATCACGCGCAGGTCGAGCCAGCGGTCGGCCCGGCTGGCACTGTGTGCCGCGCGTGCGATGAAGCCGAACGCGAGCGCCGCGAACAGCGCGCTCGCGAGCCGGGCCGCGTCATGCAGCGGCATCACCCGCTGCAGCAGCCATGCGAGGCTCGTCGCGACCCACGCGTAGAGCGGCGGCTTTTCCATGAACGGCTGGCCGGCGTTGGTCGGCACGACGAAGTCAGCCGTCTCGAGCATGTGCTGGATGATGCCGAACGTATAGGTTTCGTCCTGCTTCCACGGATCGTGGCCGAGCACGCCCGGCAGCGTATACGCGCAGACCAGCGCGGCAACCAGCAGCCAGACGCGCCAGCCGAGCTGGAGGGCGCGATCGCGGGCGGCGTTCGTCGCGGTGGCGCCGGACACGGCTGGCGTGCCGGCAGCATTGAGCGTCGCGCTGAGGTCGGGATCGGCGGCTGATCGGGCGTGCACGGCCGAAGCGGGCACGGATGTGCGTCGCCGGCCGGGCGCTGCGGTTCCTGGCATGGAAAAGATCTCGGTCGGGTCAAGCTGGTCCGGCGACATGGGCCGGGACCAATAAGGGTCGCATCAAGGCGTGGTGACAGCCGGATGACTGGCTGTTTTTTGGCTTGGCGCTAGTAAAGCACGGAACTGTTACGGATGTTTACTGAAACGGTCACGATATTGTGGAGATTTGTGGTTTCGTGACCACGGACTGCTTCAGTCGGTCCGTTTCGCCGCTTTTTGGGGCGCGATTACCGGCCGCCGCCGACATCGAGCAAGGCGCCCGTCGTGTATGACGCCGCGTCGCCGAGCAGCCAGACGATCGCTTCGGCGATTTCCTGCGCTTCGCCCGCACGGCCGAGCGGTGTCTGCGCGCCGAGGCGCGCCGCGCGGCCCGGCTGGCCGCCGCTCGCATGGATTTCCGTCTCGATCAGGCCCGGACGCA
Organism: Burkholderia sp. Bp8998; assembly: GCF_003854235.1. NCBI lineage: Bacteria > Pseudomonadati > Pseudomonadota > Betaproteobacteria > Burkholderiales > Burkholderiaceae > Burkholderia > Burkholderia sp. Bp8998. The sequence continues at coordinate 110,071 of NZ_QTQF01000010.1, forward strand.
CCGCGTTGACGCGTACGCCGTGCGGGCCGAGTTCCTTCGCGAGGCCGATCGTCAGCGAATCGACTGCGCCTTTCGAGCCCGCGTAGTCGACGTATTCGTTCGGCGAGCCGAGCCGGGATGCGATCGACGACACGTTGACGATCGCGCCGCCGCGCCCGCCGCGATCGGTGGACAGCCGGCGCGCGGCTTCGCGCGCACACAGGTACGCGCCGAGCACGTTGGTGTCGAACATCCGCCGCAGCCGGTCGACCGGCATGTCGGCGAGCGGCATCGACGGCGCGACGATTCCCGCATTGTTGACGAGCGCGTCGAGGCGGCCGAACGCCGTCGTGACGGCGTCGAACATCGCGATGACGTCCGCTTCGTTCGCGACATCGCCGGCGACGACGCACGCGCGTGCGCCGGCGTCGCGAACGGCTTGCGCGGTCAATTCGGCTGCCGCCGCGTCGCGCGCGTAGTTGACGCCGACGTCCCAGCCGCGCTCGGCCGCGAGCACGGCGGTCGCGCGGCCGATGCCGCGGCTCGCGCCGGTGACGAGGACGGCCTTGCGCTCGGACGGTGCGGGCATCACGTGCGGCTCCCGATAAACGTTACTTGGCCGCGTCGGGCGCCCACTTGTCGCGGACGGGCGGCTGGTAGCGGCGCAGCTGTTCGATCAGCGCGACCGGTTCGGCGTCGATGCACAGCGCGTCGAAGTAGGCCGGGCGCATGAAACCCTCGTCGACCGTATGGCGCAGCAGTGCGATCAGCGGATCGTAGAACGAATCGATGTTGTACAGCGCGACGGGCTTGCGGTGATAGCCGAGCTGCGCCCACGTATAGACCTCGAACAGCTCCTCGAGCGTGCCGGCGCCGCCGGGCATCGCGACGAACGCGTCCGAGAGGTCGGCCATCATCTTCTTGCGGTGGTGCATGTCGGGCACGACATGCAGCTCGGACAGCCCCGTATGGCCGACTTCCTTGTCGACGAGCAACTCGGGGATCACGCCGACCGCACGGCCGCCGGCCGCCATCACTTCATCGGCGATCACGCCCATCAAACCGACGCGGCCGCCGCCGTAGACGAGCGCGAGGCCCGCATCGACGAGTGCGCGGCCGAACGCGCGCGCGGCGTCCGCATAGACGGGCCGCACGCCTGACGACGAGCCGCAGTAAACGCAGACCGCCTTCATTGTTTCGTATCCTTCGCGGCCGGCTTGGCGGCGACCGGGCTGCCAGCGGGGCGCGGCGAACCGTCGCGCGGCGGCAGGTAGTCGGTGAACTGGCGCTTGGGCAGCTTGCCGGAGACGAGATCGTCGAACAGCTGGCGCGAACGGCCGCGCAGGTACGGGGCCATGACCGAGATCACGTGCATGCTCACCTGGTGCAGCTCTTCGCGGATCGCGTCCTGGTCGTTGTATTTGCGCGGGTGCATCACGTACTGATACGACAGCCAGTATGTCGAGATCACGGCCATGTTGGTGGCGATGACCTCGATCTCGGCCGGCGTCGCGACCATTTCGGCGTCGGACACGAGCAGTTCGCACATGTCGTGCGCGAAGCGCACCTTGTGGCTGATGATCTGCTTGAAGTGCGTCTCGAGCGTGCGGTTGCGCGCGAGCAGGTCGTTGAGGTCGCGATACAGGAACCGGTAGGTCCACATGAAGTCGGCCATGTACTGCAGGTACGACCAGGTCTCGTCGATCGTCGGACGGTGATCTTCGGGGAAGCGCAGCCGCCGTTCGATCTGTTGCTCGAACTGCGCGAAGATGCTGTTGATGATGTCGTCCTTGTTGCGGAAATGGTAGTACAGGTTGCCTGGACTGATTTCCATTTCCTCGGCGATCGTCGTGGTCGTGACGTTCGGCTCGCCGATCTCGTTGAAGAGTTTCAACGACAACTCGAGAATCCGTTCGCGGGTGCGGCGGGGAGGTTTCGCTTCCATGTCGTCCGGCCCTGTGTATGCCGGACTGGCGGGCGCTGCAATCGATGCTGCGAGATTCGTCCGGCGCGGGTTGCTGTTCTAAGTCTAGCGGACGATTATAAACCGCGGTTTCCTTGCAACGGGCGCATTTCGTGATCGCGATGCGTCCGGCGCATGGTGCGCCGCCGCACGCAGCCGATGCCGCGGAGGCTGCTAGACGCCGAGCCAGCGTGCGATCACCGGCCCGAGCACGAAGCCCCACGTCGTCACGCAAGCGAACAGCGCGACCGTGACCGCCGCGCTGCCGAGATCCTTCGCGCGCTTCGACAATTCGTGGCGCTCGAGCGAGATGCGGTCGATCGCGGCCTCGACGCTCGAGTTCAGCAGCTCGACGATCAGCACGAGCAACACCGACGCGATCAGCAGCGCGCGCGAGGCGGCGGGGACCGGTGAGAACGCACCGATCGGCAGCATCAGCGCGGCGAGCGTGAGTTCCTGGCGAAACGCGCTCTCCTCGCGGATCGCGACGCGAAACCCGTTCAGCGAATGCTTGAGCGCGTACCACGCACGCGTGATGCCGCGGTGGCGCTTGTACGGGTTCGGCGGCAGCGGCGCCAGTCGATCGTCGGGGCCGAGCGGTTCGTGCGGGTGCACGTCCGCGTCGGTGTGCGGCTCTTCTTCGTCGAACGGACGATGCGGTCGCGCCGTCGCGGCAGGGGGCGGGGTCTGGTCGTTCAGGTCTCGTTTCAAACGGCGGCACCTTCGGCGGGCGAGTACGCAGTCTTCTGCAGCGGCTTCAGATGCGACGCGAACTGCTCGGACGCCGCGCGCCACGAGAAGCGCTCGGCCCACGCGCGGGCAGTCTCGCGTTCGATCTTGAGCGCCTCGAGGCAGGCTTCCTGCAGGTCTTCGTGCATCGCGCCGGCATCGCCCCCGCCAAGCACGTCGATCGGGCCCGTGACAGGGTACGCGGCGACCGGCGTGCCGCACGCGAGCGCCTCCAGCAGCACGAGGCCGAACGTGTCGGTGCGACTCGGGAATACGAACACGTCGGCCGCAGCATACACCTTCGCGAGCTCGGCTTGCGACAGTACGCCCAGATAGTTCGCTTCCGGATAGCGCGATTTCAGCTCGGCGAGCGCCGGACCTTCGCCCGCGACCCACTTCGAGCCGGGCAGGTCGAGGCGCAGGAACGCCTCGACGTTCTTCTCGATCGCGACGCGGCCCACGTACAGGAAGATCGGCCGCGCGGTATTGAGCACCTTCGACTCCATCGGCCGGAAGATGTCGAGGTCGACGCCGCGCGTCCACAGCACGACGTTCGTGAAGCCGAACTTCTCGAGATCCTGCTTCACGACCGGAGTCGGCGCCATCACCGCGAGCGACGGCCCGTGGAACCAGTGCAGGAACTTGTAGGTCGCCGACAGCGGAATGCCGAAGCGCGCCTGCACGTATTCCGGAAAGCGCGTGTGATACGCGGTCGTGTACGGCAGCTTGCGCGCGCGTGCATAGCGTCGCGCGGCGAGGCCGAGCGGGCCTTCGGTCGCGATGTGCAGCGCGTCGGGTGCGAACGCATCGATCCGGGCGCGCAGCTTGCGGTACGGCAGGATCGACAGGCGGATCTCGGGGTAGGTCGGGCAGGGCACCGTGCGGAATTCCAGCGGCGTCAGCATTTCGACCCGGTGACCGAGCGCGGTGAGTTCGCGGGAGGTGCTCTTCAGCGTGCGCACGACGCCATTGACCTGCGGTTCCCACGCGTCGGTGACGATCATGATCTTCATCGCGGCATGTGTCCTGTAAGTGGAGTTTTGTCAGGCGGTGGCCTTGGCCTTGCGCGACGAGGCGGCGGACGGCGCGGTGCGCATCGCCGTCCAGTAGACGACCTTCAGCTCGCCTTCCATCGTCTCGACGAGCGCGGACAGGCTCTCGACCCAGTCGCCGTCGTTGCAGTACAGCACGCCGTCGATGTCGCGGATCTCCGCCTTGTGGATGTGTCCGCACACGACGCCGTCGCAGCCGCGGCGGCGCGCTTCGTCGGTCATCACGGTCTCGAACTGCGAGATGAAGTTCACCGCGTTCTTCACCTGGTGTTTCAGGTACTGCGACAGCGACCAGTACTGGAAGCCCAGCCGGCTGCGGATCCGGTTGAACCAGCGGTTCAGCACGAGGATCAGCGTGTAGAGCGTGTCGCCGAGATACGCGAGCCATTTCGCGTGCTGGATCACGCCGTCGAACAGGTCGCCGTGCACGATCCACAGACGTTTGCCCGCGAGTGTCGTGTGAAATGCCTCGCCGCGCACCTGGATGTCGCCGAACGCGAGGTCGCAGAACTGCCGCGCGCCTTCGTCGTGGTTGCCCGGGATGTAGACCACCTGCGTGCCCTTGCGCGCCTTGCGCAGGACTTTCTGCACGACGTCGTTGTGTGCCTGCGGCCAGTACCAGCCCTTCTTCAGCTGCCAGCCGTCGATGATGTCGCCGACGAGGTACAGGTATTCCGAATCGTTGTGTCGCAGGAAGTCGAGCAGGTACGGCGCCTGGCAGCCGCTCGAGCCGAGATGGATGTCGGACAGCCAGATCGTCCGGTAGCGATGGGTGGACGGTTCGGGGTCGTCGTGCTGCGTGACGTGCGTGGCCGTCGGCTCGTGCGGCGAAAGGGCGTCGGTTGCGGCCGAGCCGGACAGGAAGGCGGTGACGGCGCGGGCGCCGAGCGGTTGACGGAACAGGGAGGTCGCGGACGTTTTCTGGCCCATGCATGACTCGCGCCGGTTGACATTACCGGCATTGCGCCATGCGGGCATGACTATGCCGTGACAGTCACGCGACGTTCTTATTACTGTCGTTGCGGCGTGTTTGGCAGTGAATGCGGTGGCGTTGCGTGGCCTGCCGAACCGACGGGTCCGTGGTTATCGGGCAAGCCGCGCGGAGCGGTCGTGCCGGCGTTGTCGAGGGGTTTCGTCTGACGGATGCGCCGATGCGCGGAACCGGCCGCGGTCGCGCGGACGGCGCGGCGCGTCAGCGCGGAATGGCGACGACGCGCGTGCGGGCGATGCGGTCGTGCGGGAACTGGCGACCGGCGTGCAGCCGGGCGGCGCCGGCCCAGGCGACGATCCACGCGGCGGTGAGCGCGAGCGTGACGGGCACCGACAGGCCCAGGAGCGGATGCAGCGCGAGCGGCGGCAGGAACCACAGCCAGCCGAGCGCGTAGCGGACCAGCGCATGGCCGGCGTTCAGCGGCCGGCCGCTCGACGATTCGAGCCGCAGCCGCCAGGTCTTCATCGGCAGCGTCTGGCCGCCGTGGGTCCAGAACCAGACGAAGTACGCGCCGACGACGAGCGCGATCCACGCGGCGAGGAGGTTGTGGTGGACGAGGCCGTTGCGCTGCTGCGTCGCAAGGCTGAAGGCGAGGCCCGCGAAGAACACGACGCCGAACAGCAGCACGGCTTCGTACAACATCGCGGCGAGGCGCCGCCGCACGGACGGCGCGGCGACGGCGGCCGGGGCTTCGGGGGCGCGGGCGCTCGCCACGGCGGGTCAGGAGCCCTTGAACATCGACGGCGCGTCGGCCGGCGACACCGGTGTGACGGTCGCGGGCGCGGGTGCGGCGGTGCCGGATGTGGACGATGCCGCCACCGGCGGCGTGCCGGCGCCCGGCGATGCGGGCGCCGCTGCCGGCGCGGGGGTGCTCGCCGGATGCTCGTGCGAATTGACGAGACGGCGTACATCACGGTCGGCGACGGTCGGCGGCGCGCTGACGACGCTCGGCCGGCGCCGGCGCTCGGTCGCGGCGAGGCGCTCCTTCTGTTCTTCCGGCAGTTGCTGGTAGGCCTTCCATGCGCGCTCGCGCGCCTGCGCGGACAATTCCTTGGCGCTCTGGTAATTTTCGCGCGCGACACGGCGCTGCTCGGGCGTCATCCGTGCCCACTCGGACATCCGGTCCTGCAGGTGTTTCTGCTCATCGGGCGTCAATTTCGCGAAACGAGACGCGATCTTCAGCCATTTGCGCTTGCGTGCGTCGCTGAAGCCATCCCACTGATCGGCAAACGGCGCGAGTGCCGCGCGTTGCGCGGGCGTCAGGCGCGCCCACGACAGCGGGCCGTTGGCGGCCGGCAGCGGCAGGGGGGGGAGTTCGGTGGTCAGCCCGGCGGCGGCCGAGGTCGGCGCGGGCGCGCTGCTGGCCGCGGCGGAGACCGTCGCGGGGGGCGGGTTGAATCGGGAATAGGTGGCGACGTAGGAAACGGCGATCGCGATCACGCATCCGAAAAATACGGCCAGGCCGCGTTTCTGACTCACCCGTGCGATCCCCTCGTTATTGTCTGTTAGCGTGCGTGCGAAAGATACGCGTTGAACCCGTGATCGAGATACGCGTTGAGCGGCAGGTCGTCGCTGAGCATCGCCGCGTCGATATCGGCGAGTTCGGCGGTGCGCTGCATGTCTTCCCAGTAGGCGATGCCGACGAGCCCCGCGAGCAGCAGCGCGAGCGGCCACGCGCGCAGCAGGCGGCGCGCGAACGATGCCGGCGGGCGGCTCGCGGGCGGCGTGCCGTATGCGCCGGCTGCGCCGGCGAAGGCGGGCACGAACACCGGCGCGGTTGCGGCTTCCGGCTTCTTGCGCGCGAGCGCGGCCCGGCGCGCGACGGCCAGACGGTCGGTGGTCGCGGCAGGCAGCGCCGCGGCACGTTCGTCCAGTGCGCGGCGGACCTTCAGCGCGAATTCGTGTTCTCGATTTACGGGAGCGGAGCTCATAGCGTGATTCCTTTGGCCTTGAGCGCTTGCGCCAGGGTGTGGGTGGCTCGCGAGCAGTGCGTCTTGACGCTGCCTTCGGAGCACCCCATTGCGGCGGCAGTCTCGGCGACATCCATATCTTCCCAATAACGCATCAGGAACGCTTCCCGTTGACGCGTCGGAAGTTTCTGGATTTCTTCGTCGATCAGGGCCAGAACCTGCTCCCGCTCGAGGCGGTGCTCGGTGCTCTCGACGCCCGCGTTGTCGTCCGCGGACTCGAGCGTTTCCAGCGGATCGAAGTCCTCGTCGTCCGTGTTGTTGAGCGACGAGAAGAGCGTGACCCAGGTATTGCGGACCTTCTGCCGGCGGAACCAGTCGTGGATCGCGTTCTGCAGGATCCGCTGGAACAGCAGCGGCAGTTCGGCCGCCGGCCGGTCGCCGTATTTCTCCGCCAGCTTGATCATCGCGTCCTGCACGATGTCGAGCGACGCATCGTCGTCACGCACGGCGTACGCAGCCTGCTTGAACGCGCGCCTTTCGACGCCCGCCAGAAAGTCGGCGAGTTCCTTGTCTGATGCCATTCCGTAAAGGTATGCGCTGCGGACTGCGGCGTGTGAAAGGTCGAAAAATTTCGTAAAACCCGCGGATGCTAACAAATTTTCGCGCGACTTGGCACAGTTGACGGCTCGGTACGTTGCGTGCGAGCCGCGTCCGCGGGCCGCCGGGCGAGGGCCATGATGCGCTGCGGGATATTTTGCTTGACGACCCAATCATGACCCGCTATCGTCAGCGATTCGCAACATGAAGTGATGGTCTCATTTGAGGCTGGCCCAAGAAGCCCGCCCTTCAACTGGACGCGCCGCTTGAACCCGAGCCACAAGCCCGGCAGAGAGCACCCGATCAATTTTTTGCCGAAAATTCGAAAGGTCAAAATGAACATGCCCAGCGCGGAATTCTCCACGTCGGAACCCCTTTCCCCTCCCGATAGCGACTCCATCGGCGCCACCGTGCTCATGAAGGCACTGGCCGACGAGAACGTCGAATTCATCTGGGGCTACCCCGGCGGCTCGGTACTCTACATCTACGACGAGCTTTACAAGCAGGACAAGATTCAGCACGTGCTCGTGCGCCACGAACAGGCGGCCGTGCACGCAGCCGATGCGTATGCGCGTTCCACCGGCAACGTCGGCGTCTGTCTCGTGACGTCCGGCCCCGGTGTCACCAATGCGGTGACCGGCATCGCGACGGCCTACATGGATTCGATCCCGATGGTCGTGATCAGCGGCCAGGTGCCGACTGCCGCGATCGGCCAGGACGCATTCCAGGAATGCGATACGGTCGGCATCACGCGTCCGTGCGTGAAGCACAACTTCCTCGTGAAGGACGTGCGCGACCTCGCGGAAACCGTCAAGAAGGCGTTCTACATCGCCCGCACCGGCCGTCCGGGCCCGGTGCTGATCGACATCCCGAAGGACATCTCGAAGACCCCGTGCCAGTACGAGCCGGTCAAGAGCGTGTCGCTGCGGTCGTACAACCCTGTCACGAAAGGCCATTCGGGCCAGATCCGCAAGGCCGTGTCGCTGCTGCTGTCGGCGAAGCGTCCCTATATCTATACGGGCGGTGGCATCATCCTCGCCGACGCGGCACGCGAACTGAACCAGTTCGCCGACCTGCTCGGCTACCCGGTCACGAATACGCTGATGGGCCTCGGCGGCTATCGCGCGTCGGACAAGAAATTCCTCGGCATGCTCGGCATGCACGGCACCTACGAAGCGAACATGGCGATGCAGCACTGTGACGTGCTGATCGCGATCGGCGCCCGCTTCGACGACCGCGTGATCGGCGATCCGGCGCACTTCGCGTCGCGTCCGCGCAAGATCATCCATATCGACATCGACCCGTCGTCGATCTCGAAGCGCGTGAAGGTCGACATCCCGATCGTCGGCGACGTGAAGGAAGTGCTGAAGGAGCTGATCGAGCAGTTGCAGACGGCCGAGCATGGCCCCGACACCGAAGCGCTCGCGCAATGGTGGAAGGACATCGAGGGCTGGCGTTCGAAGGACTGCCTGAAGTTCGACCGCGACAGCGAGATCATCAAGCCGCAGTACGTGGTCGAGAAGGCGTGGGAGCTGACGGACGGCAATGCGTTCGTGTGCTCGGACGTCGGCCAGCACCAGATGTGGGCCGCGCAGTTCTACCGTTTCAACAAGCCGCGTCGCTGGATCAATTCCGGCGGCCTCGGCACGATGGGCTTCGGCCTGCCGGCAGCGATGGGCGTCAAGATGGCGCACCCGGACGACGACGTGCTGTGCATCACGGGCGAAGGCTCGATCCAGATGTGCATCCAGGAACTGTCGACCTGCCTGCAGTACGACACGCCCGTGAAGATCATTTCGCTGAACAATCGCTATCTCGGCATGGTCCGCCAGTGGCAGCAGATCGAATACAGCAAGCGCTATTCGCATTCGTACATGGATGCGCTGCCCGACTTCGTGAAGCTCGCCGAAGCGTACGGCCATGTCGGCATGCGGATCGAAAAGACCTCGGATGTGGAGCCGGCGCTGAAGGAAGCGCTGCGCCTGAAGGATCGCACCGTGTTTCTCGACTTCCAGACCGATCCGACCGAAAACGTCTGGCCGATGGTACAGGCCGGCAAGGGCATCACCGAGATGCTGCTCGGATCGGAAGATCTGTAACGGCGCGACGCGCGCCTCGGCCGAATGCGGCCGCCTTCACGAAGGGCGGTGCGGCACTGGCGGCGCGCGGCGCGAGTGAATCGACACGGACACATTCTGGAAGAAGCGAACATGAGACACATCATTTCCGTCCTGCTGGAGAACGAACCCGGCGCGCTGTCGCGCGTGGTCGGTCTGTTCTCCGCACGCGGCTACAACATCGAAACCTTGACGGTGGCGCCGACCGAAGACCAATCGCTGTCGCGGCTCACCATCGTTTCCATTGGCTCGGACGACGTGATCGAACAGATCACGAAGCATCTGAACCGCCTGATCGAGGTGGTGAAAGTGGTGGACCTGACCGACGGTGCACACATCGAACGCGAGCTGATGCTGATCAAGGTACGTGCAGTGGGCAAGGAGCGCGAAGAAATGAAGCGGATGTCGGACATTTTCCGCGGCCGCATCATCGACGTGACCGAAAAGACCTACACGATCGAATTGACGGGCGCGAGCGACAAGCTCGACGCATTCATCCAGGGGCTGGACGCCAGCGCGATCCTAGAGACCGTGCGTACCGGCAGCTCCGGCATCGGACGCGGCGAGCGCATCCTGAAGGTGTGATGCCGATATCGGCAGGCAGGCACGCCGGGTGCGCCGTCATGTCCCGGCCCGCAGTACTCCATCTGAACGAATTGTTGAATTTTTGAATTAGCGAAGGAACCATCATGAACGTTTTCTACGACAAAGACGCTGACCTCTCCCTCATCAAGGGCAAGCAAGTCACGATCATCGGCTACGGCTCGCAAGGCCATGCACACGCACTGAACCTGAAGGACAGCGGCGTGAACGTGACGGTCGGCCTTCGCAAGGGCGGCGCGTCGTGGAGCAAGGCCGAAAACGCAGGCCTGTCGGTCAAGGAAGTCGCGGAAGCGGTGAAGGGCGCGGACGTCGTCATGATGCTGCTGCCGGACGAGCAGATCGCCGACGTGTACGCGAAGGAAGTGCACGAGAACATCAAGCAGGACGCCGCACTGGCATTCGCACACGGCTTCAACGTCCACTACGGCGCGGTGATCCCGCGCGCCGACCTCGACGTGATCATGATCGCGCCGAAGGCACCGGGCCACACCGTGCGCGGCACGTACTCGCAAGGTGGCGGCGTGCCGCACCTGATCGCCGTTGCGCAGAACAAGTCGGGCGCGGCACGCGACATTGCGCTGTCGTACGCTGCAGCGAACGGCGGCGGCCGTGCCGGCATCATCGAGACGAACTTCCGTGAAGAGACCGAAACCGACCTGTTCGGCGAGCAGGCCGTGCTGTGCGGCGGTACGGTCGAGCTGATCAAGGCAGGTTTCGAGACGCTGGTCGAAGCGGGCTACGCGCCGGAAATGGCGTACTTCGAGTGCCTGCACGAACTGAAGCTGATCGTCGACCTGATCTACGAAGGCGGCATCGCGAACATGAACTACTCGATCTCGAACAACGCCGAGTACGGCGAGTACGTGACGGGTCCGCGCGTCGTCACGGAAGAGACGAAGAAGGCGATGAAGCAGTGCCTGACCGACATCCAGACGGGCGAGTACGCAAAGAGCTTCATTCTCGAGAACAAGGCAGGCGCGCCGACGCTGCAGTCGCGCCGCCGCCTGACGGCCGAGCACCAGATCGAGCAGGTCGGTGCGAAGCTGCGCGCGATGATGCCGTGGATCGCGAAGAACAAGCTCGTCGACCAGACGAAGAACTAAGCACGGATCGAGCAAAACGTGCTGTTCCGGCCCTTCGAGTGGAGGGTCGGTATCAAAAAGCCGCCCGAAGGCAGTAGTGCCCCGGGCGGCTTTTGCTATCCTACGGGCTTTGCAATTCACCGAACACAGAACGAATCCATGAACTATCCTCATCCGATCATCGCGCGCGAAGGCTGGCCGTTCATCGCGATTGCAGCCGTCATCGCGCTGTTGATCCACGCCGTCGGGGGCTTCGGCTTCGCGTGGCCGTTCTGGCTGCTGCTCGTCTTCGTCGTCCAGTTCTTCCGTGATCCGCAGCGCCCGATCCCGGCGCAGCCGAACGCGGTCCTGTGCCCGGCGGACGGCCGCATCGTCGCGGTCGAGACCACGCAGGATCCGTACGCGAACCGCGAAGCGCTGAAGATCAGCGTGTTCATGAATGTCTTCAACGTCCATTCGCAGCGTTCGCCGGTCGACGGCGCGATCTCCAAGGTCGAGTATTTCCCGGGCGCGTTCCTGAACGCGGCGATCGACAAGGCATCGACCGAGAACGAGCGCAATGCGGTCGTGATCCAGACGGCGAGCGGCAAGACCGTCACGGCCGTGCAGATCGCCGGCCTCGTCGCCCGCCGGATCCTCTGCTATGTGCGCGCCGGTGAGCCGCTGTCGCGCGGCCAGCGCTACGGTTTCATCCGCTTCGGTTCGCGCGTCGACGTGTACCTGCCGCTCGGCAGCCGTGCGAAGGTATCGATCGGCGAGAAGGTCTACGCGTCGTCGACGATCCTCGCCGAGCTCGAGCAGTAAGCGGCGGGACGCACGATGGCCGCATTCAAACCGCGTCGGCCGCGCAACGGCTCCGGCCAGACGCCACGCCCGTTCCGCCGCAACAAGGTAATGGCGCCGGATCCGACGCCCATCGAAAGCCGCCGCGCCGCGCGCCAGCGGTTCCTGAAGACGCGCGGCATCTACCTGCTGCCGAACGCATTCACGACCGCCGCGCTGTTCTGCGGCTTCTTCGCGGTCGTGCAGGCGATGAACGTGCGCTTCGAGATCGCCGCGATCGCGATCTTCGTCGCGATGGTGCTCGACGGGATGGACGGGCGCGTCGCGCGGATGACGCATACGCAAAGCGCGTTCGGCGAACAGTTCGACAGCCTGTCGGACATGGTGTCGTTCGGTGTCGCGCCCGCGCTCGTCATGTACGAGTGGGTGCTGAAGGATCTCGGCCGCTGGGGCTGGCTCGCCGCGTTCGTCTATTGCTCGGGGGCGGCGCTGCGCCTCGCGCGCTTCAACACGAACATCGGCAGCGTCGACAAGCGCTTCTTCCAGGGGCTGCCGAGCCCGGCCGCCGCCGCGCTGATCGCCGGCTTCGTCTGGCTCGCGACCGACAATCGCGTGCCGATGAAGCTCGGCTGGCTGCCGTGGGTTGCGTTCGCGCTGACGATCTATGCGGGCGTGACGATGGTGTCGAACGCGCCGTTCTATAGCGGCAAGGCGCTCGACGTGCGGCACCGCGTGCCGTTCGCGGCGATCCTGCTGGTCGTCGTGGCATTCGTGCTCGTGTCTTCCGATCCGCCGCTGATGCTGTTCTGCCTGTTCGTGCTGTACGGGCTGTCCGGCTACGCGTTCTGGGCCTATATGGCCGTGCGCGGGCGGGCGAACCCCGCGCGCTCGTCGCAGCGCGATCACTGACGCGCAACCTGCCCGGAAACGGCGGCCTCGGATGTGATTCCAGGCCGCCGTTTTCATTTGCCCCTGTTTCGCCCGGCGCGGCCCGGCATCGCGGGTGCCGTCCGATTGCGCGCCCGGCGGAATGCCGCTATAGTCTTCGGCATGACTGCATTTTCCCGCCTCTCCCTCCTTCTAGCCGGTGCGCCGCTACGCGCGCTAGCGTTGGCGCGCCTGCCGCGCTGACCGTTCTCGCCCTCCGTCAAGCCTCGTCTGTTGTTGAGCGTCGCCAGCGGTGGCGCGATCTCATTACGTTTGATTTCCGTATAAAGAGCCCTGGAGTCCCCCATGACAGACAAGCTGATCATTTTCGATACGACGTTGCGTGACGGTGAACAATCGCCCGGCGCGTCGATGACGAAGGAAGAGAAAATCCGCATCGCGAAGCATCTCGAGCGGATGAAGGTCGACGTGATCGAGGCCGGCTTCGCGGCCAGCTCGAACGGCGACTTCGACGCGATTCACACGATCGCCGGTCTGGTGAAGGACAGCACGATCTGCTCGCTGGCGCGCGCCAACGACAAGGACATCCAGCGTGCGGCAGACGCGCTGAAGCCGGCCAACAGCGCGCGGATCCACACGTTCATCGCGACGTCGCCGCTGCACATGGAGAAGAAGCTGCGGATGACGCCAGACCAGGTGTTCGAGCAGGCGCGCCTCGCGGTGCGCTTCGCGCGCAAGTTCACCGACAACGTCGAATTCTCGCCGGAGGACGGCAGCCGTTCGGACCTCGACTTCCTGTGCCGCGTGCTGGAAGCCGTGATCGCCGAAGGGGCGACGACGATCAACATCGCCGATACGGTCGGCTACGGCGTGCCGGAACTCTACGGCAACCTCGTGAAGACGCTGCGCGAACGCATTCCGAACTCGGACAAGGCGATCTTCTCCGTGCATTGCCACAACGACCTCGGGATGGCGGTGGCGAACTCGCTCGCCGGCGTGAAGATCGGCGGTGCACGGCAGGTCGAGTGCACGATCAACGGTCTCGGCGAGCGCGCGGGCAACACGTCGCTCGAGGAAATCGTGATGGCCGTGAAGACCCGCAAGGACTACTTCGGCCTCGACGTCGGCATCGACACGACGCAGATCGTGCCGACATCGAAGCTCGTGTCGCAGATCACCGGTTTCGTCGTGCAGCCGAACAAGGCGGTGGTCGGCGCGAACGCATTCGCGCACGCGTCGGGCATCCACCAGGACGGCGTGCTCAAGGCGCGCGACACCTACGAGATCATGCGTGCGGAAGACGTGGGCTGGACCGCGAACAAGATCGTGCTCGGCAAGCTGTCGGGCCGCAACGCGTTCAAGCAGCGTCTGCAGGAGCTCGGCGTGTCGCTCGACAGCGAAGCCGAACTGAATGCCGCGTTCATGCGCTTCAAGGACCTCGCCGATCGCAAGGCCGAGATCTTCGACGAAGACATCATCGCGATCGTCTCCGAAGAGTCAGCGTTCGCGCACGAGCAGGAGCACTTCAAGTTCGTGTCGCTGTCGCAGCACTCCGAAACCGGCGAGCAACCGCAAGCCAAGGTCGTGTTCGCGGTCGAGGGCAAGGAAGTGACCGGCGAGGCGCGCGGCAACGGCCCCGTCGATGCGACGCTGAACGCGATCGAGAGCGAAGTCGGCAGCGGTTCCGAACTGCTGCTGTACTCGGTGAACGCGATCACGACCGGCACGCAGGCGCAGGGCGAAGTGACGGTCCGGCTGTCGAAGAGCGGGCGGATCGTCAACGGCGTCGGCACCGATCCGGACATCGTCGCGGCGTCCGCGAAGGCGTACATCGCCGCGCTGAACAAGCTGCACTCGAAGGACGACAAGGTCAACCCGCAGCGCGCGTAAGCGCTGCGCGTCGAGCGTCCGAAACGCCCCGTGCGGCCGTGTGCCGCCCGGGGCGTTTTTCATGCGCCGCTCATTCGGCGGCCGGCGCGCGGAACAGCCAGCGGCGCGCGGCCGGGCGGGGCGCCGGGCTGCGGCGGCGGAATTCGACCGTGATCCCGCGCCGAGGTGCTTCGGCGACGAATGCGTCGAGCAGTTCGAGCACATCGTGATCGATGTAGTCGGCGCGCGTCGCGTCGATGATCACGGCCGCACGATCCGGAATGTGCCGCAGGTGATGCTTGACCTGCACCTTGCCGAGGAACGACACGTCCTTGCGGAACGACAGCAGGAAGTGATCGTCGTGCTGCGCGAGCGTGACGGGGCTCTTCAGGTTCGCCACCGCGACCGCCAGCACGCTGCAGGCGAGGCCGAGCGCGATGCCGAACAGCAGGTCGACCGCCAGTACGCCCGCGATCGTCGCGGCGAACGGCACGAACGCGGCCGGGCCCTGCTTCAGCACCGAGCGGAACAGCGCCGGTTTCGCGAGCTTCAAGCCGGTGTGGATCAGGATCGCCGCGAGGCTCGCGAGCGGGATCAGGTTGATCAGCCCCGTGAGCGCGAACACACTGGCAAGCAGCAGGATCCCGTGCACGATCGCCGACATCCGGCTTTGCGCACCAGCGTTCACGTTGACCGAACTGCGCACGATCACCGAGGTGATCGGCAGCCCGCCGACCGCCCCCGCGACGAGATTGCCGACGCCTTGCGCCTTCAGTTCCCGGTCCGGCTGGGTCGGCCGGCGTTTCGGATCGATCTGTTCGACTGCTTCCAGGCTCAGCAGCGTTTCGAGGCTCGCAACGACTGCGAGCGTGATCGCGACGCGCCACACGTCGGGATTCGCCAGCTGCGTGAAGTTCGGGCCGAACTCGGCGTGCTTCAGCGATGCCACGAGTGCCGCGAACGATTCGAGCTCCGGCAGCGCGACACGATGTGCGGCGCCCGGCGCGACTGACGGCGCAATGACGCCGAGCACCAGTGTTGCGCCGATGCCGAACACGACGACCGCGAGCGGCGCGGGCACCGAGCGCACCCAGGCGAGGCGCTTGAATGCCGGCGTGTCCCAGGCGACCAGCAGCACGAGCGAGGCGAGCGCGATGGCCGTCGCAGCCCAGGCGGTCGGCAGGCCCGGCCATGACGCAAACGATTGCGCGGCCGGCCCGCCGATGCCGAATGCGAACGGAATCTGCTTCACGATCAGCAACAGGCCGATCGCGGCGAGCATGCCCTTGATGACGGGCGATGGCACGTAGGCGGCGAAGCGGCCGGCGCGCAGCATGCCGAAGCCGAACTGCAGCACGCCCGACAGCAGCACCGCGAGCAGGAACGCGGAAAAGCTGCCGAGTTGCGCGATCCCTTCGACGACGATCACGACGAGGCCGGCCGCCGGCCCGCTGACCGACAGCGACGAGCCGCTCAGTAGCGCGACGATGATGCCGCCGACGATGCCGGACACGAGTCCGGCGAACGGCTCGACGCCGGACGCATTGGCGATGCCGAGACAGAGCGGCAGGGCGACGAGGAAAACGACGATGCCGGCGACGATATCGCGCGGCAGGGTGGACAGATGCGGGTTCAATTTCATGATCGGGGCGACTTCATTGGCGTAGGGGGAGGTGCGGGTTAGCCGAGTGCAGCTGCCGTCGCGGCATGCTCCGGTTCGGCTTCGGCGGGCGGTGCCGTATAGCCGGAGTCGAGCTCCTTCAGCCGGCCATCGGCGAGCGAAAAGATCCAGCCGTGCACGAGCGGCGGCCGCTGCCGCCCGTGCACGATCGGCGACGCGCGCAGCAGCCGCACCTGTTCGAGCACGTTCAGCTCGGCCAGGCGATCGGCGGCGGCCGCGTCGTCGAGTCCGTCGAGCGCGTCGCGATGGCGCCGCGCGAGCGTGCAGAGCGGCGCGATGCGACGCGCGACGTGCGGCAGGTCGGCCGGCGGCGGCAGCAGCGATGCGCGCACGCCGCCGCACCCGTAATGACCGCATACGATCACGTGATCGACTTCGAGTACGCGCACCGCGTACTCGAGCACGCTCGCGGAGTTGTCGTCATCGGGATGGAACAGGTTCGCGATGTTGCGATGGACGAACAGTTCGCCGGGCACGCTGTGCGTGATGGTTTCGGCCGGCACCCTGCTGTCGGCGCAGCCGATCCACAGCACGCGCGGATTCTGGCCGCGTGCGAGCGCGTCGAAAAAGCCGGGCGTGCGTTCGCGCGTTTCGCGGGCCCAGGCGATGTTGGCGACCAGCATGCTCTTGGGGCGATTCATGAGGACTCCTTTTTGATAAAGGCAAACAAATGACGGATGAAGTGGAGCGATATGATTCTTTCTAAATTGAAAGGTTCAATTTTGACTGATATTAGGGGTATGCCCTAATGTCCGGTGCCATTGATACAAATTGTTTCAAGTGGATCTGATGAAGTGCATCAAATGCACCAATACAACGCATGACATGTATTGCGAATACTGGTTCTCGCCGGCCACCGCACGGCAAGGGCTCCGCGCAACGACGTTCCGGGCGGTAACGATCGGAAAGTATTGCCGCGTCGAATCGGAAATTAGTCGAATATAACGGAAAAAATGAAATGGCCATTCACGCAATGATTCGAGAATGGCCATTGTGAAAATTGCGCGGAAATGTGTAATTGATCCGGTCAGAACAGGTTGCGGCGGTCGGGATCGTGCAGCGGGTCGGGCGTTTTCTGCGTCGTGCGCAGGATGCCCTGCGGATCGAAATAGAAGCTGTACATCATGTACCAGACGTTGTCCTCGAGATACCGGTAGGTCCACACCTCGCGCTTCATCAGCGGGAAGTAGGAGGTCTCGACCGGACGACCGAAGTTGACGAGCACGTCGGTCTTGGTCCACTTGCCGATGTCCGCGCGATAGAACTCGCTCGGCTGCAGCACCTGGCGCACGTTGACGATCCGGTGGGCCGCGTCGACGTCGGCCGCGATGGTGATTTCACCCATCGGCTGGGTCGGCCACATCAGGCGCTTGCCGCCACCGGGCAGGTCGTAGATCTCGCGCGGCGGGCCCATGCGTGCGACGATCGCCGACTCGTCCTGGCCGGCCTGGTATTGCTGCCACGGTTGTGCGCAGCCGGCGAGCAGCGCCGCCGCGCAGGCGACCAGCACCGGCAGGCGCACGGGAATGCGAATGCGCATGGGATTCTCCAGAATGCTCCAACGATTCAGTTGTATCACGGACGGCATGCGCCGGCGCATCGCGTCCGCAAAAATCGGTGCGGATCACCGGCAATGTGCCGTCGAGGGGTCGTTCGCGCGGCGCTTGCGGCCGGCGCCGCCTGCGGCCTATGATCCGCGCTTCTCGGACAGATTGAAGGGCAGGGAGCCGATGCAGCTGTGGAAACGGTGCGCGCTCGCATTGAGCGCGGGGTGGATGCTGGCGTCGTCCGCGTTCGCGGCAGGCGAGCCGGTGCGGATCGCGCTGATCGAAGGGATGTCGGGTCCGTTCGCGAACGCGGGCGCGGCGGTCGAGCGCAACCTGCGCTTCGGCGTCGAACAGGTCAACGCGGCGGGCGGCGTGAAGCTGCGCGACGGCGCGCATCCGCTCGAACTCGTCGTGCTCGACAGCAAGGGTAGCCCGGAGGAGGCTCTCGTGCAGTTGCGCGCGGCGGCGGACCGGCACATCGGTTTCGTCGCGCAGGGCAACAGCTCGGCGGTCGCGGCCGCGCTCGTCGCGGCGCTCGACAAGCTGAACGCACGCAATCCGGACGGCCGGATGCTGTTCCTCAACTATTCGGCTGACGATCCGGCGCTGACAGGCGCACGCTGCAGCTTCTGGCATTTCCGCTTCGACGCGCACGCCGGTATGCGGATGGCCGCGCTGGCGGACGTGATGGCGCGCGACCGCGCGCTGCGCAAGGTCTATCTGCTGAACCAGGACTACAGCTTCGGTCGCGACGTCAGCGCGCTGGCGCGGCAGGCGCTGGCCGAACGGCGCCCCGACGTGACGATCGCCGGCGACGAATTCCACCCGATCGGCCGCATCAAGGATTTCTCGCCCTATATCGCGAAGATCCGGGCGAGTGGCGCGGACGCCGTCGTGAGCGGCAACTGGGGCAACGACCTGACGCTCCTCGTCAAGGCGGCGCGCGAGCAGGGGCTGAACGCGAAGTTCTATACGTTCTACGGCAACAGTCTCGGCGCGCCGGCCGCGCTCGGCGACGCGGGCGTCGGGCGGGTGGTGGCCGTCGCGGACTGGCATCCGAACGCGGGCGGCGCGAAATCGGACGCATTCTATCGTGCGTTCCGGACCCGTTTCCCCGCTGCCCGGGACGACTACCCGGTGCGACGCATCAGCCTGATGACCGAGATGCTCGCGGCGGCGATGAATCGGGCCGGCTCGGCCGACCCCGTCGCGGTGGCGCGCGCGCTGGAGGGGCTGTCGATCGACGACGGCTTCCACGCGTCGACGATGCGTGCGCAGGATCATCAGCTGATCCAGCCCCTTTATGTGATGGAGATGGACAAGGCCGGCACGCCGGGCGTGCGCTTCGACAACGAGGGCTCGGGCTACGGTTTTCGGACCGTCCTCGCGGTGCCGGCGCAGCGCACGCAGATGCCGTCGACCTGCTCGATGACGCGCCCGTGACAGGAGGCGGTAGGAACGGCGTCCAGTTGTGCTACAATGCCCGCCGGTTGTAAGTCACGGCACGGCCATTCTTCCGTGTCCGCCTGTTCAGTTAGCAAGTAGGAAAGAAAGGAAATCACATGTCTGTTGCAGATATCAAGAAGTCGGAAGTCGTTGCTCAGTTCGCCCGCGGTACCAACGACACGGGTTCGCCCGAAGTTCAGGTCGCACTGCTGACCGCACGTATCGTCGAACTGACGGGTCACTTCAAGACCCACGCGAAGGATCACCACAGCCGCCGCGGCCTGCTGCGCATGGTGAGCCGCCGCCGCAAACTGCTCGACTACCTCAAGGGCAAGGATGCCGACCGTTACCGCGCGCTGATCGAGAAGCTGGGTCTGCGTAAGTAATCGAGGCGATTGCCGCCAGCAAGATGCCTGTGTCAGTCCGCTGATGCAGGCATTTTGTTTTTGCGCGGTGCGTAGCGTCACGCGCACCGCAGGTTGTCCGGCACGTGGGTGCCGGGCTGCCGGAACGGCTGATACCGGGGTCGGGATTTGTGTCATTCCAGCGCGCCGCTCGACGCGCGCCGCGCTGGAATGGCATAAAAAACACACCTTGCTCCGGGTGATTCGGTCGGGACGCCGCCGCGCGGGATGGCCCGGGCGGCGAATGAAATGAATGAATTCAAAGGAGCAACCATGTCCATGTTCAACAAGGTCGTGAAGGAATTCCAGTGGGGTCAGCACAAGGTGCGCCTCGAAACCGGTGAAGTTGCCCGCCAGGCGAGCGGTGCCGTGATCGTCGACGTGGAAGATACCGTCGTGCTGGCAACCGTCGTTGGCGCGAAGTCGGCGAAGCCGGGTCAGGATTTCTTCCCGCTGACCGTCGACTATCTCGAAAAGACCTACTCGGCCGGCAAGATCCCGGGCGGCTTCTTCCGTCGCGAAGGGCGTCCGTCGGAACACGAGACGCTGACGTCGCGCCTGATCGACCGTCCGCTGCGCCCGCTGTTCCCGGAAGGCTTCTACAACGAAGTGCAGGTCGTGATCCACGTGCTGTCCGTGAACCCGGAAATCCCGGCGGACATCCCCGCGCTGATCGGCGCATCGGCCGCGCTCGCCGTGTCGGGCCTGCCGTTCAACGGTCCGGTCGGTGCCGCACGTGTGGCCTACATCGACAACGCGTACGTGCTGAACCCGACGCGTGACCAGATCAAGGCGTCGAGCCTCGACCTCGTCGTCGCCGGTACGGAGCGCGCCGTGCTGATGGTCGAATCGGAAGCCGACCAGCTGTCGGAAGACGTGATGCTGGGCGCCGTGGTGTTCGGCCACGAGCAAATGCAGGTCGCGATCGACGCGATCCACGAACTGGTGCGCGAAGGCGGCAAGCCCGAGTGGGACTGGCAGCCGGCACCGAAGAACGAAGCGCTGATCGCACGCGTGACCGAGCTGGCACAGAACGACCTGCTCGCTGCTTACCAGCTCCGCGACAAGCAGGCGCGCTCGACGAAGCTGAAGGAAGTCTACGCAGCAACCTCGGCGAAGCTCGAGGAAGATGCGCTGGCGGCCGGTACGGTCGCAGCCGACAAGGCAACGGTCGGCAACGTGCTGTTCGACATCGAAGCCAAGATCGTCCGTTCGCAGATCCTGAACGGCGAGCCGCGCATCGACGGCCGCGACACGCGCACCGTGCGCCCGATCGAGATCCGCACCGGCGTGCTGCCGCGTACCCACGGCTCGGCGCTGTTCACGCGTGGCGAAACGCAGGCGCTCGTCGTCGCGACGCTCGGCACGAAGGGTGACGAGCAGATCATCGACGCGCTCGAAGGCGAGTACCGCGAGCGCTTCATGCTCCACTACAACATGCCCCCGTTCGCGACCGGCGAAACGGGCCGCGTCGGCTCGCCGAAGCGCCGCGAAATCGGCCACGGCCGCCTCGCGAAGCGTGCACTGGTCAAGTGCCTGCCGAGCGCCGACGAATTCGGCTACTCGATCCGCGTCGTGTCGGAAATCACCGAATCGAACGGTTCGTCGTCGATGGCATCGGTGTGCGGCGGCTGCCTCGCGCTGATGGACGCCGGCGTGCCGATGAAGGCGCACGTCGCGGGTATCGCGATGGGCCTGATCCTCGAAGGCAACAAGTTCGCGGTGCTGACCGACATCCTCGGCGACGAAGATCACCTCGGCGACATGGACTTCAAGGTGGCCGGCACGGAGCAAGGCGTGACGGCACTGCAGATGGACATCAAGATCCAGGGCATCACGAAGGAAATCATGCAGGTCGCGCTCGCGCAGGCGAAGGAAGGCCGCATGCACATCCTCGGCAAGATGACGTCGGCGGTTTCGGGTGCGAACACGCAACTGTCGGAATTCGCGCCGCGCATGATCACGATCAAGATCAACCCGGAAAAGATCCGCGACGTGATCGGCAAGGGTGGTTCGGTGATCCGCGCGCTGACGGAAGAAACCGGCACGACCATCGATATCTCGGACGACGGCGTCGTGACGATCGCGAGCACGAACAGCGAAGGCATGGCCGAAGCGAAGAAGCGCATCGAGCAAATCACGGCCGAGATCGAAGTTGGTCAGGTGTATGAAGGCACGGTGCTCAAGCTGCTCGATTTCGGCGCGATCGTGAACCTGCTGCCGGGCAAGGACGGCCTGCTGCACATCTCGGAAATCGTCAACGAGCGCGTGAAGGACATCAACGACTACCTGAAGGAAGGCCAGCAGGTGAAGGTCAAGGTGATCCAGACGGACGAAAAGGGTCGTGTGCGTCTGTCGGCGAAGGCGCTGCTGAACGAAGCAGCGGCAGCATCGCAGTCGGATACGCCGCCGCAGCAGTAAGCGGACAGGCGTGAGAACGGCCGGCAGTGCGAAAGCGCGCCGGCCGTTTTTTCTGTAGCATCGTTGTGCGGCGCAGCAGCGCCGGCGAGGCGCCCGTGCCGCGCACGGGTGCGCTACCCGATTCCGATCCTGGAGCGACCACCATGAAAGCCATCGAAATCACCGAATTCGGCGCCCCCGACGTGCTGAAGCTCGCCGAGCGTTCGCGCCCCGAACCGAAGCGCGGCGAAGTGCTGATCAAGGTGGCGGCTTCCGGCGTGAACCGGCCCGACGTATTCCAGCGCAAGGGCGCGTATGCGCCGCCGCCGGGGGCGTCGGATCTGCCGGGCCTCGAGGTCGCGGGCGAGATCGTCGGCGGCGACCTGTCGGATGCGGCGCTGAATCCGTTCGGCCTGAAGCTGGGCGATCGCGTCTGCGCGCTGCTCGCGGGCGGTGGCTACGCCGAGTACGCGGTCGCGCCGCTGCCGCAATGCCTGCCGGTGCCCGACGGGCTGACCGACATCGAGGCCGCATCGCTGCCTGAAACGTTCTTCACGGTGTGGAGCAACGTGTTCGACCGAGCGCTGCTCGGTGCGGGCGAGGGCGGCGAGCAGGAAACGCTGCTTGTGCAGGGCGGCTCGAGCGGAATCGGCGTGACGGCGATCCAGATCGCGCACGCGCTCGGCTTTCGCGTGTTCGCGACGGCCGGGAACGCCGACAAATGCCGCGCATGCGAGGCGCTCGGCGCCGAGCGTGCGATCAACTACAAGACCGAGGACTTCGTCGAGGTCGTCAAGTCGCTGACGCACGATCGCGGCGTCGACGTGATCCTCGACATGGTCGCGGGCTCGTACGTGCCGCGCGAACTGTCTGCGCTCGCGGACGGCGGCCGCCTCGTGCTGATCGCGCTGCTCGGCGGCGCGAAGGCGGAGGTCAACCTGAGCGAGATCCTGCGCCGCCGGCTGACGGTGACGGGCTCGACGCTGCGTCCGCGTCCGGTCGAGTTCAAGGCGCGCATTGCCGCACAGCTGAAGGCGCGCGTCTGGCCACTGCTCGCGGACGGCCGCATCAAGCCCGTGATCTATCGCGTGCTGCCGGCCGGCGAGGCCGCGCAGGCGCATGCGTTGATGGAAAGCGGCGAACACATCGGCAAGATCGTCCTCGATTGGGGTACGACCGCCTGACGGTCCGTGCGGCCGGACTTGACATGTGCGGTTTGACCGGTTCAAGCCGCGCGCAGTAAAATCGTGGGTTTGCTTCGCCAGATCCAACCTGACGGCCGGTTTCCGGTGCGTTAATGACAAGATAGTGACGAGACAGACACGATGTCGAAACAACGAACAAAGCGAGTGATCGGCAACTGGAAGATGCACGGCCGGCTGGCCGGCAACCAGGCATTGCTGAGCGAAGTGGTGCAGGGCGCGGGTGCGGTGGCGGTTGGGACGTCGATTGGCGTGTGCGTGCCGTTCCCGTATCTCGCGCAGGTTCAGGCGCAACTCGCCGGCGGCCGTGTCGCGTTCGGCGCGCAGGACGTGTCCGCGCACGAGCAGGGCGCGTTCACCGGTGAAGTGGCGGCCGCGATGGTGGCGGAGTTCGGCGCGCAGTATGCGATCGTCGGTCACTCGGAGCGTCGCGCGTATCACGGCGAGCGCAACGAAACCGTCGCAGCGAAGACGCAGCGCGCGCTCGCGGCAGGCCTCACGCCGGTCGTGTGCGTCGGTGAAACGCTCGACGAGCGCGAAGCGGGCGCGACCGAGCAGGTTGTCGGTGCGCAGCTCGACGCCGTGCTCGCCGTGCTGACGGCTGAAGAAGCGGCACGCATCGTCGTCGCGTACGAGCCGGTCTGGGCGATCGGCACGGGCAAGAGCGCAACGTCGGCGCAGGCGCAGGACGTGCACGCATTCCTGCGTGCGCGTCTCGCGGCGAAGGGTGCGGCGGACGTATCGGTGCTGTACGGCGGCAGCGTGAAGCCGGACAACGCGGAAGAGCTGTTCGCGCAGGCGGACATCGACGGCGGCCTGATCGGCGGCGCGTCGCTGAAGGCGGAAGATTTCCTGGCGATCTGCCGGGCTGCACGTTGAGCGGTCCGGGATCGAATTGAACCATGATGGCGGCCGGTCGGTCCGGTCGCCTGATCCAATCGGGTGGGTGTGATGCTGTTATTCAAGACGTTGATTATTGTCGTGCAGGTGCTGTCCGCACTTGGTGTGATCGGGCTCGTGCTGCTGCAGCACGGCAAGGGTGCCGACATGGGCGCCGCATTCGGCAGCGGCGCCTCGGGCAGCCTGTTCGGAGCGACGGGCTCCGCGAACTTCCTGTCGCGCACGACGGGCATTCTCGCGACGATCTTCTTCGTCGCGACGCTCGCGCTGACGTACCTCGGTTCGTACAAGTCGACGCCATCGGCAGGCGTGCTCGGCGCGGCACCGACCGCACCGGCATCGGCGCCTGCCGCGTCGGCGCCGGCCGTCGCGGCGTCCGCTGCGGCGGGTTCGGCTGCGAGCGCGCCGGGCCAGGACGTCCCGAAATAAAAAGTTCAAATTTTTGCGTTTGTGCGTTGAACAAATCTGGAACTCGGGTTAGAATTTAAATCTTGAAGCGATTCGCGGGAAACAAGTAGTACAACCCGAGTTGCATGCAGTGCCGACGTGGTGAAATTGGTAGACACGCTATCTTGAGGGGGTAGTGGCGAAAGCTGTGCGAGTTCGAGTCTCGCCGTCGGCACCAAAGTTACTCAATGCCAGCCGCTTCTAGTGGCTGGCATTTTTCATTTGTGGGGTGTGCCTTGCGATTGTCTTGTGATCGCATGCACTCCGAAATGATTCCTTCCGCCGGAAGTGGTATTCTCCGGACGCTCAGAACCAACCGATAGAGGATTGCCTTGAACCTCGCAGCCTATTACCCCGTCTTGTTGTTCCTCCTCGTGGGCACTGGTTTAGGTATAGCGCTGGTCAGCATCGGCAAGCTCCTTGGTCCCAACAAGCCGGACGTCGAGAAGAACGCACCGTACGAGTGCGGCTTCGAAGCCTTTGAAGACGCCCGGATGAAATTCGACGTCCGGTACTACCTCGTCGCCATCCTGTTCATCATCTTCGATCTCGAAACCGCATTCCTGTTTCCGTGGGGCGTCGCGCTCCGGGATATCGGCTGGCCGGGTTTCATCGCAATGATGATTTTTCTGCTCGAATTCCTGCTGGGCTTTGCCTATATCTGGAAGAAAGGCGGCCTCGACTGGGAGTGATGGGTTAATCGCCGGTTTGCATGGGCGGCCACGCTGGGCCGCTCGTCTGGAGTGGAAAGCAAATGAGTATCGAAGGGGTCTTGAAGGAAGGGTTTGTCACCACGACGGCTGACAAGCTGATCAACTGGACGCGTACCGGCTCGCTGTGGCCGATGACGTTCGGGCTCGCGTGTTGCGCCGTCGAGATGATGCATGCGGGCGCGGCCCGTTATGACCTGGACCGGTTCGGGGTCGTGTTCCGTCCGAGCCCGCGTCAGTCGGACGTGATGATCGTCGCCGGCACGCTGTGCAACAAGATGGCGCCCGCGCTGCGCCGCGTGTACGACCAGATGGCCGAGCCGCGCTGGGTGATCTCGATGGGGTCGTGCGCGAACGGCGGCGGCTACTACCACTACTCGTACTCGGTGGTCCGCGGTTGCGACCGGATCGTGCCGGTCGACGTCTACGTGCCGGGCTGTCCGCCCACGGCGGAGGCGCTGGTCTACGGCGTGATCCAGCTTCAGGCGAAGATCCGCCGCACCAACACCATCGCCCGTCAATAAAGTCCCGAGCGTCCCCTCAATATGGCAAGCAAAATCGAGACCCTCAAGGCAAACCTCGAAGCCGCGCTCGGCGCGCGCGTGGTGAGCCTCACCGAAGCGATCGGTGAACTGACGCTCGTCGTGAAGGCGAGCGATTACCTCGAAGTCGCAAAGACGCTGCGCGACGATCCGAAGCTCCGTTTCGAGCAGCTGATCGACCTGTGCGGCGTCGACTACCAGACCTACGGCGACGGCGCCTACGACGGCCCGCGTTTTGCGGCCGTGTCGCAATTGCTGTCGGTCACGAACAACTGGCGCCTGCGTCTGCGCGTGTTCGCGCCGGACGACGATCTGCCGATCGTGGCATCGCTCGTCGACATCTGGACCTCCGCAAACTGGTACGAGCGCGAAGCATTTGACCTGTACGGCCTCGTGTTCGAGGGTCACCCCGACCTGCGCCGCATCCTCACCGACTACGGCTTCATCGGCCACCCGTTCCGCAAGGACTTCCCGGTGTCGGGCTATGTCGAAATGCGTTACGACCCGGAAGAGAAGCGGGTCGTCTACCAGCCGGTGACGATCGAGCCGCGCGAAATCACGCCGCGCGTGATCCGCGAGGATCGCTATGGCGGTCTGAAACATTAAGGGGGCGTCATGGCAGAAATCAAGAACTACACCCTCAACTTCGGCCCGCAGCACCCGGCAGCGCACGGCGTGCTGCGCCTGGTGCTCGAGCTCGACGGCGAAGTCATCCAGCGCGCCGATCCGCACATCGGCCTGCTGCACCGCGCGACTGAAAAGCTCGCGGAAAGCAAGACCTTCATCCAGTCCGTGCCGTACATGGACCGTCTCGACTACGTGTCGATGATGGTCAACGAGCACGGCTACGTACTCGCGATCGAGCGTCTGCTCGGCATCGACGTGCCGGAGCGCGCGCAGTACATCCGCGTGCTGTTCGACGAGATCACGCGCGTACTGAACCACCTGATGTGGATCGGCGCGCACGCGCTCGACGTCGGCGCGATGGCCGTGTTCCTGTACGCGTTCCGCGAGCGCGAAGACCTGATGGACGTGTACGAAGCGGTGTCCGGTGCCCGGATGCACGCGGCGTACTATCGTCCGGGCGGCGTCTATCGCGACTTGCCTGACGCAATGCCGCAATACAAGGCGTCGAAGATTCGTAACGAGAAGGCGCTCGCGAAGATGAACGAAGCGCGCAGCGGCTCGGTGCTCGACTTCATCGACGACTTCTTCACGCGCTTCCCGAAGTGCGTCGACGAATATGAAACGCTGCTGACCGACAACCGGATCTGGAAACAGCGTCTGGTCGGGATCGGTGTCGTCAGCCCGGAACGTGCGCTGCAGATGGGCCTGACGGGCCCGATGCTGCGCGGCTCGGGCATCGCGTGGGACCTGCGCAAGAAGCAGCCGTACGAAGTGTACGACCGCATGGATTTCGACGTGCCGGTCGGCGTGAACGGCGATTGCTACGACCGCTATCTGGTGCGCGTCGAGGAAATGCGCCAGTCGGTCCGTATCGCGAAACAGTGTATTGAGTGGCTCCGCAAGAATCCGGGCCCGGTGATGACCGACAATCACAAGGTTGCGCCGCCGTCGCGCGTCGGCATGAAGACCAACATGGAAGACTTGATTCACCACTTCAAGCTCTTCACCGAAGGTTTTCACGTGCCGGAAGGCGAAGCGTACGCGGCAGTCGAGCATCCGAAGGGCGAATTCGGCATCTACCTCGTGTCGGATGGTGCCAACAAGCCGTATCGCCTCAAGATCCGCGCACCGGGCTTCGCGCACCTCGCGTCGCTCGACGAAATGGCGCGCGGTCACATGATTGCCGACGCCGTCACGATTATCGGTACGCAGGACATCGTGTTCGGCGAAATCGATCGCTAATGGTTGCGCCGCCCGCGCGAGCGGGCGGCGAGCAGTCAGTCACACGCGAAGTCACATGCGGTATGCGCTGAACCGGCGCGGCTTCGCAAGCTGTCAACAGTGAGCGCCAGGTCTGCCGTCCATGCACAGCAGTGCGGCAGGTTGTTCGTTCGGTAGGAATTGAAAGAGTCGTGTCTGAAAATGATCTCAGCTGAAGGCCTGAAGGAAATCGATCGAGCGTTGACGAAGTATCCCGCCGATCAGAAACAGTCCGCCGTGATGTCGGCGTTGGCCGTCGCTCAGGAAGAGCACGGCTGGCTGTCGCCCGAACTGATGCAGTTCGTCGCGGACTATCTCGGCATGCCGGCCGTCGCCGTGCAGGAAGTCGCGACGTTCTACACGATGTACGAGCTCAAACCGGTCGGCAAGCACAAGATCACGCTCTGCACGAACCTGCCGTGCCAGCTTGGCCCGCACGGCGGCGCGGAAGCGACTGCCGACTACCTGAAACAGAAGCTGGGCATCGGCTTCGGCGAGACCACGCCCGACGGCAAGTTCACGCTGAAGGAAGGCGAATGCATGGGCTCGTGCGGCGATGCGCCGGTGCTGCTGGTGAACAATCACAGAATGTGCAGCTTCATGAGCCGCGAGAAGATCGACCAGCTGCTTGAGGAGCTCTCGAAATGACGTCCCTCCACGACCGTCACATCAAACCGCTGATCCTCGCTGGTCTGAACGGCGAGAACTGGCATCTCGAAGACTACGTTGCGCGCGGCGGCTACAAGCAGCTGCGCCGCATTCTCGAAGAAAAGATTCCGCCGGAGCAGGTGATCGCCGACGTGAAGGCATCGGGCTTGCGTGGCCGTGGCGGTGCGGGCTTCCCGACCGGCCTGAAATGGAGCTTCATGCCGCGCCAGTTCCCGGGGCAGAAGTACCTCGTCTGCAACTCGGACGAAGGCGAGCCGGGCACGTTCAAGGATCGCGACATCCTGCGCTGGAACCCGCATGCGCTGATCGAGGGCATGGCCATCGGCGCGTACGCGATGGGCATCACCGTCGGCTACAACTACATCCACGGCGAAATCTTCGAAGTGTATCGACGCTTCGAGGCCGCGCTCGATGAAGCGCGCGCCGCGGGTTTCCTCGGCGACAACATCATGGGCTCGGAATTCTCGTTCCAGCTGCACGCGCACCACGGTTACGGCGCGTACATCTGCGGCGAGGAAACGGCGCTGCTCGAGTCGCTCGAGGGCAAGAAGGGCCAGCCGCGCTTCAAGCCGCCGTTCCCGGCGAGCTTCGGCGTGTACGGCAAGCCGACCACGATCAACAACACCGAGACGTTCGCCGCGGTGCCGTTCCTGCTGTCCATCGGACCGCAGAATTACCTCGAGATCGGCAAGCCGAACAACGGCGGCACGAAGATCTTCTCGGTGTCGGGCGACGTCGAGCGTCCGGGCAACTATGAAGTGCCGCTCGGCACGCCGTTCGCGACGCTGATGGAACTCGCCGGCGGGATGCGCGGCGGTCGCAAGATCAAGGCAGTGATCCCGGGCGGTTCGTCGGCACCGGTGATCCCGGGCGACATCATGATGCAGACCGATCTCGATTACGACTCGATCGCGAAGGCGGGCTCGATGCTCGGCTCCGGCGCGGTGATCGTGATGGACGAGACGCGTTGCATGGTGCGTTCGCTGCTGCGCCTGTCGTACTTCTACTACGAGGAATCGTGCGGTCAGTGCACGCCGTGCCGCGAAGGCACCGGCTGGCTGTATCGCGTCGTGAATCGTATCGAGCACGGCGAAGGGCGCCAGGAAGATCTGGACCTGCTGAACTCGGTTGCCGAGAACATCATGGGCCGCACGATCTGCGCACTCGGCGATGCGGCGGCGATGCCGGTGCGCGGGATGCTCAAGCATTACTGGGACGAATTCGCGTACCACGTCGAGCACAAGCACTGCATGGTCGGCGGCCACGCACACGCGGCGGCAGCCTGAAGCGAAGCACCGGTTGCGGAATTTGAGCGCACGGTCGGGCGAAGGCGCGAACGGGCGGAAATAGGTTAAGGACCATTCACCATCATGGTTGAACTTGAAATAGACGGCAAGAAGGTCGAGGTGCCCGAAGGCAGCATGGTGATCCAGGCTGCGCACAAGGCGGATACGTACATTCCTCACTTCTGCTATCACAAGAAACTGTCGGTTGCGGCCAACTGCCGGATGTGTCTCGTCGAAGTCGAGAAGATGCCGAAGGCCGTGCCTGCCTGCGCGACGCCCGTGTCGGCCGGCATGATCGTGCGCACGCAGTCCGACAAGGCCGTGAAGGCGCAGCAGTCGGTGATGGAATTCCTCCTCATCAACCACCCGCTCGACTGCCCGATCTGCGATCAGGGCGGCGAATGCCAGCTGCAGGATCTGGCGGTCGGCTACGGCAAGTCGTCGTCGCGCTACTCGGAAGAAAAGCGCGTGGTGTTCCACAAGAACGTGGGCCCGCTGATCTCGATGGAAGAGATGTCGCGCTGCATCCACTGCACGCGTTGCGTCCGCTTCGGCCAGGAAATCGCCGGCGTGATGGAGCTCGGCATGCTGGGCCGTGGCGAGCACTCGGAAATCACGACGTTCGTCGGCAAGACGGTCGACTCCGAACTGTCGGGCAACATGATCGACCTGTGCCCGGTCGGCGCGCTGACCAGCAAGCCGTTCCGCTACAGCGCCCGTACGTGGGAACTGTCGCGCCGCAAGTCGGTGAGCCCGCACGATTCCGTCGGCGCTAACCTCGTCGTGCAGGTGAAGAACAACCGCGTGATGCGCGTGCTGCCGTTCGAGAACGAAGCGATCAACGAGTGCTGGATCTCGGACAAGGATCGTTTCTCGTACGAAGGCCTGAACAGCGAAGAGCGCCTGACGAAGCCGATGCTGAAGCAGGGCGGCCAGTGGATCGAAACCGACTGGCAGACCGCGCTCGAATACGTCGCGAAGGGCCTGAAGGGCATCGCCGCGGATCACGGCGCGAACGCGCTGGCGATGCTCGCGAGCGCGCACAGCACCGCTGAAGAGCTGTTCCTCGTGAAGCAGCTCGCCAGCGAACTGAAGACGCCGAACGTCGACTTCCGTCTGCGTCAGCAGGATTTCTCGGCGCCGGTCCAGGGCGCACCGTGGCTCGGCATGCCGATCGCCGACCTGTCGAACGTGGATGCCGCGTTCGTCGTCGGTTCGTTCCTGCGCCGCGACCACCCGCTGTTTGCCGCACGCCTGCGTCAGGCCGCGAAGAACGGCGCGAAGCTGCACTTCCTGCACGCGACCGCCGACGACTCGCTGATCCCGACCGCGAAGCGCATCGTCGCCGCGCCGTCGGCATGGCTCGACGAGCTGGCCGGCGTTGCCGCAGCCGTCGCGCAACTGCGTGGCGTCGCGCTGCCGGACACGCTCGCGGGCGTCACGGCATCGCCGGCTGCGCAAGCGGTCGCCCAGTCGCTCGCGAACGGCGAGCGCCGCGCGGTGCTGCTCGGCAACGCAGCTGTCCGTCACCCGCAATTCGCGAAGCTGCACGCCGTCGCACAGTGGATCGCCGACAACACCGGCGCCACGTTCGGCTTCCTGACGGAAGCGGCGAATACGGTCGGCGCGCACGTCGTCGGCGCACTGCCGGGCGAAGGCGGCCTGAACGCACGTGAAGCGTTCGCGCAGCCGCGCAAGGGCTACGTGCTGCTGAACGTCGAACCGGAATTCGACACGGCTGATCCGGCGCAGGCGCTTGCCGCGCTGAACCAGGCCGAAATGGTCGTCGTGATGTCGCCGTTCAAGCACGGCCTCGATTACGCCGACGTGCTGCTGCCGATCGCGCCGTTCACGGAAACGGCCGGTACGTACGTGAACGCGGAAGGGTCGGTGCAGAGCTTCAACGGCGTCGTGCGTCCGCTCGGCGACACGCGTCCGGCGTGGAAGGTGCTGCGCGTGCTCGGCAGCCTGCTCGGCCTGCCGAACTTCGAATACGAAACGGCGGAAGAAGTGCGTCTCGCGGCGCTCGGCGACGCAGGCGTCGCGAACCGTCTGTCGAACCAGGCGTCGGTCGCACCGGCTCGCGTCGCGGCAACTGCCGCGAACGGCGGCTTCGAGCGCCTCGCCGATGTGCCGATCTATCATGCCGACGCACTCGTGCGCCGCGCAGGTGCGCTGCACCTGACGGCCGCCGCGAAGGTGGCGAACGCCGCGGCCCTGCCGGCCGCGCTGTTCGACAAGCTGGGCTTGAAGGAAGGCGACGCGGTTCGCGTGCGCCAGGGCGAGCGTGCGGTGCAGTTGCCGGCCGTGCGCGACGCGAATCTTGCGGAGACGGTCGTTCGCGTGTCGGCGGCAACGCCTGCCGGCGCAGCGCTCGGCAGCCTGTCCGGTGAACTGGTGGTGGAGAAGGCGTAAATGAGCTTGTTCGATACGATCAACGCGGGCGGGGCCGAGCTTCTCGGCTTCGCGTGGCCGACGGTGTGGGCAGTCGTGCGCATCCTCGTCGTCTCCGTCGTCATCCTGCTGTGCGTCGCGTACCTGATTCTGTGGGAGCGCAAGCTGATCGGCTGGATGCACGTGCGTCTCGGCCCGAACCGCGTCGGCCCCGGCGGCCTGCTGCAGCCGATCGCCGACGTGCTGAAGCTGCTGCTGAAGGAAGTCATTCAGCCGAGCGCCGCCAGCCGCTGGCTGTACCTGATTGCGCCGGTCATGACCGTCGTGCCGGCGTTCGCCGTGTGGGCGGTGATCCCGTTCCAGGCCGAAGCCGTGCTCGCGAACGTGAACGCGGGCCTGCTGTACGCGATGGCGATCTCGTCGATCGGCGTGTACGCGGTGATTCTCGCCGGCTGGGCGTCGAACTCGAAGTACGCGTTCCTCGGTGCGATGCGTGCCGCGGCGCAGATGGTCTCGTACGAAATCTCGATGGGCTTCGCGCTGGTGCTCGTGCTGATGACGGCCGGCAGCCTGAACCTGTCGGAAATCGTCGGCTCGCAGCAGCACGGCTTCTTCGCCGGCCACGGCGTGAACTTCCTGTCGTGGAACTGGCTGCCGCTCCTGCCGGCGTTCGTCGTCTACTTCGTGTCCGGCATCGCCGAAACGAACCGTCACCCGTTCGACGTGGTGGAAGGGGAGTCGGAAATCGTCGCGGGTCACATGATCGATTACTCGGGTATGGCGTTCGCGCTGTTCTTCCTGGCCGAGTACATCAACATGATCGTGATCTCGGCGTTGGCTGCGACGCTGTTCCTCGGCGGCTGGGACGCACCGTTCGAATTCCTGTCGTTCATTCCGGGCATCTTCTGGCTGGTGCTGAAGGTATTCGCGCTGCTGTCGGTGTTCATCTGGGTGCGCGCGACGTTCCCGCGCTACCGTTACGACCAGATCATGCGTCTGGGCTGGAAGGTGTTCCTGCCCGTCACGGTGATCTGGGTGGTCGTGGTCGGCTTCTGGATGATGTCGCCGCTCAACATCTGGGTGAAGTAAAGATCGGACGAAATCATGACGGCAATCCAACACTTCTTTAAGACCTTCTTCCTGACGGAGCTGCTGAAGGGGCTCGCGCTGACCGGTCGTTACACGTTCCGGCGCAAGTTCACCGTGCAGTTTCCGGAAGAGAAGACCCCGATCTCGCCGCGCTTCCGCGGGCTGCATGCGCTGCGCCGCTACGAAAACGGCGAAGAGCGCTGCATCGCGTGCAAGCTCTGCGAGGCCGTGTGCCCCGCCATGGCGATCACGATCGAATCGGAAACGCGCGCGGACAACACGCGCCGCACGACGCGCTACGACATCGACCTGACGAAGTGCATCTTCTGCGGTTTCTGCGAAGAAAGCTGCCCGGTCGATTCAATCGTCGAGACGCAGATTCTCGAGTACCACGGCGAAAAGCGCGGCGACCTGTATTTCACGAAGGAAATGCTGCTCGCGGTGGGCGATCGCTACGAGAAGGACATCGCTGCGGCGAAGGCTGCCGACGCGCCGTATCGTTGATTGTGTTTGCAGTGCCGGCCCGGCATGAACGGGCCGAGCCGCCGCGACGGGTGCGGCACGCGAGAGCGTCCCGCAAGCCGCGCCTGACTATGGCCTAACGATGAACCGGTAATCATGGAATTCACGACCGTACTGTTCTACATCTTCGCGCTGCTCCTGGTGGTATCAGGGCTGAAGGTGATCACTTCGCGCAACCCGGTGGCGTCTGCGCTTTTCCTTGTGCTGGCGTTCTTCAACGCCGCCGCGATCTGGATGCTGCTGGAAGCGGAGTTCCTCGCGATCCTGCTGGTGCTGGTGTACGTGGGCGCCGTGATGGTGCTGTTCCTGTTCGTCGTGATGATGCTGGACATCAACATCGATTACCTGCGCCGCGACTTCAAGCGCTTCGTGCCGATGGCAACGGTCGTCGGCGCGATCATCGTGGTCGAGACCGCGCTGATCCTGTGGCGCGGCTATGGCGACACGCACACGGTCCACGCCATGGCGACGGGCGCGATGGCCGACTGGTCGAACACGCGACTGATCGGCAAGGTGATCTACACCGACTACATCTTCGCGTTTGAAATCGCCGGCCTGGTGCTGCTGGTCGCGATCATCGCCGCGATCGGGCTGACCGAGCGCAAGGGCAAGGACAGCAAGCGCCAGCGCGTGTCGGATCAGGTCAAGGTGCGTCGCGACGACCGCGTGCGCCTCGTGAAGATGGAAGCGGAAAAGCCGCAGCCGGAAACGGCGCAGAGCGAAGCCGGTACGAGCACCAACGGCTAAGCGGAGGAAAAGAAAATCATGCTGACTCTTGCTCATTACCTCGTGCTCGGCGCGATCCTCTTTGCGATCGCGATCGTCGGGATCTTCCTGAACCGCCGCAACATCATCATCATCCTGATGGCGATCGAACTGATGCTGCTGGCGGTGAACACCAACTTCGTCGCGTTTTCGCACTACCTCGGCGACGTGCACGGCCAGATCTTCGTGTTCTTCGTGCTGACCGTCGCCGCAGCGGAAGCCGCGATCGGTCTCGCGATTCTGGTGACCCTGTTCCGCAAGCTCGACACGATCAATGTCGAGGATCTCGATCAGCTCAAAGGTTAATTTCAGGCAACGCTGTTATGTCAACGACACTCAATGAAAACCTGCTGCTGGCGATTCCGCTCGCTCCGCTGGCCGGCTCGCTGATTGCGGGGCTGTTCGGGAACGCAGTCGGGCGCAAGGGCGCACACCGGATCACGATCCTCGGCGTATTGATCGCGTTCCTCCTGTCGGCGAAAGTCTTCCTCGACGTGATGGGCGGCGCGAGCTTCAACGCGACCGTCTATGAATGGATGAACGTCGGCTCGCTGAAACTCGAAGTCGGCTTCCTCGTCGATTCGCTGACTGCGATGATGATGGTCGTCGTGACCTTCGTCTCGCTGATGGTGCACGTGTACACGATCGGCTACATGTCGGAAGAAGACGGCTACCAGCGCTTCTTCTCGTACATCTCGCTGTTCACGTTCTCGATGCTGATGCTCGTGATGAGCAACAACTTCCTGCAGCTGTTCTTCGGCTGGGAAGCGGTGGGTCTGGTGTCGTACCTGCTGATCGGCTTCTACTTCACGCGTGAGAGCGCGATCTACGCGAACATGAAGGCGTTCCTCGTGAACCGCGTGGGCGACTTCGGCTTCCTGCTGGGCATCGGCCTGCTGCTCGCGTTCGCGGGTTCGATGAACTACGGCGAAGTGTTCGCGAAGCGTGCCGAGCTCGCAAGCCTGCACTTCCCGGGCACCGACTGGGGCCTGCTGACCGTCGCCTGTATCTGCCTGTTCATCGGCGCGATGGGCAAGTCGGCGCAGTTCCCGCTGCACGTGTGGCTGCCCGACTCGATGGAAGGCCCGACCCCGATCTCCGCGCTGATTCACGCGGCGACGATGGTGACGGCCGGCATCTTTATGGTGTCGCGCATGTCGCCGCTGTTCGAACTGTCGGATACCGCGCTGTCGTTCATCACGGTGATCGGCGCGATCACGGCGCTGTTCATGGGCTTCCTCGGCATCATCCAGAACGACATCAAGCGCGTGGTCGCGTATTCGACGCTGTCGCAGCTCGGCTACATGACGGTCGCGCTCGGCGTGTCCGCGTACCCGGTCGCGTTGTTCCACCTGATGACGCACGCGTTCTTCAAGGCGCTGCTGTTCCTCGGCGCGGGCTCGGTGATCATCGGCATGCACCACGACCAGGACATCCGCAACATGGGCGGCCTGCGCAAGTACATGCCGATCACGTGGATCACGTCGCTGATCGGCTCGCTCGCGCTGATCGGCACGCCGTTCTTCTCGGGCTTCTACTCGAAGGATTCGATCATCGAGGCCGTGAAGGAATCGCATCTCGCGGGTTCGGGCTTCGCATACTTCGCAGTGGTTGCGAGCGTGTTCGTGACGGCGCTGTACTCGTTCCGCATGTACTTCCTCGTGTTCCACGGCGAAGAGCGCTTCCGTCACCCGAAGCATCCTGAATCGCCGATGGGCATGGCGGCCGCGCACGGTCACGACGATCACGGCCACGGCCATGGTCACGACGACCACGCGCACGAACCGCACGAGACCCCGTGGGTCGTGTGGCTGCCGCTCGTGTTGCTCGCCATTCCGTCGGTCATCGTCGGTGCGATCGCGATCGGCCCGATGCTGTACGGCAGCTTCTTCGAACACGGCGTGGCATTCGACAAGGTGATCTTCATCGGCGAAAACCACCCGGGCCTCGAAGAGCTGGGCAAGGAATTCCATGGCTGGGCCGCGATGGCGCTGCACTCGCTGACGACGCTGCCGCTGTGGCTCGCGATCGCCGGTGTTGTCGTCGCATGGTTCCTGTACCTGAAGCGTCCGGAACTGCCGGCGTCGATCCGCCGCGCGTTCGGCCCGATCTACACGCTGCTGGACAACAAGTACTACATGGACAAGATCAACGAAGTGGTGTTCGCCCGTGGTTCGGTGGCGATCGGCCGCGGCCTGTGGAAGGAAGGTGACGTCGTCGTGATCGACGGCCTCGTCAACGGCAGCGCCCGGTTCATCGGCTGGTTCGCCAGCGTGATCCGCTTCCTCCAATCCGGTTACATCTATCAC
This sequence comes from Burkholderia sp. Bp8998, assembly GCF_003854235.1. NCBI lineage: Bacteria > Pseudomonadati > Pseudomonadota > Betaproteobacteria > Burkholderiales > Burkholderiaceae > Burkholderia > Burkholderia sp. Bp8998. The sequence continues at coordinate 146,834 of NZ_QTQF01000010.1, forward strand.
TACGCGTTCGCCATGATCATCGGCATGCTGGGGCTCCTGACCCTGTTTGTAACGCTCGGCGGCAAATAAGGCGGGGGGACAACTAATGCACGCTTTTCCGATTCTCAGTACCGCGATCTGGTTGCCGATCGTTTTCGGCCTCCTCGTGCTCGCGGTGGGTAACGACAAAAATCCGGGAACGGCCCGCTGGGTCGCGCTAATCGGTTCGCTGCTCGGTCTCGCGGTCACGATCCCGCTGATCACGGGCTTCGACTCGAGCACGGCTGCGCTGCAGTTCGTCGAGAATTCGACCTGGATCGAACGCTTCCACATCGCGTATCACCTCGGCGTCGACGGCATCTCGATGTGGTTCGTCGTGCTGACCGCGCTGATCACGGTGATCGTCGTGATCAGCGCGTGGGAAGTGATCACCGAGAACGTCGCACAGTACTTCGCGGCCTTCCTGATCCTGTCCGGGATCATGATCGGCGTGTTCTCGGCGGCCGACGGCCTGCTGTTCTACGTGTTCTTCGAGGCGACCCTGATCCCGATGTACATCATCATCGGCGTGTGGGGCGGCCCGAACCGCGTGTATGCGGCGTTCAAGTTCTTCCTGTACACGCTGGCCGGCTCGCTGCTGATGCTGGTCGCGCTGATCTACCTGTACACGCAGACGCATTCGTTCGACCTCGCGACGTGGCAGAACGCCAAGATCGCGATGACGCCGCAGATCCTGCTGTTCATTGCATTCTTCCTCGCATTCGCGGTGAAGGTGCCGATGTGGCCGGTGCACACCTGGCTGCCGGATGCGCACGTGGAAGCGCCGACGGGCGGCTCGGTCGTGCTGGCCGCGATCATGCTGAAGCTCGGCGCGTACGGTTTCCTGCGCTTCTCGCTGCCGATCACGCCTGACGCAAGCCACTTCCTGGCACCGGTCGTGATCACGCTGTCGCTGATCGCGGTGATCTACATCGGTCTCGTCGCGATGGTGCAGTCCGACATGAAGAAGCTGGTCGCGTATTCGTCCATCGCGCACATGGGCTTCGTGACACTCGGCTTCTTCATCTTCAACCAGCTCGGCGTCGAAGGCGCGATCATCCAGATGATCTCGCACGGCTTCGTGTCGGGCGCGATGTTCCTGTGCATCGGCGTGCTGTACGATCGCGTGCACTCGCGCCAGATTGCCGATTACGGTGGCGTCGTGAACGTGATGCCGAAGTTCGCGGCATTCGCGATGCTGTTCTCGATGGCCAACTGCGGCCTGCCGGGTACCTCGGGTTTCGTCGGCGAATTCATGGTGATTCTCGCAGCCGTCCAGTACAACTTCTGGATCGCATTCGGCGCGGCATTCACGCTGATCCTCGGCGCGGCCTACACGCTGTGGATGTACAAGCGCGTGTACTTCGGCGCGGTGGCGAACGATCACGTTGCCAAGCTGAAGGACATCGGCCGTCGCGAATTCGTGATGCTGGCGGTGCTCGCCGCGTTCACGATGCTGATGGGCCTTTATCCGAAGCCTTTCACCGACGTGATGCACGTTTCCGTGGAAAACCTCCTCTCCCATGTCGCGCAGTCGAAGCTGCCGCTGGCCCAGTAATCGCGAGCGGAGGAAATCAAGATCATGAACGCTCCTATGAATGTCCTGTTGCCTGACGCGCTGGTGATGGTCGCCATCGTCGTCGCATGGCTGAACGACACCTTTACCGGTGCAGCCGGCCGCCGCCTGACCTATCTGATCGCGGTGGTTTCGTCGGTCGTCGCCGGTGTATGGTTCGCCGTGCAGGCGCTGGATCCGCAGCAGTACTACTTCTTCTCGCGGATGGTCGTCGTCGACTCGTTCGCGAGCATGATGAAGGCCGTCGTATCGATCGGCTTCGCGGTCTCGCTCGTCTATTCGCGCAAGTACCTCGAAGACCGCGACATGTTCCGCGGCGACGTGTTCCTGCTGGGCATGTTCTCGCTGCTCGGTCAGTTGGTGATGGTGTCGGGCAACAACTTCCTGACGCTGTACCTCGGCCTCGAACTGATGTCGCTGTCGCTGTACGCGGTCATCGCGCTGCGCCGCGATGCCCCGCAGTCGAGTGAAGCCGCAATGAAGTACTACGTGCTGGGCGCGCTCGCGTCGGGCTTCGTGCTGTACGGCATCTCGATGCTCTACGGCGCGACCGGCTCGCTCGAGCTGGGCGAGGTGTACAAGGCGGTCGGCGGCAACACCGATGCAGCCGTGCTGATGTTTGGCGTGGTCTTCATCGTCGCCGGTATCGCGTTCAAGCTCGGCGCCGTGCCGTTCCACATGTGGGTGCCGGACGTCTACCAGGGCGCACCGACCGCGATGACGCTGTTCGTCGGCGGCGGCCCGAAGGTTGCCGCGTTCGCGTGGGGTCTGCGCTTCCTGGTGATGGGCCTGCTGCCGCTCGCGCAGAACTGGCAGACCGCGCTCGTGATCCTCGCCGCGCTGTCGCTGATCGTCGGCAACATCACCGGTATCGTCCAGCGCAACATCAAGCGGATGCTTGCGTACTCTGCGATCTCGAACATGGGCTTCGTGCTGCTGGGCCTGCTCGCCGGCATCGTGAAGGGCGACGCGAACGCACCGGCGAACGCGTACAGCTCGGCGATGTTCTACGCGATCGTCTACCTGATCACGACGCTCGGCTCGTTCGGCGTGGTGATGCTGCTCGCACGCCGCGATTTCGAAGCGGAAACGATCGACGACTTCAAGGGCCTCAACAAGCGCAGCCCGGTGTTCGCGTTCGTGATGATGGTCATGATGTTCTCGCTGGCCGGTATCCCGCCGACCGTCGGCTTCTATGCGAAGCTCGCGGTGCTCGAGGCGACCGTCAACGCGGGTCTCACGTGGCTGGCCGTGCTGGCCGTGATCACGTCGCTGTTCGGCGCGTTCTACTACCTGCGCATCGTCAAGCTGATGTACTTCGATGCACCGCAGGATACGGCTCCGGTCACCGGCGATTTCTGCAAGCGCACGATCCTCGTGCTGAACGGCCTCGCGGTCGTCGTGCTCGGGCTGATCCCGAGCCCGCTGCTGACGGCCTGCCTGCAGGCGATCCGTCACACGCTGCCGCTGTAATGTCGGCAGCCGGCTGGTTCATCGTGCTGTTGGCGCTCGTATGCGCCAACCTGCCGTTCCTGAACCAACGTGTCTTCGCCGTCGTGCCGATCGGCGCGACGAAGAAGAACGCGTGGGTTCGGATCGGCGAGCTGATCGTGCTGTATTTCGTCGTCGGCGCGCTCGGCTTCTGGCTCGAGTCGCGCGCCGGCAACCGCTTCGAACAGGGCTGGCAGTTTTACGCGATCACGTTCAGTCTCTTTGTCGTGTTCGCGTTTCCCGGCTTCACGTTCCAGTATCTCGTCAAACGACGCTGACGGCTCCGGCCGTCGCGTGCTCATTCCTCCGGAGCCCGCCGATGGCCGAACTACCCAATCACGACGCCGCACTGACCGAAACCTGCCTCGAGAGCGAGGCGGTTTTCGACGGCTCGTTCCTCAAGCTGAAGCGCGATACCGTCCGCCTGCCGGACGGCAAGCAGGCCACGCGCGAATACGTCCAGCACCCGGGCGCGGTGATGGTGATCCCGCTGTTCGACGACGGCCGCGTGCTGATGGAAAGCCAGTATCGCTATCCGATCGGCAAGGTCATGGCCGAATTCCCGGCCGGCAAGCTCGACCCGAACGAAGGCGCGCTCGCCTGCGCGGTGCGCGAACTGCGCGAGGAAACCGGCTACACGGCACGCGAATACGTGTTCCTGGCCCGGATTCACCCGATCATTTCCTATTCGACCGAATTCATCGACCTGTATCTCGCGCGCGGGCTGACGGCCGGCGAGCGCAAGCTCGACGAAGGCGAATTCCTCGAAACCTTCACGGCGACGCTGCCCGACCTGCAGGAGTGGGTGCGCACGGGCCAGATCACCGACGTGAAGACGATCATCGGCACGATGTGGCTCGACAAGGTGCTGTCCGGAACCTGGCCGCTCGGCCCGGTCGAGACGCCCTGACGACGCGTCAGCGGCGGGTGGGGCGCCGCGTTACAATCGGGTGACGCGGCGGCTGTCCGGTCGCGCGATCCTGATTTAGCACGATCGTTCACAAAAGCGCGTTTTGCGCTACACTCGTCACACGCCCTGATTCAGTATGAAGGTCCTCGATTTACAGTGCCCGCGCGGTCATCGGTTCGAAGGCTGGTTCGCTTCCGCCGATGAGTTCGACGCGCAGTTGTCCCGCAAGCTGGTCGAATGTCCGGTGTGCGGGACGACCGAGATCAACCGGATGCCGTCGGCGCCGCGCCTGAACCTGTCGGGCGCGACGCAGGCGCAGCCGGCCGATCCGCGTGCGCTGCAGGCGCAGGTGATGCGCGCGCTGCGCGAGGTGCTGGAGAAGACCGAGAACGTGGGCGAGCGCTTCGCCGAGGAAGCGCGGCGCATCCATTACAACGAGGCGCCGGCACGCAGCATTCGTGGCGTCACGACGCCGGAGGATGCGCAATCCTTGGCCGAAGAAGGCATCGACGTGATGCCGCTGCCGATTCCTGCCGCGCTGAAAGAACCGCTGCAATGACGTACGCAGTGTGTCCTTGGCCGGGCCGGACGGCCGCGGTCAGGAGACACTGCGCATGGATCTGGATTATTCCCCCGCCGACGACGCATTCCGCGTCGACGTCCGCGCCTGGCTGGAGGCCAATCTGCCTCACGCACTGCGCGCCAAGGTACTCGATCACAAACGACTCGACCGCGAGGACTTCGCGAGCTGGCACCGGATTCTCGGCCAGCGCGGCTGGTCCGCGCCCGCGTGGCCGGCCGAATACGGCGGCCCGGACTGGAACGCGACGCAGCGGCACATCTGGGACGAGGAGTGCGCACGCATCGGCGCGCCGACCGTGCTCCCGTTCGGCGTATCGATGGTCGCGCCGGTGCTGATGAAATACGGCAGCGAAGCGCAGAAGCACCACTATCTGCCGCGCATCCTCGACGGTACCGACTGGTGGTGCCAGGGCTATTCCGAGCCGGGCTCCGGATCGGATCTCGCATCGCTGCGCACGCGCGCCGAACGTCATGGCGATCACTACGTCGTCAACGGCCAGAAGACCTGGACGACGCTCGGCCAGTACGCGGACATGATGTTCTGTCTCGTGCGCACCGATCCGGCGGCGAAGAAGCAGGAGGGCATCTCGTTCCTGCTGATCGACATGAAGACGCCCGGCATCACGGTGCGCCCGATCATCACGCTCGACGAGGATCACGAAGTCAACGAGGTGTTCTTCGAGGACGTGAAGGTGCCCGTCGAAAACCTCGTCGGCGATGAAAACCGCGGATGGACCTACGCGAAATACCTGTTGGGCCACGAGCGAACCGGCATTGCGCGCGTGGGTGCGTCGAAGCGCGAGCTCGCGTTCCTGAAGCGCGTGGCGTCGAACCAGCGCAAGAACGGCAAGCCGTTGCTTGCCGATCCCGTGTTCGCCGCGAAGGTCGCGGCGCTCGAAGTCGAGTTGATGGCGCTCGAGGTGACGGTGCTGCGCGTCGTGAGCCGCGAGACGAGCGGCAAGGGGCCGGGCCCCGAAGCGTCGATGCTGAAGATCAAGGGCACCGAGGTGCAGCAGGCGCTCACCGAGCTGATGTTCGAGGCGATCGGGCCGCTCGCCGCGCCGTTCGACGTTCCGTTCCTCGAGGGCGAGCGCGAACACAGCAGCGCGGGCGACGACGATGCTGCGCCGCTCGCGGCGTACTACTTCAATTACCGGAAGACGTCGATCTACGGCGGTTCGAACGAGATTCAGAAGAACATCATCGCGCAGATGATCCTGGGGCTGTGATCAGGGAACGGAGACAACCATGGATTTCAGCTTTACCGATGAGCAGCAACAGTTCGGCGACGCGCTGCGCCGTTATCTCGGCGAGCAATACGGTTTCGACGCGCGCCAGGCCATCGTGCGCAGCGATGCCGGTGTGTCGGACGCACAATGGGACGCATTCGCGGAGCTGGGCCTGACCGCGCTGCCCGTGCCGGACGCACAGGGCGGATTCGGCGGCGGCCCGGTCGACATGCTGGTCGTGATGCAGGCGCTCGGCCGCGCACTCGTGGTCGAGCCGTACTGGGCGACGGCGGTCGGCGTCGAGGCGCTGCGTGTCGCCGGGGCCGGCACGGCAGACGATGCCGCGCTGCTGGAAGCGGTCGCACAAGGGCAGAAGCGCCTGGCCGTGGCGTTCCACGAACCGCGGGCGCGCTACGACCTGTACGAACTCGATACGCATGCGCGCGAGCAGGGCGGCACGTACCGGCTGACCGGCGCCAAGTCGGTCGTTCAGCACGGGGCGCAGGCGCATGCGTGGATCGTGCCCGCACGCGTCGACGGCGGCGGCATCGGCCTGTTCGTTGTCGAGCGCGATGCCGCGGGGGTGAAGCTCGTCGACTACCGGACGATCGACGGCCAGCGCGCCGCGACGATCGAGTTGCATGAAACACCCGCGCGGCAGCTGACGGGCGGCGCACGCGATGCGGCCGCACTCGAGCAGATTGCCGATTACGCGACCTTCCTGCTCTGTGCGGAAGCGGTCGGTGCACTCGACGAGCTGAACCGCGCGACGGTCGAATACACGAAGACGCGCGAACAGTTCGGCGTGCCGATCGCGCGCTTCCAGGCACTGCAGCACCGGATGGTCGACATGCTGATTCACGCGGAGCAGGCACGCTCGCTGACTTACCTGGCCGCGGTGCGTTACGCGGGCGGCGATGCCGATGCGCGGCGCAAGGCGGTTTCGGCCGCGAAGGCGAGGGTCGGCGCTGCCGCGCGCTTCGTCGGCCAGCAGGCCGTGCAACTGCACGGCGGCATGGGCGTGACCAACGAGGTCGCCGCCGCACACCTGTTCAAGCGGCTGTCGATCATCGAGACGACACTGGGCGACACCGATCATCACCTTGCGCGCATCGCGGCCCTGCCGGATTTCGCGCAGACCGACGTGGCATGACGGCGACGCGCAAGCGCGCCAGAGGAGATAGACAGTGGGTATCAGTTACGAGGATCTGGAAGTCGGCAGTACGACCGAAATCGGCCGCTACACGTTCGAACCGGACGACATCAAGGCGTTCGCGCAACGTTACGATCCGCAACCATTCCACCTCGACGAAGAGGCCGGCAAGGCATCGCCGTTCGGTGGACTGGTTGCGAGCGGCTGGCATACGTGTTCGGTGTTCATGAGCCTGCTCATCAAGAAGCTGGGACCGGATTCGACCAGCATGGGCTCGCCCGGCATCGACTCGATCCGTTGGCTCAAACCCGTGCGCGCCGGCGACACGATCACGATGTACCAGAAGGTCCACGACAAGCGCGTATCGGCGAGCAAGCCCGATCGCGGCATCGTGTCGACGGAGTGGATCGGCACCAACGGTGCCGGCGACACGGTGATCACCGTGCATACCAAGGTGATCTTCGGGCTGCGTCATCCGCAGGGAGCCGGCGCATGACGGACGTGACATTGCCGCTGATCGCGTCGACGCAAGCGCTGCATGAGCGGATCGGCGCGGAACCGCTCGCGAGCGGCTGGGTCGAGATCGACCAGCATCGGGTCGACGGTTTCGCCGATGCGACCGGCGATCACCAGTGGATTCACGTCGATCCCGAGCGCGCGCGGCGCGAGTCGCCGTTCGGCGGCCCGATCGCGCACGGCTTCCTGACGTTGTCGCTGATTCCCGCGCTGATGACCGATGCGATGCGCTTCGAGCAGAAGATGGGCGTGAACTACGGACTGAACCGTGTGCGGTTCCTGAAGCCGGTGCCGGTCGGCGCGCGCGTGCGCGCGCTGTTCGCGGTGAAGGAAACCGCGGCGGCCGCACAGGGCGGCGTGCAGGTGACGTGGTCGGTGTCGGTACAGGTTGAGCGTCCGGACACGCCGTTGCTCGTTTGCGCGGCGGAATTCATTACGCTGCACTACTTCTGACGCGCGCGGCGGCATCGACGGATGCCGCCGCGTCGCACGGCGCGTGCTTCTTCAGTGCTTCGCGTATTGCGTCGCGCCGAAGAGCATCTCGCGTGCCTTGTCGTCCTGCAGCGGCTTGCGCAACGATGCGAGCACTTCAACGCCGCGCTGCACGGCCGGACGCGCGGCAATCGTTTCGTGCCAGCGTTTCACGTTCGGCAGTTCGTCGAGCACGATGCCCTGGTTTTGCCACGAACGCGTCCAGGGGAACGTCGCAATGTCCGCGATCGTGTACGTGTCGCCGGCGAGATAGGCGGATTCGCCGAGGCGCTTTTCCATCACGTTGTATAGGCGCTTCGCTTCGTTCGTGTAGCGATTGACCGCATAGTCGATCTTCTCCGGCGCATACAGCCGGAAGTGATGCGCCTGCCCGAGCATCGGGCCGACGCCGCCCATCTGGAACATCAGCCATTCGAGCGTCGCGTAGCGCGCGGCCGGCTCGGTCGGCAGGAATTTGCCGGTCTTTTCCGCCAGGTACATGAGGATCGCGCCCGATTCGAACAGCGAGATCGGCTTGCCGCCGGGGCCGTCCGCGTCGACGATCGCGGGGATCTTGTTGTTCGGGCTGATCGTCAGGAATTCGGGCTTGAACTGGTCGCCCGCACCGATATCGACCGGATGCACACGATACGCGAGGCCCGTTTCCTCGAGCATGATGTGTACCTTGTGGCCGTTCGGGGTCGCCCAGCTGTAGACGTCGATCATCGTCAACTCCTTTATTGCATGCGCGAAAACGGCGCCGACAGGGCGCCGCGACAGGCGGTCATTAGAGCATGGATCGATACGGGCTGCAGGCGTCGGAAACGTGCGGCCACACGTCTGCGCGCGTGTGTCGCCGCCGCGGCGGCAACGCCGTTGGAACGGCGGAAGCGCGCCGGATCAGCGCTTGTAGCGTGGCTGGCGTTTCTCGAGGAATGCAGTAATGCCTTCGAACGCGTCCGCGTGATGCAGTGACGCGACGAAGTGATCGCGCTCGGAGCCGAGATGCGCATCGAGCGGCTGCGCGGTCGCATCGTCGAGCAGCGACTTGATGCGCGTAAGCGCGTTCGGCGAGATGCCGGCAAGCGAGTCGGCCCACGCGAGTGCGTCGGACAGTGCGGCCCCGGGCACGGCGAGCCGATTGACGACGCCGAGCGCATGCAGGCGTTCGGCCGCGACGGGCTTGCCCTCGAACAGGATTTCGGCGGCGAGCGCACGCGGCAGCGCGCGCGCAAGGAACCACGAGCCGCCGCCATCGGGCGTGAGGCCGACGCGTGCGTACGACATCACGAACTTCGCGTCGTGCGCGGCAACGATCAGGTCGCACGCGAGCGCGAGCGAGAAGCCCGCGCCGGCCGCCGCACTTTCGACTGCCGCGATCACGGGTTTCGTCGCTGCGCGAATCGCCGTGATCCACGCGCCGAGCTGCTCGATGCTGTCGGCCTGGTAGGACGGATCCTTCGAGCGGTTGTCGAGCAGCCGGTTCAGGTTGCCGCCCGCGCAAAAGAAACGGTCGGCCCCCGTGAGCACGACGGCGCGAATCGCGGGATCGCGCTCGGCGGTGGCGAGCGCTTCGACGCCGGCCGCGTACATGTCGGGATGCAGCGCGTTGCGCGCGCCGGGATTGGATAGCGTGAGGACGAGCGTCGATTCGCTCTCGGGCGGACGCGAGGCCAGCAGTTCAGCACTCATTCGAGCGTGTCTCCATCGGATGGCGAGGCTGCGGTACCGCATGTTACGCGGGCTCGTGCGCAACCCCGTGAGGGTGCCGCCGCAGCGGATGTATGGTTGTCGTGACGGACGCGAAACTGCTTTAGACTAGCACGAACGTGCTTTTCAGCGCGACGCATCCCGATGCGGCCGCCATCACCGCGGCCGCGCTTCAGCAACGAAGGAGACTCCGATGCTACAGCTGTGCGGTATTCCGTTGTCCAACTACTACAACAAGGTGAAGTTCGTCCTGCTCGAGCATGACATCCCGTTCGAGGAATCGGCATGCAGCCTGCCGATCAGCGATCCGGCACTGCTCGCCGATTCGCCGCTCGGCAAGATTCCGTTCTTGAAGACGGAAGAGGGCGCGCTGTTCGAGTCGCAGGTGATCATCGAGTATCTGGCGGAGCGCTATCCCGACAAGGCCATTTTTCCGGCCGGGCCGTTCGCGGCCGCGAAGGTGCGCGAACTCGTCGAGACGCTCGAGCTTTATCTCGAATGGACCGCGCGCGAGGTCTATACGGAAGCGTTTTTCGGCGGCAAGGTCAGCGACGGGATGAAGGCGCACGTCGAGAAGCGCCTGCCGCGCGCGATCGATGCATTCAAGCGGATGGCGCAGTTCTCGCCCTACGTGCTCGGCGACACATTCAGTCTTGCGGACATTGCCGCAGCGATCCATCTGCCGGTGATCGGAATGGCGACGAAGGCCATCTTCGGCCGAGATTTCCTGCTCGACGCCGGTATCGACTGGAAGGCGCACGCGAAGCTGGTCGGCGAACGGCCGGCCGCACAGCGCGTGGCGGCCGATCGCAAGGCCTACGTCGAGGCAACCAGCGCCGCGCGTTCGTAAGCGCGACCCGGGCGCGGCACGGGCAGCGCCTCGCTGCCCTGCTACCCGGACTTACAGGCGCGCGAGCCGTTCGAGTGCGGACGCGAGCGTGCTTTCCTGTTTCGCGAAGCAGAAGCGCACGACGCCCGATTCGTGCGACTCGTGATAGAACGCCGACACCGGAATGGCCGCCACGCCGATTTCCGACGTGAGCCACTTCGAGAATTCCGCTTCGGGCAGGTCGCTGATCGCCGAATAATCGACGCACTGGAAGTACGTGCCCGTGCACGGCAACAGCTTGAAGCGCGTGCGCTCGAGGCCGGCGCGGAAGAAGTCGCGCTTTTTCTGGTAGAAGTCGGGCAGCGTCAGGTACGGTGCAGGGTCGCGCAGGTAGTCGGCGAGCCCGATCTGCATCGGCGTGTTCACCGTGAACACGTTGAACTGATGGACCTTGCGGAACTCCGCGGTCAGCGCGGCAGGCGCCGCGACATAGCCGACCTTCCAGCCCGTCACGTGATAGGTCTTCCCGAAGCTCGACACGATGAAGCTGCGCGCGGCCAGTTCCGGGTAGCGTGCGACGCTTTCGTGCCGCGCGCCGTCGTAGACCATATGTTCGTACACTTCATCCGACAGGATCAGCACGTTGGTGCCGCGCACGATCTCCTCGAGCTTGCGCATGTCGGCCTCGCGCCACACGGTGCCGGTCGGGTTGTGCGGCGTGTTGATCATGATCATCCGCGTCTTCGGCGTGATCGCGGCGGCCAGGCGATCGAACGGGATCGCATAGTCGGGCGCTTCCAGCGTGACGAACACGGGCTTGCCGCCGGCGAGCTCGATCGACGGCAGATAGCTGTCGTAGGTCGGTTCGACGACGATCACCTCGTCGCCGGGATGCACCGCGCACAGGATCGCCGTCAGCAGTGCCTGCGTCGCGCCGGCCGTCACCGTGATCTCGGTGGCCGGATCGTAGCGCCGCCCGTAGACCCGTGCGATCTTGTCGGCGATCGCATCGCGCAACGGCGCGACGCCGGCCATCGGCGGATACTGGTTGTGACCATTGCGCATCGCGGCCGCGACCGCGTCGAGGATGCGCGGGTCGCAATCGAAATCCGGGAAGCCCTGGCCGAGATTCACGGCGCCTTTCTCGGCGGCGAGCGCGCTCATGACCGTGAAGATCGTGGTGCCGACGTTCGGCAAGCGCGAGGGGAAAACGGGAGTCGTAGGCATGGCGGATGGAGCGTTCATCGATACGGTCGCAAGCGGGTGGCGCCGGGCCCGTCAGGCCGGCGTGGTAGGGGTGGCCGACGCGGCATCGAGCGCGCAGGCTTCGGCAAACGGCGCGGGCTGCGCGATCCGGAAGCCGAAGTCGCGCGCGGTGCGCTTCGCGAGCTTGAGCAGCGCACGGTCCTTCGACACGAGCCAGTCGGCCTGCGCGGCGCGCGCGAGCTCGAGAAACTTCTGATCGTCGCGGTCCTTGCACTTCGGCAGCGGCGGCGCGTCGGCGTCGACGGGCGGCGGCTCGACGAGGCTCGCCAGGCGGGCGACGGTCGCGAGCGCTTCGGCCTTGTCGATCGCGCGCGCCTCGAATTGCGGGTAGTCGAGCACGAGTTGGAGTTCGTTCAGGCAGCGGCCGTCGATCACGGCGGCCAGCGTGCCACGTTCGAGCGCAGCCCGGATCGGGCGTGTGGCAGGGTCGTCGAATACGAGTATGTCGATCCAGACGTTCGAGTCGAGCACGACGCGATGTGCGGCATGCGGGGCGAGGGAGCGGGTCATTCGTTACAATCGGTGGTTTTCGTCTGACCGCAAGGCACGGCGTGCCAGCGAGCCTCTATGATAATCGTTCTCTCCCCAGCCAAATCCCTCGACTACGATACGCCCGCCCACGTCCCGTCTTACACGAAGCCTGCATTCGTCGACGATGCGTCGGAACTGATCGACGGCCTGCGCAAGTTGTCGCCGCAGGACATCTCGACGCTGATGGACATCTCCGACCCGCTCGCGCGGCTGAACTTCCAGCGCTACGCGGACTGGTCGCCGACCTTCACGACGGCCAATGCGAAGCAGGCGGTGCTCGCGTTCAACGGCGACGTGTACGAAGGGTTCGATGCCAAATCGCTGTCGGCCGCCGATCTCGACTATGCGCAGCAGCACGTGCGCGTGCTGTCGGGCCTGTACGGGCTGCTGCGTCCGCTCGACCTGCTGCAACCGTACCGGCTCGAGATGGGTACCCGTTTCGCGAACGCGCGCGGCAAGGACCTGTATGCGTTCTGGGGCGACCGGATCACGCGGGCACTGAACGAGCAGCTCGAGACGCGCAGCGGCGCGGCGCGGGTGCTGGTCAACTGCGCGTCGACCGAGTACTTCAAGTCGGTGAAGCCGAAACTGCTGGCCGCGCCCGTCGTCACGCCGGTGTTCGAGGACTGGAAGGGCGGCCGTTACAAGATCATCAGCTTCCACGCGAAGCGCGCGCGTGGCCTGATGGCGCGCTATATCGTCGAGAACCGCATCGCGGAGCCCGCGGCGCTGAAGGATTTCGCGGTGGAAGACTACGCGTTCGATGCCTCTGCGTCGAACGATTCGACTTACGTATATCGCCGGCGAATCGGCGAGTGACCAAGTCGGCCGTTCACGAGACGGCCGACGCATGCATGAGGCCGGACACGCGGCAAACCGCCCGTTCCGGTCGACAACTTTGCATGGGACCGGAGTCAGTGCTGAAGCACCAACTTCGGTCGACACTGGAGAGACAGATGACCCTTTCGATCACCAGCAATTTCGACGCGGGCGCCATCGACGTCGTGGCGTGCGACAGCCCGGACGCGATCCGGCTGCGCGTACGTGGCGACAATCGCTCGGAATTCGCGCAATGGTTCTACTTCCGCCTGACGGGCGCGCGTGGCGAGCGATGCGTGATGTCGTTCGAGAATGCGGCCGAATGCGCGTATCCGTCGGGATGGCGCAACTACGGGGCGGTCGCGAGCTATGACCGGGTCGACTGGTTCCGCGTGCCGACGACGTTCGACGGCAAGACGATGACCATTGACCATACGCCCGAGTTCGACAGCATCTACTACGCGTATTTCGAGCCGTATTCGGAAGAGCGCCATGCGGCGTTCCTCGGCGCGGTCCAGCAGTTGCCGCAGGCGAGTGTCGTCGAACTCGGCCGCACGGTCGAAGGCCGTCCGATGTCGCTGCTGACGCTCGGTGCGCCGGAAGTCGATGGTGCACCGAAGAAGAAGGTGTGGATCATCGCGCGCCAGCACCCGGGCGAGACGATGGCCGAGTGGTTCGTCGAAGGGCTCGTCAAGCGGCTGGCCGGATGGGGAGACTGGGCGGGCGATCCGGTGGCGCGCAAGCTGTACGACCGCGCGACGTTCTATATCGTTTCGAACATGAATCCGGACGGCAGCGTGCACGGCAACCTGCGCACCAACGCGGCGGGCGCGAACCTGAACCGCGAGTGGATGGCGCCCGATGCCGAGCGCAGCCCCGAAGTGCTGGCCGTGCGCGATGCGATCCACGCGATCGGCTGCGACATGTTCTTCGACATTCACGGCGACGAGGATCTGCCGTACGTGTTCGTCGCGGGTTCGGAGATGCTGCCGAGCTTTACCGAGCAGCAGGGCAAGGAGCAGACCGCGTTCATCGATGCGTTCAAGGTCGCGAGCCCGGATTTCCAGACCGAGCATGGCTATGCGGCGAGCAAATACAAGGAAGACGCGCTCAAGCTCGCGTCGAAGTACATCGGCCATCAGTTCGGCTGTCTGTCGCTGACGCTCGAGATGCCGTTCAAGGACAACGCGAACCTGCCCGACGAGCGGGTCGGCTGGAACGGCGAGCGGAGCGCTGCACTCGGCGCGGCGATGCTGGCCGCAATTCTGGTGCACGTCGAGACGTTCGCGTAAGCGCATCGTCGTCGATATGAAAAAAGCCGGCGCATCGCGTGATGCGCCGGCTTTTCAGCTTTTGTCGTTGCCGCTCCGTCGTATCAGGACTTCTTCACGGTTTTCTTCTTCACGGCTTTCTTCTGGCCGCTGGAATTCTTCGTTGCGACGGCTTTCTTGCCGGTGCGGCCGGATGCCTTGGCCTTACCGCGGTGCGACTTGCCCTTGAACTTCTTCGTCGACGACGACGGGCGCTCGACGCGCGGCTTCAGCGGCGGCACGGGATCGTTCCAGGTGAACGCAAGCATTTGCTGACCGACATAGCCGCAGCGGAATTTCAGCGGTGTCGGGTCGCTGCCGTCGCTGTGGACGCCGAGGCCATCCACTGTGACGATGTTGTCGACTTTCACGCGCTGCTTGCCCTCGTCGAACGAGTCGTTCCACGGCGTGATCGTCGCGTTGCCGCTTGCGAACGCGTTCGGCGCGAAGTCGACGCGGTCGAAGGCCGACGACGTGCTGGCGATGAAGCTGCCGTGCGCCGCACAATCGGCGACGATCGGATCGGCATGCATCTCGTTGACGAATTTGTTGATCAGTTCGGAGCGCTGGTCGAGGAGGTCGGCGAATACCGGTGCCGGAAGCGCAAGCGACAGGCCCGCGACACAGGCTGCCAGCTTGCCGAGCGCCCGGAAAACCCGGAGCGAGGCAGGTGAGCTGTCCATCTGGTTATTGGTGAGGAGCGAATGAGGCATCGGGCACGTATAGATGCCCGATGAAGAACAGGAGTTCAATCTTAGCGTAAAAAACTTGTGCGGCAGTAGATGCCGCACTCTCCCGCGCCGCGCAAACAGATCGCCGCGTGCAGCGATCGCATCGGAACCGGTGCGTTCAGGCGCGCGGGCCGCCGAGGCGATAGCGCCGAACGTCGAACGTTGTGACCCACGCCGGGCGATAGACGGCGATGAGCGCGGTGGCCATGCCGGTGAACCACGCTTCGCCGAGCGCGAGTAGCGCGGTGTTCAGCAGATAGCCGGCAGGAATCACGACGGGCACGCCGTCCGCAAGCGCCAGCTGAACACCGGCCGCGGCCCCGGCGACCGCGGCGATCGCGATGGCCGGTGACAGGAATCCCTGGCCGGTGATGAACGACGCGAGGTTGTGCGGGAGCCATGCGATCGCGGCGCGTTGCAGCAACGCGGACACGGCGACCGGTAGCGCGCCGTAAATCAGGTAGGTGAGGCCGATGCCTTGCCACGGCGCATCGAAGACGATCGCTGCGACGGCCGTGACGGCACCCATCGCGATCAGCGCAAGCGTCCAGTCGAACAGCGTGACGAGCAGCGTCGCGCCGAGCAGGTGCATGACGATGCCGTCCTCGAGCCACGCATTCGAGGCCCAGAGCACCGTGATCGCGGTGACGAGCGCGAGCCACACGTGCTGGAGCGTTGCGTCCTGCAGCCGGACGAAGGGACGATTCCAGAGCGCGAGCGCGAGCAGCGCCACGGCGGCGATCCAGCCGCCGATGCCAACCCAGAGCGGAAGCGGTGTGAAAAGAAAACCCATGCGTCCATATTACTCGTTGAGCATCAAAGGTGGGAATCCGCGAATGTCGACCGTCGCAATATCGATACTGGCCGGTCAGCGCTCGCGCCGAAACCGCGCCGGCGGTTCGGCCGCGAGCGGCAGGTCCCGAGTGCCGGCATTCGCGGCCGGCAACGGGTATGGACGGTCGTTCCGTTGCGTGCGCAGCGGAACCGGGCCGCGTTCGCCGATGGCGGGCTTGCTTGCACGATCACGGTTCGCCAGCAGCACCTCGAGATGGGGTGACAACCAGCCGTTGTAGATCGCGACTGCGGCGGCGCGGTTTGCCGCGCCCAGCTGCTGGAAGATGCTGGCGAGGTGGATCTTGACGGTGCCTTCGCTGATGCCGAGCGTGCGGGCGATCATCTTGTTGGTGCTGCCCATATGGACGAAGCGCATGATCTGCGCCTGCCGCGGCGACAGGAGGCCGCTTGGCGGGCGGCGCGGCAGCGATCCGGCGAGCGTCTGGAAATGGGCGTCGTGACGTGCCGCGGCGGCGGAGGGCAGCAGGCTAAGCGCGATCGGCGGGATGTAATGGCCACCCAGCAGAACCATTTCGAGCGCCCGCACGATCAGGTGCGGCCGTGTGGAGTGCGGGATCACGCCCGCGACGCCATAGTTGTAGAAGCGCTGGATGGCCTCCGGCGTGGATTCGTCGATCAGAACCGCGGCGGGTGTCGGCGAGCAGGCGCTGCAGAGCGCCTGGAGTTCGCTGTGCCGGCCGACGTCCAGCCAGTCGATGGCGACGAGGTCGAAACGTTGGGTGCGCAGCAGCCGGCGCGCCTGGAAACCATCGGGCGCATCGTTGATGCTGGCGTGACGGTCGATCTGCCGCAGCAGGGCCTTCAGTCCGTCACGCCGTTCGGCGTCTGAGTTCAGCACCAGGAACCGCATATTCAACCTCCGTAAGGTGAGTCATTGAGCTGCCATCGGCACGCGTTGGATCCGATAATGACAAAGACCTTACACGATGTCTGCTTGGCTGAAAGGCTTAGGAAAAGTCTGAAATTTCGAGTGCGGGAAATGCGGGCGAGAAAAAAGCCGCTCCGGCTGGAACCGGGAGCGGCTTCGTCGGGCAGACTCAATGGGCCTGCGGTACACGATCAGTGAAAGTGCGGTTGGGCGGGCGAAGCGTCTTCCGGCATTTCCGCATGGACGATTTCGCCGAGCGGATCGGCATAGAGCGGCACGCCGCAGTCGTCGCAGTATTCGGGCTCGAAGCGGCCTGCGTGCCGGCGGACGTCGGTTACACCGCATTCCTTCAGCAGGCTCACGATCTCCTCGAGCGGCCCTTCGATCGGTGCTTCGCCTTCGAGCGTCGCGCTGTCGATCGACACGTCGCCGTTTTCACGGCCGTAGAGCGGCCACACGACGCCATAGATCACGTCGTTGCTGGCACGTCGCGTGAAGCCGACGCGATACTCGTCGATCCGGCGCTCGCCGAAGCCGGCGACCACCGCGCGCAGTTCTTGCGGTGCCGCACCAAGTGTGTCGAAAAGATAACGGATGGCCGTTCGGACCGTGTGCGGACGGATGCGCTCGTCCGCATCACGGCATGCCGAATAGTACGCGTCCGGAAGCAGGCATTCGAACTCGCAGCCGGGGAGGGCAGCCGACAGGTTAGGGCCGCCCTGGGCGGTCCATTGCTCGAGACACTGGCCGCGTTCGATCCGGTTGCCGTGCTCTTCTTCCTGCCAGCGGAACAGCGGTGCGCCGGCCGGCGCGGCGACGACGGCGAGCAGGAAGCGCGGGTCGGCCAGGATCGGCGAGGTTTCGGGCAGGTCGCCGAAGCTGAGCTTGGCGGCGTGCTGGCCGAGCGCCGCATGCGCGAGCTGCTGGGCGAGCCGGTAGGTCTCGACATGGTGGCGCGGCAGCTGGTCGATGCTGTACAGGAACGGGGCCAGCCCGACGAGCGTGCCGGTGGCGAGCACGTGCGCCTGCAGGTGCGCGCGCAGTGCGTCGGCGACATCGCCTTTCAGCGGGCCCGACGGAATCATGTAGCGCGTCCACGCGAGAACGGGAACGGCGACCAGCAGCGCATCGTACGGCTGGCCGTCGTGCTCGATCACCATCGATTCACTGTGCGTCTCGGCCATGTCGGCGAGTGCGCCATAGGCATCGGGGTGGTTCTGCTGCAGATGGTCGAGTGCTGCGTCGAGCGTGGTCTGGTTGCCGTTGCGAACAATCTTGGCGAGCAGCGCATCGAGCTTCGCTTCCCAGAAGCGATCCTCGATGCGACTGCCCGAGGCGAAGAGCGCAAGCGACAGGCCGACCAGTTTGTCGGCGTCGGGGGGGAGGCGTTTGGCGATTCGCTGGCGCATATTAAATACGTATAGAAAGAGGCGAAGAACCTCATATTCTAGTCCGTTCTTTGCACCATAAGCGGTCTCGTGCTGCGGCATGGCCGGAAGGCCGAATCGGCGGGGATGAAGGAAAAAATCCATCAAACCCCCTTGCGCGATGGCCGGGAGCTGCTTAGAATCACGCCTCTTTCGCGCTAACGGAAACGCGGCGCGGAGGAAGAAGGGAAGCGGTGCGGTCGAGGGCTGGTTGTAGAGCCCCGGCGCACACGAAGTTGAACCCCAGTCGTCGCAACGAAGTCGTTAAAAAAGTTGTTGACGAACTGAAAAAGACGGTTCATAATTTCGCTTCTATGCTGCTGAAAACGCAGCGCTGCTGAGAAACTTCAGGTTTCTCGCAGAAATGCTCTTTAAAAATTAAC
>NZ_QTQF01000011.1:0-164135 GCF_003854235.1 Burkholderia sp. Bp8998
GCCGCGACCTTCGCGAGCGAGCCGCCGAATTTGCCGACCGCGGTCCGCGCGGCCGATACGATCACTACGTCCGTCATTTCCGTTTCCTCCGGGCCCGCACGACACGGCGCATCGCCACCGGCCCTGTTAAAAAAACTGCGGTGCATCGGACAGCGTGCGCCGCTGTCCGGTTTTCGTCAATCGCGCTGCAACACGTAGCGGCCCGGCGCCGGCTCGATCACCGGGAACTGCGCGGACCCGGCCTTGGCGGGCGGCGCCACCTTGCGGCCGCCGTACTGGTCGAGCCACTCGACCCAGGTCGTCCACCAGCTGCCCGGCTGCTCGGTCGCGCCGGCAAGCCAGTCGTCCGCGGATTCGGGCAGCTCGTTGTCGTTGATCCAGTAGCTGCGCTTCTTCTTCGCCGGCGGATTGATCACACCCGCGATGTGGCCCGACGCGCCGAGCACGAACTTCAGCGGGCCCGTCAGGATCGCCGTCGATGCGTAGGCCGTCTGCCACGGCACGATGTGATCCTCGCGCGACCCGTAGATGAAGGTCGGCACGTCGATGCGCGACAGGTCGACGGGCTCGCCGCACACCGTCAACGCGCCCGGCACGCGGAGCTTGTTCTCGAGATAGGTATTGCGCAGGTACCACGCGTACATCGGACCCGGCAGGCTCGTCGAGTCGCTGTTCCAGTACAGCAGGTCGAACGCGGCGGGCGTGCGGCCCTTCAGGTAGTTGTCGACGACGTAGTTCCACACGAGGTCGTTCGGCCGCAGGAACGAGAACGTGTTCGCGAACTCGACGCCGCGCATCAGCCCCGGCGCGGCGCCATTCTTGCCGCCGATGGTCTGCTCGCGCATCTGCACGTGCGCCTCGTCGACGAACACGTCGAGGATGCCGGTGTCGGTGAAGTCGAGCATCGCGGTCAGCAGCGTCATCGACGCGGCCGGATGTTCGCCGCGCGCGGCGAGCACCGACAGCGCGGTCGCGAGCATCGTGCCGCCGACGCAGAAGCCGAGCGTGTTGATCTGCTCGCGGCCGCTGACCTGCTGCACGGCGTCGATCGCCGCGAGCAGCCCTTCGTTCATGTAGTCGTCCCACGTCTTGTGCGCGACCGACGCATCGGCGTTGCGCCACGACACGAGGAACACCTGATGGCCGCTCGACAGCGCATGCGCGACGAGCGAATTCTCGGGCTGCAGGTCGAGGATGTAGAACTTGTTGATGCACGGCGGCACGATCAGCAGCGGCCGCTCGAACACCTTGTCGGTCTTCGGCGTGTACTGGATCAGCTGGATCAGGTCGTTCTCGTAGACGACCGCGCCTTCGGTACACCCGAGGTTCTTGCCGACCACGAATTGCGATTCGTCGGTCTGCGAAATCTTGCCGCGCTGCATGTCGCCGAGCAGGTTCATCATCCCCTGCCGCAGGCTTTCGCCCTGCGTCTCGAGGATCGATTTCTGCGCATCGGGATTGAGCGCGAGGAAGTTGCTCGGCGCGGCGGCGGCCGTCCATTGCTGGACGGAGAAACGGATGCGTTCGCGCGTCTTCGGATCGGTCTCGAGCGCGTCGGCCAGCTCCTGCAGGTAGCGCGCGTTCAGCAGATACCACGCAGCCGCGAACGCATGCGCGGGCGACGCCTTCCAGGCATCGGCGCTGAAGCGGCGGTCCTTCAGTTCAGGCGACTCGAGCTTCGTGGCGGCGGCCTGCTGCATCAGCGTCAGGCAGTCGCGGGCATAGTCGGCCTGCAGCTTCTGGAGCCGTTCGGGCGGGATCGCGGCAACCGGCAGCTTGAGCCCCGCGAACGGCGATGCCAGGCCGCCGAGGGCGCCCAGATCCGGCATCGACGGCATCTGGAACGGCACCGATGTCGGGAACTGGAATGCGGTGAACGGATTCGCGGTGGTCGCCGCCGTCGCGGCGCGTGCCGGATCGGCGAAACCGCGCCAGGCGTTCAGCCATGCCTCGAACATCTGCTGCATCGGCTGGGCAGCCTGGCCGAATCCAGTACTGCCCGCGGAAGTGCCCGCCTGAGCGGACGTCGACGAGTTTTTCGATGCTGTCATTACCTGCCTTACCGGTGATTCGTGAGCGTCTATCGTGAAATCCTGCTCGCGCGCGGCGTGCCGGTTGCGAGCCGGGCCGTCATGCTCTGGAGAGGCGTCTCCAGATTCTGCCGCAGTGCGGTATTTTTATCATTATCGTTTTCCCCATGTGAAGCATTGCGTCAAACCACTGAACATTTCTGCCCGGAGATAATCCGCGCGCAACAAGCGGGACAAGGCTTCCGGCGAAACATAAAACATTTTGATTGACTTGACTTCGGGATTATTCATTCGGTTGCCCATGCAACGTCGCATTGCCGCGCCAATATCGAGATAACCCGATTTTGCAGCGCAACAAGCCGCGCGCGCAAGCGCGCGCGGTCAGCCGTCAATCGGCCAGCCAGATCGCCGCCGCCATGCGGCCGGTCACGCGGTCGCGCCGGTACGAATAGAAGCGTGCGTGTTCGGTGACCGTGCACGCGGTCCCGCCGCTCACGTGCGCAACACCTGCACGCGCGAGGCGCAGGCGCGCGAGCGCATGGAGGTCGGCGAGGTACTTGCCGGGCGCGCCGTCGATTGCGACGAACGCTTGCCGCGTCTCATCATGCTCCGACTGCGGAGCCGTGTCGAGAAACGCCTCGCGCACGTCGGCGCCCACTTCAAATGCCTGCGGGCCAATCGCGGGCCCGAGGTACGCATGGAGCGCATCCGTCGCACCGCCGGCGAGTGCTGCAACGCGGGCCGCGGTCTGCTCGACGATGCCGGCCGCAAGCCCGCGCCAGCCTGCATGCGCCGCGCCCACCGCCCGGCCCTGCGCATCGCACAGCAGCACCGGCAGGCAATCCGCGACCATCACGACACAGACCGCCCCCGCGCGGTCGGTCACGCTCGCGTCGGCCTGCACGGCCGCCGCGGCACCCGGTGCGGCCTCGATCACTTCGTCCGCACGCACGACCTGCGCGCCGTGAACCTGTTCGAGCCATGCCGCACGCGACTGGCCCGCCAACGCGAGCAAGCGCGCGCGATTCGCCGCGACATGGGCCGGATCGTCACCGGTGTGCAGGCCGAGATTCATCCCGCCCGGCAACGCGGCACCGTCCTGCCAGCGCCCGTACGGGCCTTCGCTCACGCCGCCGTCACGCGTCGTGATCAGCGCGCGCACGCGCGGCGCCACCCGCCAGTCGGGCTGCACGCAGTCCTGCCACGTCAACGGCGCCAGGTTCGTCATCGGCACTCACTCCTCCTCATCGTCGTAATCCTCGTCGTGGTCCTGATAGTCGCCGGCGAAATCGTCATCGTCGTAGACACCGTCTTCATCGTCGAATTCCTCTTCGCCCTGCCCGAAGCCCAGCGCCGCGACGAGTGCGTTCATGTCGTCCGGCAACGGGCAGCGCCACTGCATCGTCTTGCCCGTGACCGGATGCACGAGGCCGAGCCGCCATGCGTGCAGCGCCTGCCGCGCGAACCCGTCCGGCAGCGGCGCGACCGAGCGCTTGCCACGCGCGCGCCCGTACACCGGATCGCCGAGCAGCGGATGCCCGACATGCGAGCAGTGCACGCGGATCTGATGCGTGCGGCCGGTTTCGAGGTCGCACTGGATCGCGGACACCGGCTGACGTTGCCACATGCATGTGTCAACCGTGCGGAAATGCGTGCGCGCGGGCTTGCCCGACGCGCCGGTGACGACGGCCATGCGCGTGCGCTCGCGCGGATCGCGGCCGATCGGCGCGTCGATCGTGCCGTCTTCGGGCATCATGCCCCACACGAGCGCGAAATAGCGGCGCTTCACCGTGCGCGCCTGCAGCTGGCGCACGAGGTCGGTCTGCGCGGCGAGTGTGCGCGCAACCACCATCAGGCCGGACGTCTCCTTGTCGAGCCGGTGCACGATACCCGCGCGCGGCAGGCCGGCTGCCGCGTCGCCATAGCGGTGCAGCAGGCCGTTGAGGATCGTGCCGCTCCAGTTGCCGGCAGCCGGGTGGACGACGAGGCCCGCCGGCTTGTTGATGACGACGAGCGCGTCGTCCTCATAGATGACGTCGAGCGGCACCGGCTCCGGCGTGAACGCCAGCTGCTCCGGCAGCAGGTCGGGCACGAGCTCGATCCTCGCGCCGAGCGGCACCGGCTGGCGGATCTTCGCCGGCGCGCCGTCGACCAGCACGCGTTGCGCCTCGATCCAGCTCTGCAGGCGGCTGCGGGAGAATTCGGGGAACAGTTGGGCAAGTGCCTTGTCGAGGCGTTCACCCGCGAGCGACAGCGGCACTTCGACGACGCGCGGCGTCTCGTCGGCCGCCACGGACGGCACGACAGGCGGCTGCATCGCGTCTGCAGCCAGATCATCATCGGGGGAATCCCCCGACGCAGCGTCGGCGGGCCGATCGCTTGGGCTATAATCTTCGCGATTTGACTTGCCCCGCGGGGCATTCTGCGAACTTGAACGGGTCATTTAGACTGGGTCACCGAGACTTGAAGCTAGGACATGCGAGCATGATGAATTCGACCAAACGTACGGCCAAAACCGTCGCCGCCCGAGCTGCGGTGGTAGCGGCCGCGGCCCTCATCGCCGGCTGCCACGGCTTGCCGCAGAAGCAGGACGAGACGGCTACCTGGTCGAACAACAAATTATACTCAGAGGCCCAGGACGCACTGTCCGGCGGCGACTGGGGCAAGTGCGCGAAATATTTCGAATCGCTGCAAGGCCGCGATCCGTTCGGCCATTTCGCGCAACAGGCGCAGATCAACGTCGCGTACTGCAACTGGAAGGACAACGAAGCGGCAGCCGCCGACCAGGCCGTCGACCGCTTCATCCAGCTGCATCCGGATCACCCGGATATCCCGTACGCGTACTACCTGAAGGGGATGATCCACTTCAACGACGATCTCGGCCTGTTTGGCCGCTTCTCCGGCCAGGACATGAGCGAGCGCGATCCGCAGGCACTGCGCGAATCGTACGACGCGTTCAAGGTCGTCGTCGACCGCTTTCCGAAGAGCAAGTACGCGCCCGACGCCGCCGCCCGGATGCGCTATATCGTCAACGCGCTCGCCTCGCACGAAGTGCACGCGGCCGACTACTACTATCGGCGCGGCGCCTATGTCGCGGCGATCAACCGTGCTCAGCTCGCGATCAAGGATTACAAGGGTGCGCCGGCGATCGAGGACGCGCTGCACATCATGATCCTGTCGTACGGCAAGCTGAACCAGCCGCAACTCGCGGAAGACACGAAGCGCGTGCTGGCCGGAACCTTCCCGGACAGCCCGTACATCACCGGCCACTCGCGCCCCGGCACGAAGAAGTCGTGGTGGCAGTTCTGAGCGACGCCCGCCACACAACAAAAAACCCGGCCATCGAGCCGGGTTTTTTGTTGGTGCCGCCCGTAGCAGGCGGCGGTTCGGTCACGCGCGTTTTTCCGCGCGATGTTCGTCGAAGAAGTCCTGCACGACCGCAATCTCGCGGGTGCGCTTGAACGGCGGCAGGCTCTGCCAGATCCGGCGACCGTAAGGCTTGTCGACGAGCCGCGTGTCGCAGATCATCAGCACGCCGCGATCGGTCTCCGCGCGAATCAGGCGACCCGCGCCCTGCTTCAGCGTGATCACGGCCTGCGGCAGCTGGTGAACCGCGAACGGGCTCAAGCCCTTTTTGGTCAGCGCGTCGAGCCGCGCGGCCAGCACCGGATCGTCGGGCGGCGCGAACGGCAGCTTGTCGATCACGACGAGCGACAGCGCGTCGCCGCGCACGTCCACGCCTTCCCAGAAGCTCTGGCTGCCGACGAGGATCGCATTGCCGTACGAACGGAAGCGATCGAGCAGCTCGGTACGGCTGGCATCGCCCTGCACCAGCAGCGGCATGTTCCAGCCGCGCGCCTCGATCACGTCGCGCAGCTTCGACGCGATCCGGTCAACCGCGCGCAGTGTCGTGCACAGCATGAAGACACCGCCACCCGACGCCTCGATCGCCGGCAACGCGGCGTCGAACACCGCATCGGTAAACGCCGGCGACGACGGCTGCGGCAAGTTGCGCGGCACGTACAGCAGGCCCTGCGTCTGATAGTCGAACGGGCTCGCGAGTGTCATCGAGCGCCGCGAGCTGAGACCCATCTGGGCCGCATAGTGCGTGAAGTCGCCGCGCACCGACAGCGTCGCCGACGTGAAGACCCATGCGCGCGGCACGCCGGCGCGCTGCTTCGCGAAAATCGGCGCGACCGACAGCGGCGTTTCGTGCAGCTGGACGGTATGCGCGAATACCTCGACCCAGCGCACCTTCTCGTTCGGGTCGTCGGCAGCCGCCTCGTCGCCGGCCGCGGCGGCATCGGCCTTCGCGGCCGCTTCCGCCGCACCGGGCTCGACCCAGCCCGCGAGCAGGTCCTGCAGCTCGCGCGCGCGCCGCAGGCACGCGCCGAGCGATTCCGCCCGCTCGGCCTGGCTCGCGAGCGCCGAGGCAAGCGCGTCGAGCGCCACTTCAAGCGCGTCGAGCGCGCCGAACATCGGGTGATCGTCACCCAGTTGCGCGAGCGACATGCGCACGATCTGGTCGTTCGCGAACGCGAGGCGCAGGTCGCGCGCCGCGCGCTCGAGATCACCGCCGAGCTTCACCCACTCGACCGCATCGCGCGCATGGCTCAGGCCTTCGGCAACCGTGTCGCGCGCGAGTTCGAGAATCTGCGTGGTCGACAGCGTCTCGCCGAAGAACAGCGTGGCCGTCTCCGGCAGCTGGTGCGCTTCGTCGAAGATCACCGTGTTCGCGTTCGGCAGCAGTTCGGCCATCCCGGTGTCGCGCAGCATGATGTCCGCGAAGAACAGGTGATGGTTGACGACGACGACGTCGGCCTGCTGTGCCTCCCGCCGCGCCTGCATCACGAAGCACTCCTTGTAATGCGGGCACTCCTGGCCGAGGCAGTTGTCGCGCGTCGACGTGACCATCGACCACACGGGCGCCGTCTCCGGCACGCTCGCGAGCTCGGCCTTGTCGCCGCTCTTCGTGATCTTCGCGAACCGGACGATTTCCTGCAGGTACGCGGTGTCCTGCCGCGACGGCAGGCGGCCGTTGTCGGCCGTGCGCTGCAGGTAGTAATGGCACAGGTAGTTCGAGCGGCCCTTGAGCATCGCGACCGTCACCGGCACCGCGAGCGCGTTGCGCACCGTCGGGATGTCGCGCTGGAACAGCTGGTCCTGCAGATGCTTCGTGCCGGTCGACACGATCACCTTGCCGCCCCACAGCATCGCGGGCACCAGGTACGCATAGGTCTTGCCGGTACCCGTGCCGGCCTCGACGATCAGCGTGTTGTCGGCGGCGTCGCCAGCGGTGTCGGCGGCTGTGCCGTCCGCGGCGGACTCGGGCGCCTGGTCGCCTTCGCCGAGGCGGCGCGCCGGCCGCTTGCGGGTCTCGAAGATTTCCGGCTCGGGCATCCGGCGCGCGGACGCCTCCATCGCGGACGCGACCGCGCGCGCCATCTCGATCTGCGACTGGCGCGGGTGATAGCCGTCGAGCGCGCGCGCGAGCAGTCCGCCCTCGCCGAAGATCGTATCGAGTTCGTCGACGCGCTTGCGGCTCAGCTCGAAGGTGCCTTCGGGCGCACGAACGCGCCCGGCGGACGACGTGTCACGCCGGGCATCGGGGTTGGCTTCAAGCGGTGAATTCAAGGCAAGCGTTCCTGTGTCCAGCGCCCGGGCGGCGCCGGCGCTTGCCAGGCCGCGCTCAGGCGCGCTTATCCGGTTCCAGCTGCGATTGCAGCAAAATGATTTTGTCCTTGGCCGCCAGCTTTTCCTTCTTCAGCCGGTGCAGCGTGATGTCGTCGATGTCGGAGTGTCCTTCCTTCAGCTCGATCTCCCGAGCAAGCTGCTGGTGCTGCTCCTGCAATGCTGCCAAACGGTTGTGCAATTCCTGCTGCTGTTCCGTGGGACGGTTTTGCATATGCGCCTCCTCATCGAAGCAGCGCGCCGGCTGGCGTGCCGGCACGCACGAGACTGACTCCGGATCAATCCAACACGTTACTGCCCCTGCTGTTGCTGCTGCTTGGCCTTGCCGGCCGCTTCCTGCTGACGCCGCTCGACATCGGCCTTGTGCTGGGCCGCTTCCTTCTGCTTCTGCTCGTAGCGCGCGGCGTTGTCCGCCCGCTCCTGCGCCTTCTGCGCGCCCTGCTGGCGCGCCTGGTCGAGCTTGCGCTGGAAGTCCGCCTGCTTCTGGTCGTATGCCTGCTTGTTCGCGGCGCGCTGCGGCCCTTCCGCGCCGCGCTGCGTCTGCTTCAGTGCATTCTGCTCCTGCTTGTCGCGGAACGCAGCCGCGTTCGCCGCATCGTTCGCCGCGCGCTGCGGCGCTTCCGCCGCATCCTGCGCCTGC
The DNA here is from genome assembly GCF_003854235.1 of Burkholderia sp. Bp8998. Lineage (NCBI taxonomy): Bacteria > Pseudomonadati > Pseudomonadota > Betaproteobacteria > Burkholderiales > Burkholderiaceae > Burkholderia > Burkholderia sp. Bp8998. Next base: position 8,362 of record NZ_QTQF01000011.1, read on the forward strand.
TTCAATGCCTGCTGCTGGTCGCGCTGCTGCGCCCGCACCGCGCGCTGCTCGTCGTCGAGCGCGAGCTGCTCCTGACGGATGCTCGCCCGCTCCTCGCGCATCTGGTCGCGCGCGACACCGAGACAGTGATTGACGAAGAACTTGCTGTAACAATCGTGCTCCGCCACGGCATAACGATAATCGTTTTCCGCGGAACGTTGATTGAGCACTTTTTGACGGGCGTCAAAATCCTGCGTGGCGGAGGGCGCGGCGGCGGCGTCCGGCGCGGTTGCGCCCGATGCCTGTGCGTACGCGACGGTAGACCCCGCGGACAAAGCCGCGGCAAGCGCTGCGCCGAGCGCGACGAGAGAAATGCGGGAAGTTGGCAACGTCGTAGGAAAGCTGCGGGACATGTGTCAAATTCTATCACCCCCGGCTGGACGCTCCGCCATTTATGGCAAAATGCCCCGCTTCACTCACCCGCGGCATCTGGTCCGTCGGGCCCGTCTCGCAGCCCGACGCGCGCGGCCTGCCGGCCCGCGCCGCGATTTCAGCAGGCAGATCATCCACGACATGACGGAAACCGTAGCACTCAAGATCGTACAGCGCATCGCCACCGAACTGTCCGTCCAGCCGCGCCAGGTCGCGGCGGCAGTGCAACTCCTCGACGAAGGCTCGACCGTTCCGTTCATTGCCCGGTACCGCAAGGAAGTGACCGGCAACCTGGACGACACGCAGCTGCGCCAGCTCGAGGAACGCCTCCTGTATCTGCGCGAGCTCGAGGATCGCCGCGCGGCGATCCTGTCGAGCATCGACGAACAGGGCAAGCTGACCGACGAACTGCGCGCCGCGATCGACGCGGCCGACAGCAAGCAGGTGCTCGAAGACCTTTATCTGCCGTACAAGCCGAAGCGCCGCACGCGTGCGCAGATCGCCCGCGAAGCCGGCCTCGAGCCGCTCGCGCAGGCCCTGCTCGCGAATCCGCTGCTCGATCCCCAGACCGAAGCCGCCGCGTACGTCGATGCCGACAAGGGCGTCGCCGACGTGAAGGCCGCGCTCGACGGCGCGCGCGACATCCTGTCCGAACAGTTCGGCGAAACGGCCGAACTGCTCGGCAAGCTGCGTGACTACCTGCACAGCCAGGGCGTCGTGTCGTCGGCGGTCGTCGAAGGCAAGGAAAACGAGGAAGGCGAGAAATTCCGCGACTACTACGACTACGCGGAAACGATCCGGACCGTACCGTCGCACCGCGCGCTCGCGCTGTTCCGTGGCCGCAACGCCGCTGTGCTGACCGTCAAGCTCGGTCTCGGCGAGGAACTCGACGCGCAGGTGCCGCATCCCGGCGAAGCGATGATCGCGCGCCATTTCGGGATCGCGAACCAGAGCCGCCCGGCCGACAAGTGGCTGTCCGACGTGTGCCGCTGGTGCTGGCGCGTGAAGGTGCAGCCGCACATCGAGAACGAACTGCTCACGCAACTGCGTGAAACGGCGGAAGCCGAGGCGATCCGCGTGTTCGCCCGCAACCTGAAGGACCTGCTGCTGGCCGCGCCGGCCGGCCCGAAGGCCGTGATCGGTCTCGACCCCGGCCTGCGCACGGGCGTGAAGGTCGCCGTGGTCGACCGCACCGGCAAGCTGCTCGCGACCGATACGATCTACCCGCACGAGCCGCGCCGCGACTGGGACGGCTCGCTCGCCAAGCTCGCGCGGATCGCCGCGCAGACGCAGGCCGAGCTGATCAGTATCGGCAACGGCACCGCGTCCCGTGAAACCGACAAGCTCGCGAGCGAGCTGATCTCCAGGCACCCCGAACTGCGGCTGCAGAAGATCGTCGTGTCGGAGGCCGGCGCGTCGGTCTACTCGGCGTCCGAACTGGCCGCGAAGGAATTCCCGGAACTCGACGTGTCGCTGCGCGGCGCCGTGTCGATCGCCCGCCGCCTGCAGGACCCGCTCGCCGAGCTCGTGAAGATCGAGCCGAAGGCGATCGGCGTCGGCCAGTACCAGCACGACGTGAACCAGCGCGAACTCGCCCGCTCGCTCGACGCGGTGGTCGAGGATTGCGTGAACGCGGTCGGCGTCGACGCGAACACCGCGTCGGTCGCGCTGCTCGCGCGCGTGTCGGGCCTGAACGCCACGCTCGCACGCAACATCGTCGACTATCGCGACGCGAACGGTCCGTTCCCGTCGCGCGACCACCTGCGCAAGGTGCCGCGCCTCGGCGACAAGACCTTCGAACAGGCGGCCGGCTTCCTGCGCATCAACGGCGGCGAGAATCCGCTCGACCGCTCGTCGGTGCACCCGGAAGCCTATCCGGTCGTCGAGCGGATCCTCGCGAAGATCAGCAAGCGGATCGACGACGTGCTCGGCAGCCGCGACGCGCTGTCCGGGCTGTCGCCGACCGAATTCGTTGACGAACGTTTCGGCCTGCCGACGGTGCGCGACATCCTGTCCGAACTCGAAAAACCGGGTCGTGACCCGCGCCCCGAATTCAAGACCGCCACGTTCCGCGATGGCGTCGAGAAGGTGTCCGACCTGATGCCGGGCATGCTGCTCGAAGGGGTCGTGACGAACGTCGCGGCATTCGGCGCGTTCGTGGATGTCGGCGTGCACCAGGACGGCCTCGTCCACGTGTCCGCGATGTCGACGAAGTTCATCAAGGATCCGCACGAAGTCGTGAAGGCAGGCCAGGTCGTCAAGGTCAAGGTGCTCGACGTCGACGTGAAGCGCCAGCGCATTGCGCTGACGATGCGCCTCGACGACGAAGCGGCCGCGCCCGGCATGGCGCCGCGCGGCGGCCAGGATCGCGGCAATGCCGGCCGCGGTGCGGCCCGCCCGCAGCGTTCGCGCGAACCGGAACCGGCCGGCGCGATGGCCGCGGCGTTCGCGAAACTGAAGCGCTGAACACGCGAAGGCTGTCGATGGACGAAAAAAAGCCCGCCGAAAGGCGGGCTTTTTGTTTGCTTGGCGCATCGCAGCGCCGGACTTGCATGGGCCGCATGCGCGGCCCCGTGCTCCGGTCAGATCTCGATTTTGGTACCGAGTTCGACCACGCGGTTTGCCGGGATCGAGAAGAAGTCGGTCGGCTTCGCCGCATTCTGATGCATCCATGCAAACACGCGTTCGCGCCAGATCGACATGCCGGGCAGATGCGTCGGCACGACCGTTTCGCGCGCGAGGAAGAACGACGTGTCCATCAGCTCGAACGTCATGTCGTGCGTGCGGCCGAATTCCTCGAGCACGGCCTTCACATCCGGCGTCTCGTTGAAGCCGTACTCGGCCTTGACGATGTACAGGCCGCCGCCCGCTTCGCGCGAGCTCAGGCGCTTGTCGTCGCGCACGTACGGAATGTCGCGCGTGACGAACGTCAGGAAGATGGTTCGCTCGTGCAGCACCTTGTTGTGCTTCAGGTTGTGCAGCAGGCTGACGGGCACGAGCTTGTCGTTGCCGGTCAGGTAGATCGCGGTGCCCGACACGCGGTGCGGCGGGTGCGCGAGCAGCCCCTGCAGGAACGGCTCGAGCGGGATACCGTCGGCGGCCGTGCGCTCCTTGACGATGTGGCGCCCCTTGTACCAGGTCATCAGCAGGAAGAACAGCAGCGCACCGATGCCGAGCGGCAGCCAGCCGCCCTGCGCGACCTTCAGCAGGTTCGCGCCGAAAAAGCCCAGGTCGACCGCGAGGAACACCGCGATGATCGCGCCGACGAGCAGCCGGTTCCAGTTCCACACCTTCACCATCACGACGGCCGCGAGCACGGTCGTGATCACCATCGTCGCCGTCACCGCGATGCCGTACGCGGCCGCGAGGTTGTCGGAGCTCTTGAAACCGATCACGATGCAAAGGATCACGAACAGCAGCAGCCAGTTCACGACGGGCACGTAAATCTGGCCGATCGCCAGCTCGGACGTATGCAGCACCTTCATGCGTGGCACATAGCCGAGCTGGATCGCCTGCGACGTCAGCGAATACGCGCCCGAAATCACGGCCTGCGAAGCGATCACGGTCGCGACCGTCGACAGAACGACGAGCGGCAGCAACCCCCATTCGGGCGCCAGCAGGAAGAACGGGTTTTCTATCGCTTTCGGGTTCTGGATCAACAGCGCGCCCTGGCCGAAGTAGTTCAGCACAAGCGAAGGCATCACGAGCCCGTACGCGGCGAGGCGGATCGGCTTCGCGCCGAAGTGGCCCATGTCCGCGTAGAGCGCTTCCGCGCCGGTCAGCACCAGCACGACCGAACCGAGCACGACGTAGGCCTGCAGCAGGTGGTCGGCCATGAACGACGCTGCGTAATACGGGTTGATCGCCGCGATGATGCCCGGCACGCGCACGATGTGGTACACGCCGAGTGCCGCGATCACGACGAACCACACCACCATGATCGGCCCGAACAGCTTGCCGACCATCGCGGTGCCGTGGCGCTGGATCCAGAACAGCGCGATCAGAATCACGATCGTGATCGGCAGCACGAGATGGGACAGATGCGGCGTCGCGATCTCGAGGCCTTCGACCGCCGACATCACGGAAATCGCGGGCGTGATCACGGCATCGCCGTAGAACATGCACGCACCGAAGATCCCGAGCGCCATCAGCGCGCCTGCGACGCGGGTTTTCGAGTCGAGGGGCCGCAGCGACAGCGCCATCAGCGCGAGCACACCGCCCTCGCCGTTGTTGTCGGCCCGCATCACGAACAACAGATACTTGATACCGACCACCAGGACGATCGCCCAGAACAGGAGCGAGATCACGCCGAGAATCGAGCTTTCGGTCAGCGGAATGCCGTGGGCGGGGCTGAACGCCTCCTTCAGCGCGTAAAGCGGGCTCGTGCCGATGTCGCCGAATACGACGCCGATGGCCGCTATCGCAAGCGCCTGCATCGAATGTTGGTGCGTCGAATGCGCGTGGGCTGCGTCGGTCGCCTGGATCGTGTCGTTCATATGAAACGTAATAATCGGGTCCGGTTCGGACAAAACGAGCGCTATTCTACTCGCGCCACCCTGAAAAACCGTCCTGCCTTGTTGCCCTTAAGCCACGTGATCCACGCCGCGCATGCAATCATGCGCGAGCTGTGGCAGGGCTGCCATGATAGCCGGGGCCACGCCATCTGCCTACCGCCCGCGCCGATCGCCGTGCCCGCCGGGCCGGTCCGCCAATGAAAAACGGCGCCGCAAGCGGCGCCGTACAAGGCTTTCCTTCGATCGGCCGGCCGCTTACGCGCCCGAACCGTCGCGCTGCGCGCGACCGCGCTTGATCCATGCCTCGAGGTTGTGCGGACGTACCGTGTCCCACTCTTCGAACGGCTGATGAATCCACGGATTCGTCGGCAGATACTGCGTGTGATAGTCCGGCTTCACCGTCGAGCACCCCTTGTACCAGAGCACGGCCGAGCGCACGGCCGTGACCGCCGGATAGCGCTCCTTCAGGTGCTCCTGCACGCGCGCGAGCGTGACGCCCGAATCGACGAGATCGTCGACCAGCAGCACGTTGCCCGCGAGTTGGCCGCGCGTCATCGTGATGTACTGCGCGATGTCCAGCTCGCCCTGCTCGGTGCCGGCCGCTTCGCGGTACGAACTCGTCGCGAGGATCGCGAGCGGGACATCGTAGATGCGCGACAGCTGGTCGCCGACGCGCAGACCGCCACGGGCGAGGCACAGGATCTGGTCGAACTTCCAGCCCGATTCGTGCACCTGAAGCGCGAGCAGCTCGATCAGACGATGGTATTCGTCCCAGCCGACCCACAGGTTCTTGTCGTCGTTGCGCGGATCGGTCATCAAGTCTGCCGCCGTCATCGTGATTTGCTGCGTCATGCTGAAAATTACACCTTGAACGGATGGCGGAGCAGGATCGTTTCGTCGCGATCCGGACCCGTCGAAACCATGTCGACCGGCACGCCGGCCACTTCCTGGACACGGGTCAGGTAGGCCTGCGCATTCGCCGGCAGTGCGTCCCACGTCTTGATGCCGACGGTGCTTTCCTTCCAGCCGGCGAACGTTTCGTACACGGGTTCGCAACGTGCGACGTCGGCCGCGCCGCGCGGCAGGATGTCCACGTCCTTGCCGTCGATCTTGTAGCCGACGCACAGCTTGACTTCATCGAGGCCGTCGAGCACGTCGAGCTTCGTCATGCACAGGCCCGACACGCCGTTGATCTGGATCGAGCGGCGCAGCGCCGCTGCGTCGAGCCAGCCGGTGCGGCGCGGACGGCCGGTGACCGAGCCGAATTCCTTGCCGACGTTCGCCAGCGTGACGCCGACCTGATCCTGACGCTGCGGGTTGTCCGCGTCGTACAGCTCGCTCGGGAACGGGCCCGAGCCGACGCGCGTGCAGTACGCCTTCGTGATGCCGAGGATGTAGTTCAGCTTCTGCGGACCAACGCCGGCGCCGGCCGATGCCGCACCCGCGACGCAGTTGCTTGACGTGACGAACGGATAGGTGCCGTGGTCGATGTCGAGCAGCGTGCCTTGCGCGCCTTCGAACAGCAGGTTCTGGCCAGCGTTGTTCGCGTCGTACAGGCGGCGCGACACGTCGGCCACCATCGGCTTCAGGCGATCGGCATAGCCGAGCATCGTGTCGAGCGTGGCCTGGAAATCGACGGCCGCGCCACCCAGGTACTGGGTCAGCACGAAGTTGTGGAAATCGAGGTTTTCGCGCAGGCGGTCGGCGAAGGTCTTCGCGTCGAACAGGTCCTGCACGCGCAGCGCGCGGCGGCCGACCTTGTCTTCGTACGCGGGGCCGATGCCGCGGCCGGTCGTACCGATCTTGCCCGCGCCCTTGCGCGCTTCGCGCGCCTGGTCGATCGCGATGTGGTACGGCAGGATCAGCGTCGTGGCTTCGGAGATGAACAGGCGATCGCGCACGTTCACACCGGCCTCTTCCAGCTCGCCGATTTCCTTGAACAGTGCCTCGGGGGACAGAACGACGCCGTTGCCGATGTAGCAGGCGACGCCTTCACGCATGATGCCCGACGGAATGAGGCGCAAGATGGTTTTCTTGCCGCCGATGATGAGGGTGTGGCCGGCGTTGTGACCGCCCTGGAAACGCACGACGCCCTGAGCGTGGTCCGTCAGCCAGTCGACGATCTTGCCCTTGCCTTCATCACCCCATTGCGTTCCCACGACGACGACATTGCGCCCGGGAGTCACGTTCACTGCGCTGGCAGACATGTTGATTCGTTAGCTGGTTAAAAACGTATTCTACCTATGTTCGCGGGCGATTCCGAATTTTTCCGTTTCGCTTCAACGATATGCACGCCGAACGACGGCCCGCGAACGCCTGTTTAACGGGGCTCGACCACCCATGCGCCGTTACGCTCGACGAGCGAACGATCGCAGGCGAACTCGTCGAGCACGTGGTCGTGCCCCGGCAATGCCTGGATCACGACCTCGCCCGCATCGCGCAGCGTCGCGACGGCCGCGCTCAACGCGTCGTCCTGCGCCCACGGCGCGAGAATCGCGGTGCCACGCGCTTCGATCGGCGAAATCCGGGCGAGCTCGCGCAGGTCGAGCGAGAAGCCCGTCGCCGGGCGGGCCCGACCGTAGGCCTGGCCCACGTGATCGTAACGGCCGCCGCGCGCGATCGCGTTCGGCACGCCGTCGATGTACGCCGTAAACATCGCGCCGCTGTGATACGCGTAGCCGCGCAGGTCGGCGAGATCGATCGCCACCTCGACGCCCTTCGCCTGGGCCGCGAGCTGCGCGAGATCGTCGAGTGCACGCGTGATCTCGGGCAGCACCGGCAGGCGCGCACGCGCTTCGTCAAGCACGCTCGCGTCGCCGTACAGATGCGGCAGCGCACGCAGCGCCGCGCGCGTGTCCGCGCCGAGATCGTCGGTGAGTTCGTTCAGCAGCGGCACGTCCTTGCCCGACAGCGCGTCGTGCAGCGCCTCGCCGCGCGCGGCGGCCTGCGCGTCGCGTGCGAGCAGCGCCGCGAGCACGCCTGCATGACACAAGTCCAGACGGATGCGCGACAGCCCCGCGAGGTGCAGCGCGTCGACCATCAGCTGCTGGATCTCGAGATCGGCTTCCAGCCCGGCATGTCCATAGATTTCGGCGCCGATCTGGATCTGTTCGCGCGTCGCGTGCAGGCCGCGCGGACGCGTATGCATCACGTGGCCCGCATAGCAGAGACGCGTCACGCCCTGGCGATTCAGCAGATGCGCGTCGATGCGCGCGACCTGCGGCGTGATGTCCGCGCGCAGGCCGAGCGTGCGGCCCGACAGCTGGTCGACCAGCTTGAAGGTACGCAGGCGCAGGTCGGTGCCGCCGCTCGTCAGCAGCGACTCGAGGTATTCGAGCAGCGGTGGCATCACCATCTCGTAGCCGTACGAACGGAAGCGGTCGAGCAGCCTGCGGCGCAGCTCCTCGATCTTGCGCGCTTCCGACGGCAGTACGTCGGCGATATTCTCGGGAAGTAACCAGGTCGACATCGGTACGGTCCTACGACGGGAAACAGGGCGCGACTCGCGCGCCGCGAGATGAATCGGAAATCGGAATCGGGCGGAACGAACGGCGGGGTGCGCCGTCTGGATCAGGTCTCCGATCAGGTGGCGAGCAACAGCAGGACGAGCCCGAGCGCCATCACGATGAGCCCGCCGATCCGGATATGGTGCGGCGGCCGCTCCGCTATTCTACGAAACGTGTCGCGCCAGGCGACAGGAAACACGAAGGGGAACGCCCCCTCGATGATCAGCATCAGTGCTACCGCGAGCAACAACGAGCCAGCCAGATCCATGCGAGCGACGGCGCCGCTCGACGCGGCACCCCAAAAAGTCAGTGTTTGCGGGGAGCGGATGCCGCCGGTGCGGCACCGCCCGTCGGGCTGCGCATGAAACGGAAGAACTCGCTGTCGGGGTCGACGACGATGATGTCGTTGCGCTTGAAGGTATTCCGGTAGGCCTGCAGGCTCGCATAGAACTGATAGAACTGCGGATCGCGGCCGAACGCATCGGCGGCGATCGACGCGGCCTTCGCGTCGCCCTCGCCCTTGATCGTCTGCGCGGACTTGTACGCATTCGCGAGCACCGCCTGCTGTTCGCGTTCCGCGTCGGCCTTGATCTGCTCGACATCGGCGGCCCCATCCGCGCGCACCCGTGCGGCCTGGTCGTGCAGCGCGGCAATCATCCGCTGATAGACGGCATCCGTCTGCGCAGCCGGCAAGTCGACGCGCGTCAACTGCACGTCGACCACGTCGACGCCGAAGCCCGATGCCTTCGCGCGCACCGCGTCGCGTGCCGCATTGGCAATGTCGCGCTGCCCGCCGAGCGCGTCGTCGAGCGCGCGCTTGCCGAACGCGTCGCCGAGTGCGCTCTTCAGCGCGCCGGCCAGACGTTCGCTCGCCGCCGCCGGATCGCCGCCCGTCGCCGTGAAATACTTCATCGGATCGCCGATCCGGTACTTGACCGCATACGCGACGAGCAGGTCGTGCTTGTCTTCAGTCGCCAGTTGCAGCGGATCCGACGACTCGAGCGATTGCAGGCGCGTGTCGATCAGCGTCGCCGTCTGCAACGGCGGCGGCAGCTTGAAATGGATGCCGGGGCCCGCGAGTTCGGGTTGCGCGCCATCGCGACCCGACAGCACGGCCGTATGGCGCGGGTCGACGGTCAGGACGGTCGACGACGCCGCGAAGGCAACGATCACGATTGCGACGACGAGCGCAATGATTCGGTTCATGTTCTGCGCTCCCCGTTACTTCGTATCGTCTTCGCGCGAGCGGCTGCGGAACGCTTCGCGCGATCGCAGCACGTCGCTGCCCGGTGCGGGCGCCCCCGCGGCCGAAGCCGCACTCGCGGGTGCGCTCGCCGCGGCGGCGGCCGGGGCCGACGCCGTGTCGGGCGCGGATGCGCCGGCAGGCGCCGCGGCATTCGCGGCGTTTTGTCGCCCCTGTTCGACGAGCTTGTCGAGTGGCAGGTACACGACGCTGTTGCCACCCTTGTTGCCGACGAACACCTTCGTCGCGTTCGAATAGATTGCCTGCATCGTCTCGAGGTACATCCGCTCGCGGATCACCGCGGGCGCCTTCGAATACTGCGCATAGACCTGCTTGAACCGGTCCGCGTCGCCTTCTGCCTCCGTGACCACGCGATCGGCATACGCCTTCGCTTCGTCGGCGAGTTTCGCGGCATCACCCTGCGCCTTCGGCAGCAGGTCGTTCGCATAGGCCTGCGCGGCACGCTTCGCGGCCTCGCGGTCATCGCGCGCCTTCGCGACTTCGGCGTACGCGGCCTGCGTCTGCTCGGGCGCCGCGACGCTCTGCATCGTGACGGCCGTGACCTCGAGCCCGGACTGGTAGCGATCGAGATCGCGCTGGATCGCGGCGGACAGCTGCTCGCGCAGCGCGTCGCGGTCCTGGTTCAGCATGTCGGCCGCGCTGCGCGTGCCGACGATCGCACGCACCGCGGCCTGAGCGGCCTGCGACACGCTGCGCTCGGGATCGACGCTGCGGAACAGGTAATCGGTTGCCGAACGGATCCGGTACTGGACGACGAAACGCACGTCGACGATGTCGGCGTCGCGCGTCAGCATCGCCGCCTCCTTCACGTTCGCGAGACGCACGACGTTGTTGCGGCCGATCTCGATCGAACGGACCAGCGACGTGTCGACGATCTCGTGCGACGCGAACGGATACGGCGCGCGCCAGTGCACGCCCTGGCCGACCGTGCCGGACAGCTTGCCGAACTGCAGCACGATGCCCGTCTGACCCTCCGGCACGACAAACAGCCCGCTGCCCGCGTAGACCGCGACCAGCACGCCGATCACGATGCCAACGCCGACACGCGCGGCCCGGCCGTTGTCGGGCCGGAAGCCGTTGCCGCCCTTGCCGCCGAACAGGCCGCTCAGACGCCGGTTGAAATTGCGCCACATCTCGTCGAGATCGGGCGGACCGTCACCGTCGCCACCGGGCGGACGCTTCGATTCGTTCGCACGCGGACGGGATCCGTCGTTGCCCTTGCCTTCACCGCGTCCCCAGCGGGGATCGTTGATCGACAGCAAGGCGCGCATCCGCCGCCAGGTACTCCGCTCGTTGTATTCGTTCACCAGAGTTTGTTCACCAGATTAGACGCCGGCTAACCGGCCGGGACCGGTTAGCGCCCCTGTTCGGAAATCGTGTGGTCTTCGTGTGGTTCAGCGGGTGCGCCGTCGAGCACGCCGTTGGGTAACGTCGCGCCGGAAAGGTGTTCCGCGGAGGCGATCTCGGCGATGGCGGCACGCAACGCATCAAGACCCTGACCGGTGCGCGCGCTCAAAAAGACGCGCGAAATATTACCATACTCGTCCCGCTCGACCGCGTCGCCGCGGGCCGCCAGCTCGGGCACGGCGTCGATCTTGTTGAACACCAGCACCTGCCGGATCGTGTCCGCGCCGATCTCGTGCAGCACGCCGTTCACCTGCTCGATCTGTTCGAGCCGCACCGCGCTCGACGCGTCGACCACGTGCAGCAGCAGATCCGCATGGATCGTTTCCTCGAGGGTCGCGCGAAACGCGGCAACCAGCTGGTGAGGCAGTTCGCGAATGAACCCGACCGTATCGGACACGACGATCTGGCCGGCCTCGTCGCCGAGGTACACGCGCCGCGACGTCGTATCGAGCGTGGCGAACAGCTGGTCGGCCGCATAGGCCTGCGCTTTCGTCAGCGCATTGAACAGCGTCGACTTGCCCGCGTTCGTATAGCCGACGAGCGACACCGACATCGTGCCGCTGCGCGCGCGCTGGCGACGCTGCGTGCTGTGCTGCCGGCGCAGCCGGTCGAGCCGCGACTTCAGCATCTTGATGCGCTCGCCGATCAGCCGGCGGTCGGTTTCGAGCTGGGTTTCGCCGGGGCCGCGCAGGCCGATACCGCCCTTTTGCCGCTCCAGGTGGGTCCACGCGCGAATCAGTCGGGTCGACAGGTATTGCAGCTGCGCGAGCTCCACCTGCAGCTTGCCTTCATGGCTGCGGGCACGCTGCGCAAAGATATCGAGGATGAGGCTCGTGCGATCGACCACCCGCCTGTTGAGCGCCTGCTCCAGATTGCGTTGCTGGGCCGGTGCGAGTGCGTGGTTGAAGATGACGATTTCGACGTTGTGCGCGTCGCAGGCAAGCCGCAATTCTTCGGCTTTGCCGCTGCCGATGAACATCTTGGCATCGGGACTGGCGCGACGACCTGTGAGGGTGACGGCGGGACGAGCCCCCGCACTGGAGGCAAGAAGACTGAGTTCTTCGAGACTGGCTTCGAAATCGGTCTTGCCGAAATCGATGCCGACGAGCGCTGCGTTGATCAAATTATCGGGTGTCAAGATAAGGCGGCTGGCATCGGTCGCTCGCGGCGACCGGATGCCGGCCGCTGCGATGGGTTAGGACGAAGCTTCCGCGTCCGGGTGGAAATTCACCGGGCGCGCCGGCACGACCGTCGAGATGGCGTGCTTGTAGACCATCTGGGTCACCGTATTACGGAGCAACACGACGTACTGGTCGAACGATTCAATGTTCCCTTGCAGCTTGATGCCGTTGACGAGATAGATCGAAACGGGAACGTGCTCTTTGCGCAGTGCGTTCAAAAACGGGTCTTGTAACAATTGCCCTTTGTTGCTCATGGCGTACTCCATCTTTTTTTGCAGGTTGATCTGGATTGGCGACGAAGAAAAAGAGATCCGGCGCCAATCGCTACACTATAGCTGATTTTGCCTGCCCCGCCCGGCACTAGGCCATGCGGCCTATTCCTTGCCGGACGTGCGTGGCAGGCATGCTTCAGCCCTTGTCCGCGTACGGGTTGTTCGACGAACGGAACTCTATGCGCAATGGAGTCCCGGTCAGTGAGAAAGTTTCGCGGAATCGGTTTTCGAGGTAACGCTTGTACGTTTCCGTCACAGCGTCGAGCGCGTTGCCGTGGATGACGATCAGCGGCGGATTCTGGCCGCCCTGGTGCGCGTAGCGCAGCTTCGGACGCACCGGGCCGCGACGACGCGGCTGCTGGAACTCGACGGCCTCGATCAGCGCGCGCGTGAGCTTCGGCGTCGGCAGTTTCGCCATCGCCGCCGCGTACGCGTCGTCGACCGAGCGCATCAGTGCGCCGATGCCCGTCTTCTTCGCCGCCGAAATGTAGTGCGATTTCGCGAAGTCGAGGAATTTCAGCTTGCGGGTCAAATCCGCTTTCGCGCGATCGCGCGCGTGGTCGTCGAGACCATCCCACTTGTTGACGCCGATCACGAGCGCGCGGCCCTGTTCGACGACGAAACCCGCGATGTGCGCGTCCTGGTCGGAAATGTCCTGCTGCGCATCCAGCAGAAGAATGACGACGTTCGCGTCCGAGATCGACTGCAGCGTCTTCACGACCGAGAACTTCTCGATCGCCTCGAACACCTTGCCGCGGCGTCGCAGGCCCGCGGTGTCGATCAGCGTGTATTTCTTGCCGTTACGCTCGAAGTCGACGTAGATCGAGTCGCGCGTCGTGCCCGGCATGTCGAACGCGATCACGCGGTCCTCGCCGATCAGCGCGTTCACGAGCGTCGACTTGCCGACGTTCGGCCGGCCGACGATCGCGATCTTGATGCCGCGCGCCGGATCGTCCTCGTCCGCTTCCTCGGGCTGGCCCGCATACGCGACTTCCAGCGCCTCGTTGATCATGTCGGTCACGCCGTCGCCGTGCGCGGCCGAGATCGCGCGCGGATCGCCGAGCCCGAGCTCGTAGAAGTCCGTCGCGACCGCCGTGTATTTCATCCCCTCGGCCTTGTTGACCACCAGGAAGATCGGCCGGCCGGTCTTGCGCAGGTAGTCGGCGATCGACTTGTCCTGCGGCGCGAGCCCGTTACGGCCGTCGACGATGAACACGACGACGTCGGCTTCCTCGACGGCCTGCCGCGTCTGGCGTGCCATCTCGTGCAGGATGCCGTCCTTCGCGACGGGCTCGAAGCCGCCGGTATCGACGACCAGGTACGGCCGTGCGCCGACCCGCCCTTCGCCGTAATGGCGATCGCGCGTCAGGCCCGGCAAGTCGGCGACCAGCGCATCGCGCGAGCGCGTGAGCCGGTTGAACAGCGTGGATTTCCCCACATTGGGGCGCCCAACGAGGGCAATGACCGGTTTCATCTGTGTTTTCTACGGTGATGCGCAGCAGCGGGAGGCCCGCTGCTGCGGGCGGCTGCGCTGAATGAAAATATCACGAATTCGCGCCGCGCCGGATGCGCGCGCCGGGCGCGCGTTGCGCGCCGTCGTCTTTCGTCTCGAACTGCCTTTCAAATACCGAGCGGCCGGGGACACCGGCCGCCTTCGTGTCGCGCGACCGCGGCGCGCGGGACAGGCCCGCCACGCCGCGATTGCGCCTGTTGCGTGCGCGTCAGCGCGGACGGAACCCGTACAGGCCGCCGTCCTTCGTCTGCACGACGAGCGTATTGCCGGCCAGGACCGGCGCCGCGGTGATCGCGCTGCCGTCGGTCTTCATCCGGGCGATGAAGCTGCCGTCCTCGCGCGACAGGAAGTGCACGAAGCCGTTGTAGTCCCCCATCACGACCGCGTGGCCGAGCAAGTAGGGCACGCCGACGTCGCGGCTCTTCAGCTTGTCGTTGCGCCAAAGTTGGTTGCCGCTCGCCGCGTCGTAGGCCGTCACGACCGACCAGTCGTCGCCGCCGGCGACGACCGAATCGTCCTGCGCAAGACCGCTGCGGCTCGAGAACGCCTTTTCCCACAACGGACGGCCCGAGTTCGCATCGAAGCAGCCGAGCTGCCCCTGGAACGTGACCGCACACGCTTCGGCGCCCACGAGCGTCGGCGGACCGCTGACGTCGTTGATGCGCTCCACTTCGGTCACGCCCTTCGGGAACGACACCGGCGTCTGCCAGAACGGCTCGCCCGTCTGCAGGTTGATCGCGACGAGACCGCCGCCGGGGAAGCCCGCCAGCACGGCCGCATCGCCCGCGAACGTCATGCCGGCCGACACGCGCAGGTTCAGCGGCACCGCGCGGTTGCGGTAGTTCCACTTCTGCTCGCCCGTCTGCGCGTTGAACGCGATCACCTGGCCGTCGATCGTGCGCACGATGACGAGGCCGTTGCCGACCAGCGGCGGCGAGAAGATCTCGCCCTGCACGCTCGTCTTCCACAGCTGCTTGCCGTCGGGGCCGAGCACGAACACACCGCCCTTCAACGCGCCGACCGCGGTCAGGTTGCCGTCGCTGCCAACCCCGGCCGACAGGTCCGAACCGACCTTCGCGCGCCACAGCGTCTGGCCCGTCTTCGCGTCGATCTTCTCGACCGAACCGTTCTCGCCCGCCGCGTAGACGGCGTCGCCCACGGCCACCGGCGAGAACAGGTAGCGCCCGCCCTTGCCGACGCTCGCCTTCCAGACCTGTTGCACGTCCATGACGGGCTTGAACTCGGTGAGCGGTGTCGGCACGCGGCGCGCGTCCTTCGACGACGAGCAGGCCGCCAATGCCAGGACAGCCGCCGCGCAGGCGACGGGCACAGCGTAACGTTTCAGCAAATTCATCGGTTAGCGAAGCAGAGTTAAGAGGTTGAGGGGGCCGCGATCAGCCGCCGAGCGCATCAAGCTTGAACTGCACGAGCTGACGCGCGGACTGGTCGTCCTGCGGCAGGCCGTCGAGCGCGAGCTTGTATGCGGCGCGCGCATCGTCAGTCTTGCCTTGTGCCGCCAGCAGATCGCCACGGCGATCGGCCACGAGGCCCTTGAATGCATCGACCGGCGTGCCGGACAGCAGCGCGAGGCCCGCGTCGTATGCCTTCTCGTCGAGCAGCAGCGACGCGAGACGCAGCTTCGCGATCTGCTTGTACTCGTCGTCCTTGGCGTGATCGACGGCCCATTGCAGTTGCGCCTTCGCGCCGGCGGCGTCACCGGCCGCGTACAACGTCTTCGCGGCCGACAGCGCGGTCATCTGCGCATACGGCGTGCTGCCGAACTTGTCTTCCATGTCGGCGGCCGCACGGGCCATCGTCGCCTTGTCGTTCGCGGCGGCGGCCTTCTGCACCTGCTCGTACAACCCGGAAGCCTCGGCGGCCTGACGGCGCTGCCAGTAATTCCAGCCATTGAAACCGGCCGCGACGACCAGCGCCGCGAGCACGATCCACGTGGTGAGGTTTCCCCAGCGGGCCCACCACGCCTTGAGACTTTCAATCGATTCTTGTTCGTCGTGATAACTCATCGGCGAGCGATTCCTTCCTTGTCAGGCTTTTCTTGTCAAGCGAATGCCAGCGCGATCAGTCGTCGCCGTCTTCGGCGGATGCAACCATCGCATTGATTAGGAATTCGGTCAAGCTTTCGACCGGTACGGTCTGCTGAACGTTCTTTTCCCCGTCCTGGCCCGCACCGCGCAGCGCCTTCACGCCCACCGTGCCGTTCGCGACCTCTTCCTCGCCGAAGATCACCGCAAACGCGGCACCGCTCGCATCGGCCCGCTTCATCTGCGACTTGAAGCTTGCCGGCGCGCCGTCGGCGCTACAGTGGAAAATCACGTCGAGGCCCGTATCGCGCAGACGCTCGGCCGCGATGAACGCCTGTTCGCGCGCCGTCTCGCCCTGGTGCACCACGTACACGTCGACACCTTCCTGCTCGGGTGCGAGATCCTCTTCCTTCAGCAGCTCGAGAATGCGCTCGATGCCCATCGCCCAGCCGCATGCGGCCGTCGGCTTGCCGCCGAGCTGCTCGATCAGCGGATCGTAGCGGCCGCCGGCCGCGACCGTACCCTGCGCGCCGAGCTTGTCGGTCACCCATTCGAACACGGTCAGGTTGTAGTAGTCGAGGCCGCGCACGAGACGCGGGTTGATCTTGAACGGGATGTTGTTCGCGAGCAGCAGGCGCTGCAGCCCTTCGAAGTGGGCACGCGACTCGTCGCCGAGGAAGTCGATCAGCTTCGGTGCGTTCTGCGCGATTTCCTGCAGCGCGGGGTTCTTCGTGTCGAGCACGCGCAGCGGGTTTGTATACAGGCGACGCTTCGCATCCTCGTCCAGCACATCCGCGAACTGCTCGAGGTACTTGATCAGCTCGACGCGGTGCGCGGCACGCTCTTCAGCGAGGCCGAGCGAGTTGATCTCGAGCTTGATGCCGGTCAGGCCGAGGTCGTCCCACAGACGCTGGCACATCATGATGATCTCGGCATCCGCATCCGGGCCCGCGAAGCCGAGCGCCTCGACGCCGACCTGGTGGAACTGGCGGTAGCGGCCGCGCTGCGGACGCTCGTGACGGAACATCGGGCCGATGTACCACAGGCGCTTCGGGCCGTCGTACAGCATGTTGTGCTCGATCGACGCGCGCACGACGGCCGCGGTGTTCTCCGGGCGCATCGTCAGGTTCTCGCCGTTCAGCGCATCGGTGAAGCTGTACATCTCCTTCTCGACGATGTCCGTGACTTCACCGATGCCGCGCGTGAAGAGCTGCGTGTGTTCGACGATCGGCGTGCGGATGTTCTGGTAGCCGTACGCGCGCAGCAGCGATTTCACGGTAGCTTCGAAGAACTCCCAGAGGCCGGCATCCTGCGGGAGGATGTCGTTCATGCCCTTGACGCCGGTGAGCTTCTCGATCTTGCGTTTCTGTTCAGTCATCGTTCGTGTGTGTGGACGAATTTAGTTCAGGGCCTCGGTGCGGCCGTAATTGCGTGCGACGTAGTCGCTGACGATCTGCTGGAATTCCTCGGCGATCCGCTCGCCGCGCAGCGTCTTGACCTTCTCGCCGTCGATGAAGACGGGCGCGGCCGGGTTCTCGCCCGAACCCGGCAGGCTGATGCCGATGTTCGCGTGCTTCGACTCGCCCGGGCCGTTGACGATGCAGCCCATCACCGCGACGTTCATCTTCTCGACGCCCGGGTATTCCTTGCGCCAGACCGGCATCTGCTCGCGCAGGTAGGTCTGGATCTGCATCGCGAGTTCCTGGAACAGCGTGCTCGTCGTGCGGCCGCAGCCGGGGCACGCGATCACCATCGGTGCAAACGAGCGCAGGCCCATCGTCTGCAGGATTTCCTGGCCGACGATCACCTCGCCCGTGCGCGGCGCGCCCGGTTCCGGCGTCAGCGAAATGCGGATCGTGTCGCCGATCCCTTCCTGCAGCAGCACGCCGAGCGCGGCCGTCGACGCGACGATGCCCTTCGAACCCATGCCGGCCTCGGTCAGCCCGAGGTGCAGCGCGAAGCCGCAGCGGCGGCCGAGTTCACGGTACACGGCGATCAGGTCCTGCACGCCGCTGACCTTGCACGACAGCACGATGCGGTCGCGGCCGAGACCCAGTTCGACCGCGCGCTCGGCCGAGCCGATCGCCGACTGGATCAGCGCTTCGTACATCACGCTCTGCGCATCCCACGGCTGCGAACGCGCGCCGTTCTCGTCCATCATGCGCGCGAGCAGGTCCTGGTCGAGGCTGCCCCAGTTCACGCCGATCCGTACCGCCTTGTCGTACTTCGCCGCGGCTTCGATCATCAGCGCGAACTGCGTGTCGCGCTTCGCGCCCCGGCCGACGTTGCCCGGGTTGATCCGGTACTTCGACAGCGACTCCGCGCAACCGGGATAGTCGCGCAGCAGCAGGTGGCCGTTGTAGTGGAAATCGCCGACGAGCGGGACGGTCACGCCCATCCGGTCGAGCTGCTCGCGGATCGCCGGCACGGCGGCCGCGGCCTCCGGCGTGTTGACCGTGATGCGCACCAGTTCCGAGCCCGCGTTCGCGAGTTCCTTGATCTGGATCGCCGTGCCGATCGCGTCGGCCGTGTCGGTATTCGTCATCGACTGCACGCGCACCGGCGCATCGCCGCCGATCGTCACGAGCTGCCCGCCCCAACGAACATCCACCGCATGCGACACGCGACGCGGCTGATGCCCGCCGAACACCGGCTCGGTTGAACAAATCTGACTGCTGCGTGGGGATTGAGCTTCGGATTGCATCGATAGATCCATTTACGCGGAATGCGCCGCGAGGCGGCGCATGAATTGAAAAAGCGCCGTGCCCTCGCGGCCTGTCCAGGACAGGCCTGCGTCACGGCGCTTGACGTCAGGGCAGCGTGAACCGCGCCACGTTACCCCGCGCTGCCGAATATTTTGCCGGATCGACAGGTTTTCCGTCGAACGCGACCGCATCAAGGCCTGCCTTGTTGCCGATCGTGACCTTGAACGGCCCGTCGCCAGCGACCTGCTTCGTCTCGCCGGCCCGCACCAGCGCCGAGAACAGCTCCTTGCCGCTCTTGTCGCGCACGCTGAACCAGCAATCCTGCTTGACCTTCAGTTCGACCATCGACTGGCCTGCCGCCACCACGACGCTCGCAGGCTGGGCCGGCACGGCCGCGCTGCTCGCCGCCGCCGTCACGGCGAGCGGTTGCGACGCAGGCGCGGCGGCTGTCGGGGCAGAAGCCGGAGCCGGAGCCGGAGCCGCCGACGCAACGGCCTGCGGTGCCACGGCGGATGCCGCAACCTGCGCCGGGGCGTCACTACCGGCTGCCGTCGATGCGGCGCCCGCAGCGGCCCCTTCGACGGAAGACGCCGCCGGCGCGCTGGCCGCCGACGCATGTTCGGTGTTGCCGCCCTTGAAGCGCGCGAGCCAGCTCGACGAATCGCCGCCAGTGTGCCACATGAGTACCGCGATCACCGCGACGACGACGATCGCCGTCCCCCACAGCCACGGATGATGACCCGACGTTCCACCGAGCGGAATCGACACGCGGCCGCGCGGCAGATCCGTCCCCGACGACGCGGGCATCGACAGATCGACTTCCGGTACGCCGCGCTCGCGGCGCAATGCCTGCGCGAACGGCTCCGGATCGACGCCGAGCATCTTCGCGTAGCTGCGCACGACGCCGAGCGCGAATGTCACGCCGGGCAAATGACTGATGTCGCCTGCCTCGAGCGCACGCAGCTTCTGCGGAGCGACCTTGAGCCGCGCCGACACGTCGTCGACCGTCCAGCCCTTCGCTTCCCGGAGCTGCGCCAGCCGGCTGCCGACGGCTGCCAGCGTTTCAAGCCCCGCCGGTGCCGGCTTCGCGGCATTCGTCTCTGCGCCGTTTGTCGGCTGCGGCTCACTCATCCTTGTCCTCGCGTCGATTCTTCTTCACTGGGGCGCCGCCGGCTCTTGCCGGCCGGCACCCGCAACTGTCCATACCATGCGCGGCGCCGAGGCGCCGCGACCGATCGCTATTCGCGTGTTGTACCGCCAAAAAGTTCGGGCATCCGCTGCCAGGCAGCCCCGACTGGGCGTCCCCAACTAGGCGTCCCCGTCAAATCGCCCGAACTTCAATGATTTTTGCTGCTGCGCCCGTTCGCTCCGCCAGGCGCGTGCGGTCCTTCACGGCGCCGGCCAGTTGGCCACACGCGGCGTCGATGTCGTCGCCGCGCGTCTTGCGCACGGTCGTGACGACACCCGCGTCGATGAGGACCTGTGCAAAACGCTTGATCTGCTCCGGCTTCGAGCGGATGAGGCCCGATTCCGGAAACGGATTGAACGGGATCAGATTGAACTTGCAGGGCACGTCACGCGTGACGGCCAGCAGTTCGCGCGCATGCGCTTCGGTGTCGTTGACGCCGTCGAGCATGCAGTATTCGAAAGTAATGAAGTCGCGCGGCGCGACTTTCAGATAGCGCTGGCACGCGGCCATCAGCTCGCGAAGCGGATGCTTCTTGTTGAGCGGCACCAACTCGTCGCGCAGCGCATCGTTCGGCGCGTGCAGCGAAACGGCGAGCGCGACCGGCAGTTCGGCGCCGAGGCGGTCCATCATCGGCACCACGCCCGACGTCGACAGCGTGACGCGGCGGCGCGACAGTCCGTACGCGTTGTCGTCGAGCATCAGCCGCATCGCGGGCACGACCGCGCTGTAGTTCAGCAGCGGCTCGCCCATGCCCATCATCACCACGTTGGTGACGACCCGTTCGGCCTTGCCGTTCGGACCGGGCGCGCGACCGAGCGACGCACGCAGCGCAAATTCGGCCATCCGGAGCTGGCCAATGATTTCGGCTGTCGACAGGTTGCGGGAGAAGCCCTGCTTGCCCGTCGAGCAGAAGCGGCAATTCACCGCACACCCGGCCTGCGACGACACGCACAGCGTGCCGCGCGTCTCCTCCGGGATGAACACGGTTTCGACCGCATTGCCGTTTCCGACGTCGATCAGCCACTTGCGTGTACCGTCGGTGGAAACGTGATCGCTGACGATATCGGGCATCACGATCGACGCGCGGCCCTTGAGCTTTTCCCTCAGGGACTTCGCGAGATCGGTCATGCCGTCGAAATCGCCGGCGTTGTATTGGTGGATCCAGCGCTGCAACTGCTTGGCGCGGAACGGCTTCTCGCCGAGGCTGCCGCAGTACGCGACAAGACCCTCGGCATCGAAGTCGAGAAGATTGACGGAAGTTTCGCTCGTCATGATGTGCTGCCTTGCCGCGTGCGCTGAATCCTGCCTACTTGTTGCCAGCCAGGGCTTAGCGCGAGTAGACGTTCATTTCCGGGAAGAAGAACGCGACTTCGACCGCAGCCGTTTCGGCAGCGTCCGAGCCGTGCACGGCGTTCGCGTCGATGCTGTCGGCGAAGTCGGCGCGGATCGTGCCCTTTTCCGCCTTCTTCGGATCCGTCGCGCCCATCAGGTCGCGGTTCTTCAGGATCGCGCCTTCGCCTTCCAGAACCTGGATCATCACCGGGCCCGAGATCATGAAGTCGACGAGGTCCTTGAAGAACGGACGTGCCGCGTGAACTGCGTAGAACTTCTCTGCGTCCGCACGCGACAGGTGTGCCATGCGCGATGCGACGATCTTCAGGCCGGCGCCTTCGAAACGGCTGTAGATCTGGCCGATCACGTTCTTTGCCACCGCATCCGGCTTGATGATCGACAGGGTGCGCTCGATTGCCATAAAAACTCCAAGAAATTAAGAAGTTACAGGTTCAAATGAATCCGCTATTGTAGCACGATCCCGTGTATCATTGCGATTGAACCCTTACACGAGCGAAAGGTTCCGAATCCATATGTTTTTGCGCCGCCCGGCCATTGAAACCTCGCGGCACGGAACGTATCTTAGCCATAGCTGCTCCGGTTTGCTGCGCCGCACATCGCGCGCGCCGAACCGGCCCCGGACGCCCACGCGTTCAATGTTAGGAGAAACCATGAACGACTATCCGTACAATTTCGGCCGCGGCGGCTCCGTCAGCACCGCGGAGGTTCGCAATCGCGTGCTGCGGAACACGTACTGGCTGCTCGCGCTGTCGATGGTGCCAACGGTGCTGGGGGCATGGGTCGGCGTCGCGACGGGCTTCTCGCTGTTCGCGGCCACGAGCCCGATGATGAGCCTGCTTGCGTTCTTCGCGATCGCGTTTGGCTTCATGTTCGCGATCGAGCGGACGAAAAACAGCGCGGCCGGCGTGTTCGTGCTGCTCGGCTTCACGTTCTTCATGGGCCTGATGCTGTCGCGCCTGCTGAGCTTCATCCTCGGCTTCTCGAACGGCCCGTCGCTGATCATGCTCGCGTTCGGCGGCACCGGCATCATCTTCGCCGCGATGGCGACGATCGCCACCGTCAGCAAGCGCGATTTCTCGGGGCTCGGCAAATGGCTGTTCATGGGCGTGATCGTGATCCTGCTCGCCTCGGTCGCGAACATCTTCCTGCAACTGCCGGCGCTGATGCTCACGGTGTCCGTGCTCGCGATCGCGATCTTCTCGGCCTACATGCTGTTCGACGTCCAGCGCGTCGTGAACGGCGGCGAGACGAACTACATCTCGGCCACGCTCGCGATCTACCTCGACTTGTACAACGTGTTCACGAACCTGCTCGCGCTGCTCGGCATCTTCGGCGGCAACCGCAACTGACGTTCGCGGCACAGCATGAAAAAACCGGCCCGAGGGCCGGTTTTTTTACGTCCGCCGCCCGGCTCAGTCGCGCTCGAACAGTGCGATCGATTCGACGTGCGACGTATTCGGGAACATGTTCACGACCCCGGCGCCCTTCAGCCGGTAGCCGGCCTCGTGCACGAGCAGGCCTGCGTCGCGCGCGAGCGTCGACGGGTTGCAGGACACGTAGACGATGCGCTTCGGCAGCGGACCTTCGCCGCTCTGCGCGATTTCGGCCAGCGCCTTCGACACCGCGAGCGCGCCTTCGCGCGGCGGGTCGATCAGGAACTTGTCGAACGCGCCGAGCGCACGAAGGTCGTCGCCCGTCACCTCGAACAGGTTCCGGCACGCGAACGTCGTGTGGCCATCGACGCCGTTCTCGCGCGCATTCGCCAGCGCGCGGGTCGTCAGCGTTTCGCTGCCTTCGATGCCCATCACCTCGCGCGACAGCCGCGCGAGCGGCAGCGTGAAGTTGCCGATCCCGCAGAACAGGTCGAGCACGCGATCGTCGCGCGACGGCGCGAGCAGGCGCAGCGCACGGCCCACCAGCACGCGGTTGATCTGGTGGTTGACCTGCGTGAAGTCGGTCGGCTTGAACGGCATGCGGATGCCGAACTCCGGCAGCGTGTAGTCGAGCGGCACGTCGAGCGGATAGAACGGCGCGACCGTGTCCGGGCCCTTCGGCTGCAGCCAGAACTGCACCTTGTGCTCGTCCGCGAACGCGCGCAGCAACGCCTCGTCGTCCGCATTGATCGGCTCCAGCACGCGTAACACCAGCGCCGTGACTTGCGAACCGACCGCGAGTTCGATCTGCGGCATCCGGTCACGGATCGACAGCCCCTCGACCAGCCGGCGCAACGGCACGAGCATCGCCGACACGTGCGGCGGCAGCACTTCGCAGCTCGTCATGTCCGCGACATAGCTGCTCTTCTTTTCGTGGAACCCGACCAGCACGCCCCCCTTCTTCGCGACGTTGCGCACGGTCAGGCGCGCACGGTAGCGGTAGCCCCACGACGGGCCGTGGATCGGCGCGAACATCGTCTCGGCGCGCAGCTTCGACAGATGCCACAGGTTGTCCTCGAGCACGCGCTGCTTGATCGCCACCTGCGCACGCATGTCGAGGTGCTGCATCGAGCAGCCGCCGCAGGTGCCGAAGAATTTGCACTTCGGCTGCGTGCGCAGCACGCTCGGGCGCAGAATGTCGACAACGGTCGCCTGCTCGTAGCTCGGCTTGCGACGGTAGCTCGAATAGGTCACGCGCTCGCCGGGCAGCGCGCCCTCGACGAAGATGACCTTGCCCGGCGTGCCGTCCTCGGTCGCCGTGCGGCCGACACCGCGCGCTTCCATGTCGAGCGATTCGATCTCGAGAACCGGGGCAGGCCCGGGCGCGACGGGCGCATTTTTCGATTTGCGCGCAGAAGTGGGGACGGCTTCGGACACCAGCTTTTCCTGACAAAACGTTGAAGAAGGCGAGATTGTAGACGACGAAAGCCCGCATCGCCCGCTTTCATGGCGCAAGCGTCGATACTGACGCATCTACCGCGCCGCGTCATGCAGGAACGGCCGGCAGGCGCGCGCTCCGGCCGCCCGCCGCCGGCCTGGATGCGCGACGTCTCGCCAGGCCAGCGGGTGGCACAAGCTCTGCTCGCAGGAGACCCAAGAGACTCGGGAGGCTCGACCATGCGACTGATCGACTGGAACATCCAATGGGGTCGGGACGCGGACGGCGTCGTCGACCTCTCGCGCACCATCGCCGTCGCCCGCCGGCTCGGCGACTTCGACGTGCTGTGCCTGCAGGAAGTCACGCGCGGCTTCGGCGCACTGCCCGGCCAGCCGGGCCCCGACCAGTTCGCCGAACTGGCGGCCTTGCTGCCCGGCTATACGATCGTCGACGCGATCGGCGCCGACCTGCCGGCGCTCGAACCCGGCGCGCCGCGCCGCAAGTTCGGCAATGCGATCGCGACCCGGCTGCCGGTCGGGCGCGTACTGCGCCAGTTGCTGCCGTGGCCGGCCGACGCCAGCGCACCGTCGATGCCGCGCGTCGCGCTCGACGTCGAGCTGGTGACGCCGTCGGGCTCGTTGCGGGTCCTCACGACGCACCTCGAATACTATTCGGCGCGCCAGCGACTCGCGCAGGTCGATGCGTTGCGCGACCGGCACCGCGAGGCCTGCGCGCACGCGGACCAGCCCGCGCCGGCGGAGAATGCCGCGGGGCCGTTCAGCGCGACCGGCCAGCCGCGCGACGCGATCGTCTGCGGCGATTTCAACAGCGCGTTCGGCAGCGATGCGTACCGGCGCATGCTGGAGCCGATCGCCGACGCACCGCCGTTCGCCGATGCGTGGGTCGCCCGACACCCGGGCCACACGCCGCCGCCGACCGCCGGCGTCTACGACACGGTCCAATGGTCGGAAGGACCGCTCGCATGCGATTTCGTGTTCGTGACCGATACGCTGCTGCCGCACGTCACACGCTGCGAGATCGACGGCGATGTACGCGCGTCGGATCACCAGCCGGTCGTGCTCGAACTCGATTGCAATTGATCACGGCCGCGACGCGGGCCGCCCGCGTCACACGTCGAATCCGGCCAGGTATTCGGCCCAATGCGATGCGGGCTCCTGCGCGAGCGCGTTCTTCACGAGCAGGATCTCGTCCGCATATTCGCTCGGCGTCAGGCCGCCGCGCATCAGCTGGAACCGGCAATACAGCAGGTAGGTATTGACGACGTCGGTTTCGCAATAGTTGCGGATTTCCTCGATCCTGCCGTCCTGAAACGCCGGCCACACCTGGCTGCCGTCCATCCCGAGCTTGCCCGGAAAGCCGCACAGCTTCGCGAGCGCGTCGAGCGGCGCATTCGCGCGCGCCTGATACATCGCGAGCACGTCCATCAGATCGGTATGCCGCGAGTGATAGCGCGAGATGTAGTTGTTCCACTTGAAGTCGCGATCGTCCTCACCCAGATCCCAGTAGCGGGTCGCGGGGATCCCGTGCACGAGCGCACGGTAATGGAGCACCGGCAGATCGAAGCCGCCGCCGTTCCACGACACGAGCTGCGGCGTGTACTTCTCGATCACGCGATAGAACGACTGGACCAGCGTCGCCTCGTTGTCCTGGGGCGTGCCCAGCGAGCGGACGCGGAACCCGTTGTTGTCGCGGAACACGCAGGAGATCGCCGCGATACGCTGCAGGTGATGCGGCAGGAAATCGCTGCCGGTCTTCTCGCGGCGCGCGGCAAACGCATGTTCGGCCACCGCGGCATCGTCGAGCGTCGCAGGCAGGTCTTCCAGACGGCGAATGCCGTCGACATCGGGAATGGTCTCGATGTCAAAAACGAGAATCGGTGTCATCGGTTACAGAACGGCGTCCTTGCGCACGCCGTTGGAGGCGAAGAACCGCTTGAGGCGCACCAGCGCTTCCTGCTGGATCTGCCGCACGCGCTCGCGCGTGAGCCCCATCTCGTCGGCCAGCTCCTCGAGCGTGGCCGGTTCGATGTGGTTCAGGCCGAAGCGGCGCTCGATCACGTGCCGATGCTTGTCGGACAGCCGCGACAGCCATGCGCGCGTGAGCGTCTCGAGCTCGCGATGCTGCACCTCGGCGTCGGGCGACTGACTCTGATCGTCGGGCAGCAGGTCGAGCAGGCTGCTCGCGGGATCGAGATCGAGCGGCGCGTCGAGCGACGCCGTGTGCTCGTTGAGCGCGAGGATGTCGGTGACTTCCTCGGCGGTCTTGCCGGTGAGATAGGCGATGTCGTCGATACTGGCTTCGCGGCGCTCGGCCGCTTCGCCCGTCGACATCGAATTCTTTTCGAGGTGGCGCTTCGCGCGCAGCACCTGGTTCAGTTCGCGGATCACGTGCACGGGCAGGCGGACGGTGCGAGCCTGGTTCATGATCGCCCGTTCGATGCTCTGCCGGATCCACCACGTCGCGTAGGTCGAGAAGCGAAAGCCGCGCGTCGGGTCGAACTTTTCGATCGCGTGCATCAGGCCGAGATTGCCTTCCTCGATCAGGTCGAGCAGCGGCACGCCGCGGTTCAGGTAACCCTTCGCGATGCTGACGACGAGACGCAGGTTCCGCTCGATCATCACCTGCCGTGCCTCGAATTCGCCGGCCTTCGCGAGACGGGAATAGCGCTGCTCCTCCTCGACGGTCAGGAGCGGCTTCACGCTGATGCGGTTCAGATAATGCTGGATCGTGTCGGCCGTGAGTTCGGCCTGCAGCATTGCGCGGAAATCGTCGACGTCGGGCGCGGCTTCCGTCCGGCCTTCGCGCTCTTCGTCGCCGTCCGCTTCGGCGTCGCTTGCCTCGAGATCACGTTCGTTTTCCGCGACGTCGTCCTCGTCGTCCTTCGAAGCGCCAGCTCGCTCCACCGATGCTTGCGTGGCACGACTGATCTTCTCAGACTCGGCTTGCGGCTCGTGGCGCTTCGATTTCGGCATGGTCGTCTCGGTTATTGAGGCGGCAAATACTTCAGCGGATCGACAGGTTTACCCTGACGGCGAACCTCGAAATGCAGCATCACGCGGTCAGCATCGCTGTTACCCATCTCGGCGATCTTCTGCCCCTTCGTCACCGCGTCCCCCTCTTTTACCATCAAAGCGCGATTGTGTGCATACGCCGTGAGGTAAGTCGCATCGTGTTTGATGATAATGAGGTTGCCATAGCCGCGCAGGCCGTTGCCCGAGTAGACGACGCGGCCGTCGGCCGCCGCCTTCACGGCTTCGCCGGACGTGCCGCCGATATTGACGCCCTTGTTCTTCGCGTCGTCGAAACCGTTCAGCACCGGGCCGCGCACGGGCCACGCAAACGTGACGGGGCCGCTCGGCGCTGCTGCCGTATCGCTCGATGCGGCGGCAGCCGGCGGCGTGATCGCCGACGACGAGCCCGCGGCCGGCGTCGCCGGACCGCTGCTGAGCGGCGCGGTCGCAACGGCGGCACCGGTGATCGGCGCGGCAGCCGGCGAGCCGGCAACCGCGGCACCGCCCGGCGGCGCGACACGCAGCAGTTGGTCGACTTCGATCTGGTTCGGGTTCGCCAGGTTGTTCCACGTGGCGATGTCGCGATAGTTCTGCCCGTTCTCGAGCGCGATCCGGTACAGCGTATCGCCCGGTTTCACACGGTAGAAGCCGGGCGGCGGCGGGCCGAGCGGCACCGCCGGCTGCGCGGCGGCGGTCGTGCCGAGCGATCCGGAGCGGTCGACGACGGGCGCGTTGTCGAGCCGCGTCGCACAGGCGGCCAGTAGCGTGGAGAACGCAGCCACACAGATCGCGCGCTGGGCGAACGTGAGCGGTTCCCTGGTTCGGTTGTCTTGCATCGCGCGCAACATACTCATCGGTTTCAAATCACTCCGGATTTTAAAGGGACAAAGAAAACGCGATCAAGCCGCGACTCCCGCCATTGCGCGTGCGCGACGCGCTCGACGAGCGTGAGCACCTGGGGCTGCCCGCTCTGCGCGCCGACCGGCGCGACGAGCCGCCCGCCGATCGCGAGTTGCTCGAGCAGCGCCTGCGGCACGTCGAGCCCCGCCGCCGCGATCACGATCGCGTCGAACGGGCCCGCGGACGGCAGGCCGACACGTCCGTCGCCGTAATGCAGACGGATGTTCGGCACGCGTAGCGGCCGCAGGTTCAGCTTCGCGCGCTCGTAGAGCGGCTTGATGCGTTCAATCGAATACACGTCGCGCGCCACGTGACTCAGCACCGCGGCCTGGTAGCCGCAACCGGTGCCGATCTCGAGCACGCGCTCGAGCGTGCGGCCGGCCATCGCGAGCTCGATCATGCGCGCGACGACCGACGGCTTTGAAATCGTTTGCTGATGGCCGATCGGCAACGCGGAATCTTCATAGGCCTGCGTCGCGAGCCCCGGATCCACGAACATGTGGCGCGGCACCGCGGCCATCGCATCCAGCACGCGCGCATCGGTCACGCCGTTCGCGCGCAGGCGTTCGACCATGCGCTCGCGCACACGTTCCGAGGTCAGCGCGAACGCACCGGCCGGCGCGACGCTTGGCGCAGCCGGCTTCGGCATCGCGGGCTTCAGCACGGTCGGCTTCGGTGCGGTCGCCGGCTTCGCGGCGGTCGTGCCGGGCACCGTGCGGGCGACGCCCGTCTTCACCGCCACCGGCTTCAGCACGGCGGCAGGCTTGTCGACGGCCTTCGGCACCGCGCTCGCCGCATGGCGTTCGCCGGCCCGGCCGTCCGATTTGCGTGGCGCTCGCTTGAGATCTTCGAGCGCGAGCGGGAACCGCTTCGCGCGCTCGCCGCTCATGAAGCCCGCCCTCCTGCGCGCGCCCATTCGCGCGTGGCAGGCAGCATTTGCGTATGCGTGAGATCGAGCTGCAGCGGCGTAATCGATACGAAACCGTTTGCGACGGCGTGGAAATCGGTGCCTTCGCTCGCGTCCAGCGCCGCACCCGCGGCACCGATCCAGTAAACCGGCTCGCCGCGCGGGTCGGTCTGGCGAATCACCGGCTGGGACGGGTGACGCTTGCCGAGGCGCGTGACCTGCCAGCCTTTCAGTTCGTCGTACGGCAGATTCGGAATATTGACGTTCAGCAGCGGCTGACCGGGCAGCGGATGCGCGAGATAGTGCTCGACGATTTCCGCGGCGACGCGCGCCGCGTCCGCCAGATGCGCCCAGCCCTTGTCGGCCAGCGAGAACGCGATGGCCGGCACGCCGAACATGATGCCTTCGGTGGCGGCCGCAACTGTCCCTGAATAGAGCGTGTCTTCGCCCATGTTCTGGCCGTTGTTGATCCCCGACACGACGAGGTCGGGTCGCGCGTCGGCCATCCCCGTCAACGCGACGTGCACCGAATCGGTCGGCGTGCCGTTCACGTAGAAGAAACCCGTATTCGCCGCGCGCTGCACCGACAGCGGCCGCGACAGCGTGAGGGAATTCGATGCGCCGCTGCAGTTCTGCTCGGGCGCGATCACGGTGAGGTCGGCCAGCGGCTGCAGCGCGTCGCTGAGCGCGGCGAGACCGGGGGCGAGATAGCCGTCGTCGTTGCTGAGTAGGATTCGCATCCGGCGATTGTAACCGAGGAAAGATGGCGCGAGAGCGACAGTCCGGCAGCGGCGGACGGGCCCGCGCACACGACGCATGCACGGTGCGCCGCCGCCCTGCGCGGCCGCATTCTGCGCGTACGGGAAAACGCCGGGCCACCCGACGTTTTCCGCCCCGAAGGCGTTCTCCTTGCGGGATGCCGCTCACGGAAGCCTGGCGCAACGCGCCCGGCCTCCGCGCGCTCAGATCGCGCCGGCCTCGCGCAGCGCGGCGATCGCCTGCGCGTCGTAGCCGAGGCCGTGCAGCACCTCGTCCGTATGCTCGCCGAGTTCGGGCCCGAGCCAGCGCGTTTCGCCCGGCGTGCCGGACAGCTTCGGCGTGATGTTCGGCAGCGGGATGTCGGTGCCGTCGGCCAGTTTGAAACGCTGGATCATCTGCCGCGCGACGAACTGCGGATCGGTGAACATGTCGGCGGCGCTATAGATGCGCCCGGCCGGCACGTCGGCCGCGTTGAGCACGGCGAGCGCCTCGTCGATCGTGCGCGGCGCGAGCCACGCGGCGATCGCATCGTCGATCTCCTGCGTGCGCGGCACGCGTCCGTCGTTCCGTGCAAGCGCGGGATCGTCGGCGAGGTCGTCGCGCTCGATCGCCTTCATCAGCCGCTTGAAGATCGGGTCGCTGTTGCCGCCGATCACGATGCTGCCGTCGCGGCACGCGTAGGTGTTCGACGGCACGATGCCCGGCAGCGACGCGCCGGTGCGCTCGCGCACCATCCCGTACACGCCGTACTCGGGCACCACGCTTTCCATCATGTTGAACACCGCTTCATACAGCGCAACGTCGACCACCTGCCCCGCGCCGCCGTTCACCTTGCGGTGGTGGAGCGCCATCAGCGCGCCGATCACGCCGTGCAGCGCGGCGATCGAGTCGCCGATCGAGATGCCGATGCGCGGCGGCGGCAGATCCGGATAGCCGGTGATGTGGCGCAATCCGCCCATCGATTCGGCAATCGCGCCGAAGCCCGGCCGGTCGCGATACGGGCCCGTCTGCCCGTAGCCGGACAGGCGCACCATCACGAGACCGGGGTTGTCGGCCGACAGCACGTCGTAGCCGAGCCCGAGCTTCTCGAGCAGGCCCGGCCGAAAGTTTTCGATCACGATGTCGGCCTCGCGCGCGAGCTGCCGCGCGATCGTCTTGCCGGCATCGGATTTCAGGTTGAGGGTGACCGATTTCTTGTTGCGTGCCTGGACCGACCACCACAGCGACGTGCCGCCCTGCTCCGGATGCAGCTTGCGCCACTTGCGCAACGGGTCGCCGCCGTTCGGATCCTCGATCTTGATCACTTCCGCGCCGAATTCGGCAAAGAGGCGCGACGCGAACGGCCCCGCGATCAGCGTCCCGAATTCGAGCACTTTGACGCCCGCGAGCGGGCCCTGGCTGGTGCTCATGTGTCTCCCTTGCATGAGGAACGGCGCCGCCGGGCGGCAGCGCCCGGCTTACATCGTGCGGCGGTCGAGCATCGCGCGGGCGATGGTGCCCGCGTCGACGTATTCGAGCTCGCCGCCCACCGGCACGCCGCGCGCGAGCCGCGTGACCGCGAGCCCGCGTGCCTTCAGCGTCTGGCCGAGGTAGTGTGCTGTGGCTTCGCCCTCGTTCGTGAAGTTGGTCGCGAGCACGACCTCCTTGACGATCCCGTCGGACGCGCGCCGCACGAGCCGGTCGAAATGGATTTCCTTCGGGCCGATCCCGTCGAGCGGGCTCAGCCGCCCCATCAGCACGAAATACAGCCCGCGGTACGTCATCGTCTGCTCGAGCATGATCTGGTCGGCCGGCGTCTCGACGACGCACAGCAGCGTCGGATCGCGCTCCTCGTCGCTGCACACCTCGCAGATCTGCGCTTCCGTGAACGTATTGCACTTCTCGCAGTGCTGCAGGTGCTCGGTCGCGAACAGCAGCGACCGGCCGAGCCGCTCCGCGCCCTCCCGATCATGCTGCATCAGGTGGTACGCCATGCGTTGCGCGGATTTCGGCCCGACGCCGGGCAATACGCGCAACGCTTCGACGAGCGCGGACAGGGCGGACGGCTGTTTCATACGGCGGCTGAAGGCTGAAGGCTGAAGGCTGAACAGGCTGAGCGGGCTGAACGGACGCTGCGCTCAGAACGGCAGCTTGAAGCCCGGGGGCAGCGGCAGGCCCGACGTCATGCCGCTCATCTTTTCCTGCGACGTCGCTTCGGCCTTGCGCACGGCATCGTTGAACGCGGCCGCGACCAGATCCTCGAGCATGTCCTTGTCGTCCGCGAGCAGGCTCGGGTCGATCGCCACGCGACGGACTTCGTTGCGGCAGGTCATCGTCACCTTGACGAGGCCGGCACCCGACTGCCCTTCGACTTCGATCTGCGCAAGCTGCTCCTGCATCTTCTTCATGTTTTCCTGCATTTGCTGCGCTTGCTTCATCAGTCCGGCGAGGTTGCCTTTCAACATGGGAATACTCCTTCTTGATCGTGTGGAAACCGGCACGCGGCGCGTGCCGGTCAATATGCGCGGGCGTGATTGCGCCTGTCGCGGTGCGATTCGTTCAATGCAGCGTCGGCGTGCCATCCTGCGCCGAATCGGCGAGCGGCCGTACCGAGCCTTCGACGATACGCGCGCCGAAGTCGCGTACGAGCTGCTGGACGAACGGATCGCCATGGATGTCCTGCTCGGCCTCGCGCTGGCGTGCCGCGCGCGCGGCCGCATCGAGCGCCGCCGCGGTGCGCCGCGCGGGCCCGACCTCGACCGCCACCTCGACAGGCTTGCCGAGCGCGTCGGCCAGCGCGGCCTTCAGCTTCGCGACCTGTGCGGCGTCCGCATACTGCGGCACCGGTACGGACAGTTTCAACGTCGTCGCGTCGACCGCCGTCAGCTCGCTGTTGAACGCGAGTTGATACGCGACGCCCTTCAGCGGCAACCGCGCAGCCAGCGCCGGCCACTCGCCGTCGAAGCCGACCGGGTCGAGCACGATCGCGGGCGGCAGCGGCCGCATGTCGACCGGCGCGGACGGACGGGCCTCCGCCGGCTTCGGCGCAATGCGCACGTCGTCGGGGCCGCTGTCGAACACGGGGACGAAGCCGTCGTCGGCCGCGCCGCCGAACATCTCGTCTGCGCTGAGCGGCACGTATTCGTCCGGCGGGATGTCTTCCCACGGCGGCGGGGCCTGGCGCGTGTCGGCTGCCTGCGGCGCGCGGGCTGCCGAGCGCGGCGTCGGCACCTGCACGGCGGGACGCGATGCCGCCGGTTTCTCGACGGCCGGCTGGGCCGCCGCCGGCTTCGGCGCGGCGCCCGCCCGCGAGCGGTCGGACGACACGCGCATGCCGGCATTGCGCAGCACGTCGAGTGCGGCAGCGGCACCACCGCGAGCCGACGGGCGCGCGGCAGGCTCGGCCGGCGCAGCACGCGGCGCCGGTTCGGCAGGCAGCTCAGGTTCGTCGTTGCGCTTGGCGGCAGCAGGCGGTTCAGGTTCGTTGCGGACAGCCGGTGGCGCATCGCTCGCCGGTGCCGCTTGAGGTGCCGGGTACGCTTCCGGCTGTTCGGCCACCGATGCTTCGGCCGCAGCGGCTGCCGGCGTCGAAACAGGCTTCACGGCGGGCGAAGTCACCGCATCGGCGGACTGGGCCGGCGACGGACGCGCAGCGGGTACAGCGGGTACAACCGGTGCGGCCGCTTGCGGGCGCGCTGCCTCCGCGGCTGCCGGTGCCAGCGCCGATGGCCTAGATGCCGCAACCGACGCAGCAGCAGCAGCAGCGGCCGCACGCGGTGCAGGTGCTGGCACGGCACGCGGCACGGCCGGCTGACCGCCCGGCGCACTGCCGGCGCCGGCGGCCGGCTCGAACGCGAGCATCCGCAGCAACGTCATCGTGAAGCCGGCGTATTCGTCCGGCGCAAGGCCGAGCTCCGCACGTCCGACCGTTGCGATCTGATAGAACAGCTGAACCTGCTCAGGGCTCAGTGTCTCCGCAAAGCGGCGCAGGTCGGCCGCTTCCGGCCATTCGTCGAGTACCGAGCCCGGCGCGAACTGGGCCCAGGCGATCCGGTGCAGCAGGCTCGCGAGATCCTGCAGCGCGGTGGAAAAGGACAGGCTGCGCAGCGACATCTCGTCGGCGATCGCGAGGATCTCCGGGCCGTTGCCGGCCGCGAGCGCATCGAGCAGGCGCACCATGTAGGTCTGGTCGAGCGCGCCGAGCATGCCCGACACGGCCGATTCGGTCACTTCGTTCGCCGAATAGGCGATCGCCTGGTCGGTCAGCGACAGCGCATCGCGCATGCTGCCCTGCGCGGCGCGCGCGAGCAGACGCAGCGCCTGCTGCTCGAACGAGATCTGCTCTTCGCCGAGGATCCGCTCGAGATGCGACACGATGTGCCCGGCCGGCATCTGCTTCAGGTTGAACTGCAGGCAGCGCGACAGCACGGTGACGGGAATCTTCTGCGGATCGGTCGTCGCGAGGATGAACTTGACGTGCGGCGGCGGCTCCTCGAGCGTCTTCAGCATCGCGTTGAACGCGTGGTTCGTCAGCATGTGCACTTCGTCGATCATGTAGACCTTGAAGCGCGCATCGACGGGCGCGTACACCGCGCGCTCGAGCAGCGCGGCCATCTCGTCGACGCCGCGGTTGCTCGCCGCATCCATCTCGACGTAGTCGACGAAACGGCCTTCGTCGATCTCGCGGCACGCGCGGCACACGCCGCACGGCTGCGACGTGACGCCGGTTTCACAGTTGAGCGCCTTCGCGAAGATCCGCGACAGCGTCGTCTTGCCGACGCCGCGGGTTCCGGTGAACAGATAGGCGTGATGGAGACGCCCGCCGTCGAGCGCGTGCGTGAGCGCCCTGACGACGTGCTCCTGGCCGACGAGCGAAGCGAAATCCTTCGGACGCCACTTGCGTGCGAGAACTTGATAGGTCATCGGGAAATTGTATCAGTAACGCTGCGTCGCGCCGACAGGCGAACCGGTGCGGAAACGGGCAAAGCGCAGGCAATACGGAGAGTGACGCAGAAATAAAAAACGCCCGGCGAACGGGGCGAGAGGAAAGGTGACGAGCCCGACCCTCGGCACTGGCGAAAAACGATTGTGGCTGCTTCGTTCCCGACCTGACCAGGTTCACCGCCCCACCATGCGAGGAGGCCCGTCACGGCATATTCTATCACCGCTTCCGGCCGAATGCGACCGTTTGTTCGCAACAATGCGAATGTTCGAGCAAACCGGCGCGCGTGCGGGCAGGCCAATCCGGCGCCAACACGCGGATTCATGCCGCGACTCTTGTATTTTGCGAGCCGGCCTCCACCTTCCGAACACAACGGTCGAACGGCGCGCCGTACCCCTACTTGCATAGCGGCTACTATCGCCGCCCGCAGCAGATAGCAATTTAGGCTAATATGACGCCCGAACGACCCGCGAGCCGCGCCATGCAGCGCTTACGCCCCTCCTTCCGGAGAGCGGAGTGACCTGCCGCAGCGGCCGGCAGCCGACAGGCCGCCGGAGCGCCGCAACGCGCCAAGCAGGCAGTCCCCGAACCGTAAGAGGTATTGACCCAATGAGCGAACAGATCAAACACATCAGCGACGCATCGTTCGAACAGGACGTCGTCAAATCCGACAAGCCCGTGCTCGTCGACTTCTGGGCCGAATGGTGCGGCCCCTGCAAGATGATCGCCCCGATCCTCGACGAAGTCGCGAAGGACTATGGCGACAAGCTGCAGATCGCGAAGATCAACGTCGACGACAACCAGGCGACGCCGGCCAAGTTCGGCGTGCGCGGCATCCCGACGCTGATCCTGTTCAAGAACGGCGCGGCCGCCGCACAGAAGGTCGGTGCGCTGTCGAAGTCGCAGCTCACCGCATTCCTGGACAGCCACCTGTAATACCGGCCGTTCCGCGGACGTGTTGTCAACCGACAACACGTCCGCCGTCAAGCCGCCGTTCGGCCGCTCAGGCGCGAATCGGCGTATGCTAGAATCAAAAAACGTCTACAAGACGCATTAAGTCTCAGAGCGCTTCCGCTCGCCCTCCTCCCTTATTTCTTTTCGTCGCTTCTCCTCCCTGGCGGGTTCTCCGTATGCATTTATCCGAGCTCAAGTCTCTGCACGTGTCCGAACTGATCGAAATGGCCAATGGCCTGGAGATCGAAAACGCGAACCGCCTGCGCAAGCAGGAGTTGATGTTCGCCATTCTCAAAAAGCGCGCCAAGACGGGAGAGACGATCTTCGGCGACGGCACGCTCGAAGTGCTGCCGGACGGCTTCGGCTTCCTGCGCTCGCCGGAAATGTCGTACCTCGCGAGCACCGACGACATCTATATCAGCCCGTCGCAGATCCGCCGCTTCAACCTGCATACCGGCGACACCATCGAAGGTGAAGTCCGCACGCCAAAGGACGGCGAGCGCTACTTCGCGCTGGTGAAGGTCGACAAAGTCAACGGGCAGCCGCCCGAGGCCTCGAAACACAAGATCATGTTCGAGAACCTCACGCCGCTGCACCCGAACAAGCCGCTGTCGCTCGAGCGCGAAATGCGCGGCGAAGAGAACGTCACGGGCCGCATCATCGACATGATCGCGCCGATCGGCAAGGGCCAGCGCGGCCTGCTCGTCGCGTCGCCGAAGTCGGGCAAGACCGTGATGCTCCAGCACATCGCACACGCGATCAAGCAGAACCATCCGGACGTCATCCTGTTCGTGCTGCTGATCGACGAGCGCCCTGAAGAAGTGACCGAAATGCAGCGCTCGGTCGCCGGCGAAGTGATCGCGTCGACGTTCGACGAACCGGCCACGCGTCACGTCCAGGTCGCCGAAATGGTGATCGAGAAGGCCAAGCGCCTCGTCGAAATGAAGCACGACGTCGTGATCCTGCTCGACTCGATCACGCGTCTCGCACGCGCGTACAACACCGTGATCCCGGCGTCGGGCAAGGTGCTGACGGGCGGTGTCGACGCGAACGCGCTGCAGCGTCCGAAGCGCTTCTTCGGCGCGGCGCGCAACATCGAGGAAGGCGGCTCGCTGACGATCATCGGCACCGCGCTGATCGAAACCGGCAGCCGCATGGACGACGTGATCTACGAAGAGTTCAAGGGCACCGGCAACATGGAAGTGCACCTCGAGCGCCGTCTCGCGGAAAAGCGCGTCTATCCGTCGATCAACCTGAACAAGTCGGGCACGCGCCGCGAAGAAATGCTGATCAAGCCCGAGATCCTTCAAAAGATCTGGGTGCTGCGCAAGTTCATCCACGACATGGACGAAGTCGAGGCCATGGAATTCCTGCTCGACAAGATCCGCCAGACGAAGAGCAATTCCGAGTTCTTCGACCTGATGCGCCGCGGCGGCTGATCGCCCTCGCCCCGCACCGAACGGCCGCCCGCGCATTTCGCCCGGCGGCCGTTTTTCCGTCCCGACCTGAACGTGAACGTACAGGTTGATCTATAATCGCGTCATCGTCCCGACCGAAGCCCCGCCATTCCGATGCCAAACGACGCCTCCTCCTCGCCGCTGACCGTGAGCGACGCCGCGTCGCGGCTCGGCGTCACGCCGCGCACGCTGAAGTATTACGAAGAGCGCGGGCTCGTCACGCCGTCGCGCAGTGGCGGCCGCTATCGTCTTTACGACGAAGCCGATCTCGAACGCTTCGCCCGCATCCTGCGGCTGCGCGCGCTCGGCTTTTCGCTGCACGGCATCACCGAGATGCTCAAGCGCCCACTGGAAGAAACGGGAGACGGCCGGCGCCGCTATTCGGACGCGTCATTGCGCGACATCCGCTCGGGGCTCGCCGAGCAGATCGACACGCTCAACCAGCGAATCGCGGCCGTCCAGCGCGAGTTGAAGGAAGCCGTCGCACTGCGCAAGGAACTGCAGCACGACATCGACTACATCGAACGGCGCCTCGCCGGCGAAAACCCCGACTCGCTGATCGCCCGGCGGCAGGCCGAAGCCGGCACGCGGCGCACGCGCAAGGACCGGGAATGAACGTCGCGCCGGGTCGCCCGCCACTGTGGAGCCGCGCGAACCTGCGTGCGGACCTGTTCCCGTGGGCGCTCGCGCTCGTCACCGGCATCGACTACTTCGACAACGCGGCCTTCTCGTTCTTCGCGAGCTACATCGCGGGCGGCATCAACGCGTCGCCCGACGAGCTCGTGTGGTCGTCCAGCGCGTATGCGGTCACCGCCGTACTCGGCATCCTGCAGCAGCAATGGTGGGTCGACCGGCTCGGGCATCGCCGCTACGTCGCCGGCTGCATGCTGATGTTCTCGTTCGGCGCGATCGCGGCCGCGCTCGCCGACACGTCGCTCGAACTCGCGTTCGCGCGCGGCTTCCAGGGCTACTTCATCGGCCCGATGATGGGAGCCTGCCGGATCCTGATCCAGGTCAGCTTCAAGCCGCAGGAGCGGCCGCCCGCCACGCGCGCATTCCTGATCATGATCCTGCTCGGCAGCGCGCTCGCACCGATCGTCGGCGGGCTGCTCGTCGCTCACTCGACGTGGCGTGCACTGTTCGCGTGCACCGCGCCCGCGGGCATCGCGTTCGCGATCCTCGCGCTCCTCACGCTGCCCGATTCGGGCAGGACGCCCGACGACGAACGCGGCTCCGGCCATTTCTGGCCGTACGTCGTGTTCGCGCTCGCGCAAGGCGCGCTGCAGATCGTGCTGCAGCAGGTGCATTACCAGCTCTACAGCGGCTCGCCGATGCTGATCCTGCTGACGATCGCGGGCCTCGGCGCGCTCGCGTGGTTCGCCTATCACCAGTGGCACCATCCGACGCCGCTCGTGCGGCTGCATG
Organism: Burkholderia sp. Bp8998; assembly: GCF_003854235.1. NCBI lineage: Bacteria > Pseudomonadati > Pseudomonadota > Betaproteobacteria > Burkholderiales > Burkholderiaceae > Burkholderia > Burkholderia sp. Bp8998. The sequence continues at coordinate 46,885 of NZ_QTQF01000011.1, forward strand.
CGTTTCGCGAGCGCACGTTCCAGGTCGGGCTGCTGCTGTACATGTTCTATTACTACGAGTCGACCGGCTTCAGCTACCTGACCTCCCGCTTGCTCGAAGGCGGGCTCGGCTATCCGGTCGAGAACGCCGGGCGCCTGGTCGGCACGATGTCGCTGATCTCGGCCACCGCGCTATTCGCCTACCTGCGCCATGCGAAGCGCGTCACGCACAAGAAATGGTTCGTCGTGCCGGGATTCGCGATCGCGATCGTCGCCGCGCTGTGGATGACGCGGATGACACCGCAGGTCGGCGAGGCCGCGCTGATCGTCCCGCTGCTGCTGCGCGGGCTGTTGCTGCTGTTCATCGTGCTGCCGGTCGCGAACCTGACGTTCCGCATCTTCGCGATCGACGAATACACGCACGGCTACCGGCTGAAGAACATCGTGCGGCAACTGACGATCTCGTTCGCGACGTCGTCGGTGATCATCGTCGAGCAGCACCGGCTGGCCGTCCACCAGACGCGGCTCGTCGAGCGCGCGAACGTGTTCGATCCGCTGTTCCAGCAGACCGTCGACGCCCTCACGCGCACCTACGCGGCCGCCGGCCATGCCTTGAACGAGGCGCACGCCCTCGCGATCGCATCGATCGCGCGGATGGTCGCGCAACAGGCGTCGTTCCTCGCGTCGCTCGACGGTTTCTATTTCCTCGCGGGCGTCGCGCTCGTCGGCGGCCTCTTCGCGGCATGGCAAAAAGAGATCGATTGAGTTAAAAGACAGGCTTTGGATCTTCCTGCGCTGCTTCCATGCTCTCGAAACTGACCCGCTGGTTCGACGACCGACGCCGCGACCGCGCACTGCGCAGCCACCCGATTCCCGATGCGCTGTGGCAGAACACCGTCGCGCGCCTGCCGTTCCTCGATGCGCTGACGCCGGGCGACCTGGGCCGGCTGCGCGAGCTGACGAGCCTGTTCATCGCGAAGAAATCGTTTTCGACCGCGCACGGGCTCGAACTGACCGACGAGATGATCGTCGCGATCGCCGCCCAGGCGTGCCTGCCCGTGCTGAACCTCGATTTATCGCTGTACGACGGCTGGGTCGGCGTCGTCGTGTATCCGGGCGAATTCGTGATCCGCAAGACGGTGCAGGACGAGGACGGCGTCGTCCATGAAGTCGAGCAGGATGCGAGCGGCGAAGCGTGGGAAGGCGGACCGGTAATCCTGTCGTGGGAGGACGCGCAGATGACGGACGGGCGCGACGCGTACAACGTCGTGATCCACGAGTTCGCGCACAAGATCGACATGGTCAACGGCGAGGCCGACGGGTATCCGCCCCTCTTTCGCCGCTGGCACGCGCCGCACCTGGACGCGCAGGCGTGGGCCGACGTGTTCGAGCACGCGTACGACCAGTTCTGCGCACGGGTCGATGCGGTGCCGGATCGCGCGTGGGCGCGCTTCGAGCGCGACTCGCTGATCGATCCGTATGCGGCCGATCATCCGTCGGAATTCTTTGCGGTGTGCAGCGAGGCGCTGTTCGTGCGACCCCGTGCGTTCGAGTCCGAATTTCCGGAGCTCTACCGGCTGCTCGCCCGCTATTACCGGCAGGATCCGGCCCGCACGGGCGCCCTCGACGCGTGATGAAAATTATTCGTCAACCGTCTGATTTTCTGGCATAATCCCCGTTTTTCGACCTTAGGCAAGTGGCTCGCGCCGGGCTTGACGTCGGCTGAATCGCGCAAATTCGTGCGGTCCGGCACGGCAAGCGGCGGGTTGGCTACCGCTCTCACCAAGGAACATCATGAAACCTGGCATTCACCCGGACTACCGCGAAGTCGTCTTCCAAGACATGTCGAACGGCTTCAAGTTCATCACGCGCTCGACGATCCAGACGCGTGAAACCATCGAACACGAAGGCAAGACCTACCCGCTCGCCAAGATCGAAGTGTCGTCGGAATCGCACTCGTTCTACACGGGTCAGCAAAAGATCATGGACACGGCAGGCCGTGTCGAGAAGTTCAAGAACAAGTTCGGCGCACGCGCCAGCGGCAAAGTCGCGAAGTAAGCTTCGCACCGATCCGGTGGCTGCAACGCACCGGTACCGCACGAAAGGGCAGCCCAGGCTGCCCTTTTTTGTCTCCGCTCGCCGGGAAAACACCATGCGCCGACCGGCGCCCCGGGCAATCGTCTGACGCGCAACGGCCGGCGCGTCTACAATGCCGGATGCTCGAATCCGGCGCCGTCGGCGCATGACAGCACCGGCCGCCCGCCCATAACAAATCGCTCATCTGCATGAAGCCTGTCGTTCGACTCACCGCCTCCGCCACGCGCGCGCTGCCGCGCTGGCTGCTGCTCACGCTCTGCCTCGTCTACGCGGCGTTCGGCCTGTTTGGCCGCGACCCGTGGAAGAACGAGGACGCGGCGGGCTTCGGCGTGATGTGGACGATGGCCACCGGCGGCTGGCACGACTGGCTGCTGCCGAATCTCGTCGGCAAGTTCATCACGACCGACGGGCCGCTCGGCTACTGGCTCGGCGCGCTGTCGATCCGCGCGCTGGCGCCGTGGGTCGATGCGAGCAACGCGTCGCGCTTCGACACGGGCGTGCTGTTCTGCGTCGCATGCGCGTTCGTCTGGTACGCCGCCTATCTGCTCGGCCGGCGCGCCGAGGTCCAGCCATTCAAGTACGCATTCGGCGGCGAGCCGGAACCGCGCGACTACGGCCGCACGCTCGCCGACGGCGCACTGCTGATCCTCGTCGCGTGCTTCGGGCTCGCGGAGCGCGGCCACGAAACGACGCCGCAGCTCGCGCAGTTCGCGTGGATCGCGATGCTCGTGTACGGCATCGTGCGCGGCATCGACAAGCCGATGCAAGGTGCGCTGTGGTGGGGCGTTGCGGTCGGCCTCGTCGCCCTGTCCGGCAATCCGGTGCTCGTCGTCGCGCTGCTCACCGGCACGGCCGCGCTGTGGCTCGTCACGCCGGAGATGCGCAACCTGCGCCTGCCGCTGGTCGGCCTGCCGCTCGCGGCCGCGATCTTCGCGCTGTGGCCGCTCGCCGCTTTCAATGCGGCGCCCGACGACGCCGCGTGGTTCTTCAACCAGTGGATCCACGGCAGCCTGATGCGCTTCTCGGGCCCGCCGACCGCGGTGCTCGCCTACGCGGCGAAGAATCTGCCGCTGTTCACGTGGCCCGCGTGGCCGCTCGCGATCTGGGCCTGGTGGAGCTGGGCCGGCATGCGTCGCCGCGCGCACATCGCGATTCCGCTGTCGGTCGTGGTGCCGCTTGTCGCGCTCGTGATCCTGCAGAGCCAGCAGTCGAACCGCATGTACATGCTGCTGCTGCCGCCGCTCGCGGTACTCGCCACCTTCGCGCTGCCGACCCTCAAGCGCGGCGCGATCAATGCGTTCGACTGGTTCGCGGTGCTCAGCTTCACGATCCTCGGCACCTTCGTGTGGCTCGTGTGGCTTGCGTCGCTCACGGGCTTCCCGCATCCGCTCGCGCGCAACCTCGCGCGCCTCGTGCCGGGCTACGAACCGCACTTCAAGATCCTGTCGTTCATCTGCGCGGTGATCGTCACCGTGTGCTGGTGCCTGCTCGCGCGCTGGCGCGTCTCACGTCAGCCGAAGGTGCTGTGGCGCAGCGTCGTGCTGTCGGGCGCCGGCACCACGCTGATGTGGGTGCTGCTGATGACGCTGTGGCTGCCGATCGTCAACTACGGTCGGACCTACAGCGACGTCGCGCAACAGATCGCGTCGCATCTGCCGAAAGACTATGCGTGCATCTCGCCCGTGCGGCTCGGCGATGCGCAGATCGCGACCTTCGCGTACTTCGGCGACATGCACTTCGAATTCTCGGGCGACTGTGACGTGATCCTGCGCCAGGACCGCGCGGACTTCGGTGAACCGAGCGCGATGTCGCAATACGTATGGCGTCTCGTGTGGGAAGGCCGCCGCGTGGCCGACCGCGACGAGCGCTTCCGCCTGTACGAGCGCATCGAGCGGCCGACGACGCCCGTCAAGCGCCGCGGCCCGCGCCACCGGACGGTCGATTGACGATGTTCGCCGACATCCGCCGGATCGTCGGTCTCGCGTGGCCGGTGCTCGTCGGCCAGCTCGCGATCATCGCGTTTGGCGTGATCGATACGGCGATGGTCGGCCGCTACTCGGCCGTCGACCTGGCCGCACTCGGGCTCGGCTCGTCGATCTACGTATCGGTCTACATCGGGATGACGGGCATCCTGTCCGCGCTGCAGCCGATCACCGGGCAGCTGTACGGCGCGCGGCGCTACGCCGAGATCGGCGAGGAAGTCCGCCAGGCGCTGTGGCTCGCGCTGATGCTTGCGGTGCCCGGCTTCCTGCTGCTGCATTTTCCCGAACCGCTGCTGCACATCGCCCACGCGCCGCCCGCGCTGCACGACCGCACGGTCGATTACCTGCGGATCCTGTCGTACGGCCTGCCGGCGAGCCTCGTGTTCCGGATCTACAACGCGCTGACCAACGCGGCCGGCAAGCCGCGGCTCGCGATGATCCTGCAGATCGGCGCGCTGCTGCTCAAGTTTCCGCTCAACGTGTGGTTCATCTTCGGCGGGTTCGGCGTACCGGCCCTCGGCGGCCCCGGTTGCGGACTCGCCAGCACGCTGATCAACTGGGCGCTCGCGCTGATCGGCTTCACGCTGCTCGCGAAGCTCGACGTGTTCTCGCCGCTTTCGATCTTCTCGCGCTTCTGCTGGCCCGTATGGGCGCGCCAGAAGGCGATCCTGAAGCTCGGCGTGCCGATGGGCCTGTCGTACCTGATCGAGGTCACGTCGTACACGTGCATGGCGCTCTTCATCGCGCAGTTCGGCACGACGACACTCGCCGGCCACCAGATCGCCGGCAACATCGGCGCGGTGCTGTACATGACGCCGCTGTCGATCGGTGTCGCAGCGTCGACGCTCGTCGCGCGCGCACTCGGTGCCGGCCGCCCGGACGAGGCGCGCCTGCTCGGCCGGCACAGCGTGATGCTCGCGTGCGGGATCGCGGCCGCTTACGGCGTGCTCGTGTTTGCGCTGCGCCCGCTGATCGTCAGCGGCTACACGCCGAACCCGGCCGTGGCCGCCGCCGCGCTGCCGCTGGTCGCGATCGTCACCTGCTACCACTTCTTCGACGCGCTGCAGATCACGTCCGCATTCGTGTTGCGCGCGTACAAGGTCGCGGTCGTGCCGACCGTGATCTATGCGGTCGCGCTGTGGGGCGTCGGGCTCGGCGGCGGCTACGTGCTCGGCTTCGACGTCGGTGGCATCGCACCCGCCTGGCTGACCGGCGCGCGCGGCTTCTGGTTCGCGAACACGATCAGCCTGATGCTCGCGGGCGCGGGCCTCGCGCTCTACCTGCGACACGTCGGCCGCGCGCAGCTGTCCGTCAGCGCGGACACGCGGCCCGCGGTCTAAGCATCCTCCAGCACGTCGGCCGCGTGATACGACGACCGCACGAGCGGCCCGGCAACGACTTCCCTGAAACCGAGCGCCAGCCCCTCGTCGCGCCACGCGGCGAACGCATCGGGGCTCACGTAGCGCCGCACCGGCAGATGGTGCGCGGACGGCGCGAGGTACTGGCCGAGCGTCAGCACATCGACCTCGTGCGCGCGCAAGTCGCGCAGCGTGTCCCGCACCTCGTCGTCGCGCTCGCCGAGCCCGAGCATCAAGCCCGATTTCGTCACGAGCGTCGGCCGCGCGGCCTTCGCCTGCGCGAGCAGTTCGAGCGAGCCGCGATAGTCGGCGCCCGGCCGTGCCGCCCGATACAGCGACGGCACCGTCTCGATGTTGTGATTGAACACGTCCGGCCATGCCGACGACAACGCATCGAGCGCACGCGCGACGCGGCCGCGGAAATCGGGCGTCAGCACCTCGACGCCGATGCCCGGCACGCTCGCGCGCACCGCCTCGATGCAGGCGGCAAAATGTGCGGCGCCGCCGTCGCGCAGGTCGTCGCGATCGACCGACGTGATCACGACGTAGCGTAGTCCGAGCGCCGCGACCGCGTCTGCGAGCCGCGCGGGCTCGTCGGAATCGAGCGGCTCGGGGCGGCCGTGCGCGACGTCGCAGAACGGGCAGCGCCGCGTGCACAGCCCGCCCATGATCATGAAGGTCGCGGTGCGCTGCGCGAAGCATTCGCCGATGTTCGGGCACATGGCCTCCTCGCAGACGGAATGCAGCCGGTGATCGCGCAGCACGGCCGCCATGTCGGCGACCGCCCCGCTCATCATCGGCCGCGCCCGCAGCCACGGCGGCTTCGGCAGCGCCCCGCCGGCGGCGGGCTCGACGCGCACCGGAATGCGCGCGAGCTTGTCGCGGCTTCGCGCGCCCGGCTGGCCGAGCGCGGTGAGGCTGGGTCGTTCGAGCGCGGCGGCCATCGTCAGTCTCCGAGAAACGCGATGATCAGGCGGTTGACGTCGGCAGCCGCCTCCATCTGCACCATGTGGCCGCTGCCGGCGATCACCTCGGCCCGCACGCCTTCCGGCAAGCCCTGCGCATGCTGCGCCGGAATCACCTGGTCGCGCTCGCCCCAGATCACGAGCGTGCGCGGCGCGAGCGACCCGACGCGGTCGCGGAACACGCGCCGCTGGGTCGCGCCGTCGAACGCGGCGTTCGCGATCTTCTCCAGCGCGGCCTGCACGCCTTCGAGCCGCTTGTACTTGACGAGGTCCTCGACCAGTTGCCGCGTGACGAGCGCGTCGTCCGCGAACAGCGCGCCGAGGTGCGGCTTCAGCGTATTGCGGCTGTTGCCGGCCACGAAACCGTCGATATAGCCGCGGTTGATGTCGGCGCCGAGCCCGGCGCTCGCGATCAGCGTCAGCGATGCCACGCGCTCAGGTGCACGCTCGGCCGCCGCCATCGCGACCGCGCCGCCCATCGAATGGCCGATCAGGTGCGCGCGGTCGATGTGCTGCGCATCGAGCAGCGCGAGCACCGCGTCGGCCAGTTCGTCGAGGCTGCCGGTGTCGACCGCCTTGCCCGACTCGCCGTGCCCGGGCAAGTCAAGCGCCCACACGGGCCGGTGCGCGGCGAGTTCCGCATGGTTGAACAGCCAGTTGTTGAGGTCGCCGCCGAAGCCGTGGATCAGCACGGCAGGCGTGCCCGAACCGTCGCCGAGCTTCAGGAACCGGATCGTGCGTCCATCGATCTGCGCCTTCTCGGGCTGCGGGCCCGTCGCGTCGTCGGCGGTCGCGCTCGGTACGAAATCGCGCTGGAATTCGGCGATCGCCGCGTCGATGTCGGCATCGCTCGCCTCGGCCGCGGCCACCACGCCGAGCAGCGCACCGACCGGCAGCGTCTCGCCCTCCTGTGCGACCTGCCGGCGCAGCGTGCCGTCGAACGCGCACTCGACACCCGACGAAATCTTGTCGGTCTCGACGTCGAGCACTTCGTCGCCCTTCGTCACGCGCTCGCCGATCGCCTTCAGCCAGCCGTTGACCTGCCCCTGCTCCATCGACAGCCCCCACTTGGGCATCGTGATCATGTGAATCGACATCGTGTCAGCTCCTCGTCTTCAGTACCGCCTGCGCGATTGCATCGGCGGACGGGATGTACAGGTCTTCCAGCACGCCGGCGAACGGCGCGGGCGTGTGCGGCGCGGTCACGAGCTCGATCGGTGCCTTCAGCGAATGGAACGCTCGCCGGGCGACCAGTGCGGCGATATCGGTCGCGATCGAGCAGCGCGGGTTCGCTTCATCGACCACCACCACGCGCCCGGTGCGCTCGGCGCTCTCGAGGATGGTTTCCTCGTCGAGCGGCGACGTCGTGCGCAGGTCGATCACGTCGACCTGGACGCCGTCCTTCGCGAGCTTCGCGGCCGCGTCGGTCGCGAGATGCACCATCCGGCCATACGTGACGATCGTCGCGTCGTCGCCTTCGCGCACGACGTTCGCCTCGCCGAACGGAATCGCATAGGACTCCTCTGGCACGTCGCCTTCGCGCGTGTAGAGCAGCTTGTGTTCGAGGAAGATCACCGGGTCGTTGTCGCGGATCGCCTGGATCAGCAGCCCCTTCGCGTCGTAAGGCGTCGACGGGCACACGACCTTCAGCCCCGGAATGTGCGTAAACAGCGACGTGAGCATCTGCGAATGCTGCGCGGCCGCGCGCAGGCCGGCGCCATACATCGCGCGGATCACGACCGGCGTCACCGCCTTGCCCCCGAACATGTAGCGGAATTTCGCGGCCTGGTTGAAGATCTGGTCGAAGCACACGCCCATGAAATCAATGAACATCAGCTCCGCGACGGGCCGCATCCCGCACGCGGCCGCGCCGACCGCCGCGCCGATGTAGCCGCCTTCCGACAGCGGCGTGTCGAGCACGCGGCCCGGAAACTTGTGGTACAGCCCCTTCGTCACGCCGAGTACGCCGCCCCATGCGTCGTCCTCGCCCGGCGCGCCCGCGCCACCTGCGTTGTCCTCGCCCATCACGATCACGCTGTCGTCGCGCGCCATTTCCTGCGCGAGCGCCTCGTTGATCGCCTGCGAATAAGTGATTTTCCTTGCCATGTCTGTCTCCTGGAATATTCGGTTCGCCGTGCCGGCTGCCAGCGGGTGAATCAGGCCGCGCTCACGGGTACGACACGTACACGTCGGTCAGCAGGTCGGCCGCGTCGGGCAGCGGCGCGGCTTTCGCCTGCGCGACCGCATCGTCGATCAGCGCCTTCACCTGTGCATCGACCGCGCGCAGGTCGTCGGTCGTCAGCGCTTCGGCACGCACGACGCGCGTTTCGAAATGCTTCAGGCAGTCCTTCTCGTCGCGCAGCTTCTGCACTTCACCCGGCGCGCGGTAGGTCTGCGCATCGCCTTCGAAGTGGCCGAAGTAGCGCGTGAACTTCACCTCGACGAGCGTCGGGCCACCACCGTTGCGCGCGCGTGCGACGGCTTCGCCGAGCGCCTCGTGTACCGCGAAGAAGTCGAAGCCGTCGACGATCACGCCCGGCATCCCGAAGCCGTTCGCGCGATCGGCGATGTTGTCGGTCGCGACCGACCAGCTCGACGACGTCGCTTCCGCATAGCCGTTGTTCTCGGCCACGAAGATCGCCGGCAGCCGCCATACCGACGCGAGGTTCATCGATTCGAAGATCACGCCCTGGTTCGACGCGCCGTCGCCGAAGAAGCACACGCCGACGCCGCCCGTCTTCTTGTGCTTGGCCGCGAGCGCCGCGCCGCACACGAGCGGGCCGCCCGCGCCGACGATCCCGTTCGCGCCGAGCATCCCCATCGACAGGTCGGCGATGTGCATCGAGCCGCCCTTGCCGTGGCAGACGCCCGTCTTCTTGCCATAGATCTCGGCCATCATCCCGTGCACGTCGACGCCTTTCGCGATGCAGTGGCCGTGCCCGCGATGCGTGGTGGCAACGTAATCTTCAAGTCCGAGGTGCAGCATCGTGCCGACCGCGGAGGCCTCCTCGCCCGCGTACAGGTGAACGAAGCCGGGGATTTCCCCGGTCGCGAACTCGACGTGCAGGCGCTCCTCGAATTCGCGGATCGTGCGCATCAGCCGATACGCGTCCAGCAGCTTGTCCCTGCTGAGCTGTGTCGAAACGGTCATGTGTGTCTCCTGGATAGGTCTGACTGCGAATGCCGCCGCGGCAACGCCCCGGCGACGGATTGCACGGCTTGCGGCCGTCGGTAAAACGTGAAGCTGCCGTCAGCCGCGCCACGCGCCGGCGTCGCGCAACAACTGCCGCGACGACGCGTAACGCAGCGTGCGACCGACGTCGACCGTCAGCGGCCCGCGCCAGTCGAGCGCGATCTCGTAGCGGTCGCCACGCGCGACCTCGATCTCGCGCTCGCCGTCGAATGCGAGCGTGCCGTGCTCGAACGGGATCGTCTGCCACGCACCCGGTTCGAGCCGCTCGCAGCTGCGCATCACGACGCGATCGACGCGCCCGGGTGCGATCGGGGCGACGAGCGGCGTGCCGGCCGTCTTGCCGTCGGCGGCGAAGCGCATCGCGAGCCCGTGCGGCGCGCTGCGCTCGAGCGGCGCCCACGCGCCGCCGAGCGCGGACAGGCCGATGCCGTCCGGTTCCGCGAAGGTCAGGTAGAGCGTGTCGATGTCGTCGGGACCCGAGATCGCGCGCGCGCCGATGAAGCGCTGGCGGGCCGCGCACACGTCGACGAGCGCGATCTCCTCGCGCCCCGCGTTCACGCCGGCCGCGCAGCGCACGACGAGCCGCTTGTTACGCGTGAACGCAACCTCCGCCGGCACGGCGCCGGTCGCGGCGAGTCCTGCCGCGACGCCCGCGACGGTCGCCTCGCGATGTTCGGGAAACGCGTTGTTGGTGCCGGTGGACAGCGCGACGAGCGGGGTCGCGCCGCAATGCGCGGCGACCGCGCGGTGAGTGCCGTCGCCGCCGAGCACGACGATCAGCGCGACTTCCATCCGGTGCATGTATGCGGCACCGGCCTGCGTGTCGGCGACGGTGTCCGAGATCGGCAGGTCGACGAATTCGACGTCGGGCCAGCGCTCGTGGGGGGCGACCGCGCGATGTGTATCGAGCGCGCGCATCAGCAGCGTCGCGATACCCGTCTTGTCGCGCAAGGTCAGCACGCGCTCGACGCCCATCGCGCCGAGACCGGCGAGCAGGCGCACGACCATGTTGGCCTTTTCCGCCGTCGGGAACACGGATGCATGCGTCGTCAGGCGGCGAATGTCGCGCCCCGATGCGGGGTTCGCGATCACGCCGACGGTCACGGGCGTCGTCACGGGCTTGTCTCCATCCAGTGGACCGGCGCTCGCGCGCCGGCCCTGCATGTGTCGTCCGCCGTCATCAAGGGCAGCGGATCGTCGTCGCCGACGCGATCGCGCCGGACTTGCCCGTGACATCTGCAAGCGGCGTGCCATCGTGTGGGCAACGACCGCGAAACCCGCGTACGGACTGGCTCGGCGGGTACCCCTGTCATCGACATCTGCTGCCATGACGGCCCGACGCTGCGCAAAACCGCCGGTGCGTCTCACGCCGCCGATCTCCCGGTGCACCGGCGTCGGCGCCTTCATCCGGGTGGCGATTTCGCCGGCAAGCCGCGCGGATCGCGGCGCGGCGCGCACCACCATGCTCCGGACCACCGTCGCGCGTGGCATGCCCCGCGTCTCATCCGCGCGAGACCGACTGAGATCCCGCTGAGACGAACGTCTCACGCCGCGCGCGTGCTGCGATGCAATGTGATCCGAGCAAGCGAATGTGCTACAAGAACATCGAATTCCCCGCCGTACGGAACCGGAGCCGACCATGCCCTACGCCGTCCCCCAGGCCCAGCACGCCGACCGTGTGCTCGGTGCGCTCGCCGGGCGCCTGCCCGCGCCGGCCGATTCCGCGCGTCTCGTGTCGTCGTGGCAGCGCTCGCTCGAGCGCTACGCGCTCGACCCGGCGTCGTCGATCGGCCCGCGCGTGCTGACCGCGGCCGAGCTGCGCGAGGTGCGCGACAAGGAAGAGGCGTTCCTGCGCGCATCGGGCCAGTGCCTGACACGCCTGCACGACATGATTCGCGTCGCCGACTATTGCGTGATGCTGACCGACGCGCACGGCGTGACGATCGACTACCGGATCGACCGCGAGCGCCGCAACGACTTCCGCCATGCGGGGCTGCACATCGGCTCGTGCTGGTCGGAAAGCGAGGAAGGCACCTGCGGCGTCGCGAGCGTGCTGACCGATCTCGCGCCGATCACCGTGCACAAGACCGACCATTTCCGCGCGGCATTTACCACGCTCACCTGCAGCGCAGCCCCGATCTTCGCGCCGGGCGGCGAACTGATCGGCGTGCTCGATGCGTCGGCCGTCCAGTCGCCGGACGGCCGCGACAGCCAGCGTCTCGTGTACCAGCTCGTGCGACAGAGCGCGGCGCTGATCGAGGACGGCTATTTCGTGCACAGCACCGCGCAGCACTGGATATTGTTCGGGCATCCGAATCGTCACTACGTCGAGGCGCAGCCCGAATGGCTGATCGCGTTCGACGAATGCGGCAATATCGTCGCCGCAAACCGGCAGGCGCGCGACGCGCTGCCGGCGCTGCGCGAACCGCGCCATATCGACGAGATCTTCGATGCGACCGAGATGCCGCTGCGCGACGCTGCGCGGCTCGACGCGATCATCGCGCTGCGGCTGCGCGCGACCGGCGCCCCGCTTTATGCGCGGCTGCGCGCGCCGCTACGACGCGCCGGCCGCGAAACCGGCACGGCACGGGCCGCCCCGGCATCGCGCCGCCCCGGCACCGCGCAGCGCCACGTCGGCGCGCTGACGCCGTTCCTGCAGAGCAGCGACGCACGCGTCGCGCAGCAGGCCGAACTCGCGCTGCGTGTCGTGAGCAAGCGGCTGCCGATCCTCGTGCTCGGCGAAACCGGCGCGGGCAAGGAAGTGTTCGCGCGCGCGATCCACGACGCGGGTGCGCGGCGCGCACGGCCGTTCGTCGCAGTCAACTGCGGCGCGCTGCCCGAGGCGCTGATCGAAAGCGAGCTGTTCGGCTACGCGGCCGGTGCGTTCACCGGTGCACGCAAGCACGGCGCGCGCGGCAAGATCGCGCTCGCCGACGGCGGCACACTGTTCCTCGACGAAATCGGCGACATGCCGCTCACGCTGCAGACGCGGCTGCTGCGCGTGCTCGCCGACGGCGAAGTCGTGCCGCTCGGCAGCGATACGCCCGTGCGCGTCGATCTCGACGTGATTTGCGCGACGCACCGCGATCTCATGCGGATGGTGGCCGACGGCACGTTCCGCGAGGATCTGTACTACCGGCTGAGCGGTGCGACGTTCGAGCTACCTCCGCTGCGCGAGCGCGCGGACGTGCGCGACGTGATCGCCGCGGTGTTCGCCGAAGAGGCGCAGGCGACCGGCCACGTGCTCACGCTCGACGCGACGCTCGCCGAACAGCTTGCCGCCTATCCGTGGCCCGGCAACGTGCGCCAGCTGCGCAACGTGCTGCGTTATGCGTGCGCGGTGTGCGACGCCGCGCGCGTGACGATGCGCGACCTGCCGGCCGAGCTCGCCGCGCAGCTCGGCGCCGGCACCGCCGGCGCGCTGCCGGACGACGAACGCGGCCGCATCGTCGCGGCGCTCACCGCGCATCGCTGGCGGCCCGACGCGACCGCGCAGGCGCTCGGCATCTCGCGCGCGACGCTGTACCGGCGGATCGCGAAACATCGGATCGTCGCGCCGCACCGCGCGTGATGCGCGAGCGCGCCTACCGCTCATGCCCCATGCACGGCCGCTTCGCGCGCGTTCGCGGCGTCACCGGTCTCGCCGGCCGCTTCGTCGCGCCGCGCGAACACCTCGTGTGCGGCGAACAGTGCGTTGAGCGCGGCCGGAAAACCTGCATAGACGGCCATCTGCATGAACACCTCGACGATCTCGTCGCGCGTGCAGCCGACGTTCAGCGCGGCCTCGATATGCACTTTCAACTGCGGCTGCGCGTTGCCGAGCGCGGCCAGCGCCGCGATCGTCGCGATCTCGCGCGCTTTCAGGTCGAGCTGCGGCCGGCTGTAGATATCACCGAAACCGAACTCGACGATCAGCCGCCCGAAGTCCGGCGCGATCGGCGCGAGGGCCGCAATCACGCGCTCACCCGCTTCGCCGTCGATTTCCTTCAGTTTGTTCCAGCCGCGCGTATAGCGGTCTTCAACGCGTCGTTCCATTGGGTCCGTCCTGTTTCGATAGAGAGTGAGAAGGTCTTGCCCGTCGTGCCATATCCCGCTCTTGTGCCTCATAGTTCACGATCTTGTCGCTGATCACGTCGAGGCTCGCTTGCAGTTCCGCGATATGCGCGCGCACCGCGTCGCGATGCGTGACCAGCAGGCTGCGCCGCGCACCGAAGGTCGACTCGCCTTGCGCGCGCAGTGTCGCGAATGCCTGCATCTGCGCGACCGGCATGCCGGTCGCCTTCAGGCGCATCACGAAGGCCAGCCAGTCAAGGTCGGCCGGCGCATAGAGCCGGTGCCCGGCCGCCGTGCGCGAAATCGCGCGCAGCAGGCCGGCCTGCTCGTAGTACCGCAGCGTATGCGTCGACAAGCCGGTCATTTCGGCGACCTGGCCGATCGTCAGCGGGCCGGCGGAGGAAGGTTGGGATACGGTTTTCGACATGGCAGGAACAAGGTTAGGAGTTAGAGTTCACTCTAAGTCAAGCCCTGTCGAACAGCCAGCACGACGAATCTCGGCGACACCGTAAACAATGGTCAAAAGCGCCGCCCGGCGCGGCTTTCTGTCTTTACAGCGACGCAAGCCTTCAGCAAGATTCGGTCAGCCTGTCTTAAAACGGGCACGCGTTTGTCCTATGCTTAACGGCGAGGCCCGGCCGGGCCTCGCCCCGCCGTCCGTTGCAACAGCCATTCATCCATCAGAACCAGGGAGCCTTTGCCATGCTGAGAAAGCTGCTGATGCTGTTCGTCGCGCTATCGCTGTCGCTCGCCGCCGGCCTCGCCGCGGCCGTCGAAGTCAACACGGCCGACCAGGCCGCGCTCGAATCGGTGAAGGGCCTCGGGCCCGTGAAGTCGAAGGCGATCATCGACGAACGCACCAAGAACGGCCCGTTCAAGGACGCGGACGATCTCGCGACCCGCGTGAAGGGTCTCGGCACGAAGTCGGTCGGGCATCTCGAGGAAAACGGCCTGACGATCGGCGGCTCGTCGACACCGCCGAAGGGCGTGAAGCTGTCGAAACCGGCCGCGACGACCTCGGCGCCCCCGTCGACCACGACGTCGGCAGGCACCGCGTCGACGTCGACGACCGCGACGGCCGGCACGACGGCGACGGCACCGGCCGCGAGCGCACCGGACGCGACGACCAAGCCGGCCAAGAGCAAGCGCGCATCGAAGAAGGACAAGGCGGCCGCAGCCGCGGCGGCATCCGCCGACGCGGGCGCGAGTGCGAGCGCGCCGGCCGCAGCGTCGTCCACGAAGGCGACGAAGGGTTCGAAGAAGAAGAGCAAGAAGGACAAGGCAGCCTCCGCCGCCGCGGCGTCGGGCGCCTGATGTGCGCCGCGCGCGATGGCGTGCGCGCGGCATTCGATCAACGGGCGCCGTCGTCACGGCGCCCTTTTCAGTGAAGGTGAAGAATCATGGGTCTCCTCGACATCGTCGGCGGTCTGATCGGCGGCCAGGCCGGCGGCAACTCGCAAAGCGCACTCATCACGACCGCGCTCGAATTCATCAACAACCAGCCGGGCGGCCTGAACGGGCTGATCGAGAAGTTCAAGGCCGGCGGCGCCGGCGACATCATCGGCTCGTGGGTCGGCAACGGCGAAAACCAGCCGATCTCGGCCGACACGCTGCAGAACGTGCTCGGCTCCGACGTCGTCGGCGCACTCGCGAGCAAGGTCGGCATCGATCCGTCCCAGGCATCGTCGATCCTCGCGCAGGTGCTGCCGCACGTCGTCAACGGCGCGACGCCGAACGGCGAAGTGCCGGCCGGCGGCCAGGTCGACACGTCGAACGTGCTCGGCACGCTCACGCAGCTCGCCGGCATGTTCGGCGGCAACAAGCAGGCCTGAGCCCGCACGGCAGCGGTTTCGGCCGCCCCATATGCAAACACCCCGCCTGAGCGGGGTGTTTGTTTTTGTGCGCCCGGCGCGAACCGGGCGTGCGGCCGATCGCCGGCGATCAGTGCACGACGCGGTCGAACACGAACCTGCCGTCGTTGACGTCGACCGGGATCACGTCCTTCGGACCGAAGCGGCCCGCGAGGATCAGCTTCGCGACCGGGTTCTCGATCTCCTGCTGGATCGCGCGCTTGAGCGGCCGCGCGCCGAACAGCGGATCGTAACCGACCTTGCCGATCTGCTCGAGCGCCGCCGGCGACACGTCGAGCGCCATGTCGAGCTTCGCGAGCCGGTCGTGCAGGCGCGCGAGCTGGATCCTCGCGATCGATTCGATATTGCTGCGATCGAGCGCGTGGAACACGACGACGTCGTCGATCCGGTTCAGGAATTCCGGACGGAAGTGCTGCTTCACCTCGAGCCACACGGCGTCCTTGATCTCTTCCTGCGGCGAACCCGTCATTGCCTGGATCACCTGCGAGCCGAGGTTCGACGTCATCACGATAACCGTGTTCTTGAAGTCGACCGTGCGCCCCTGCCCGTCGGTCATGCGACCGTCGTCGAGCACCTGCAGCAACACGTTGAACACGTCCGGATGCGCCTTCTCGATCTCGTCGAGCAGGATCACGCTGTACGGCTTGCGGCGCACGGCTTCCGTCAGGTAGCCGCCTTCCTCGTAGCCGACATAGCCCGGCGGTGCACCGATCAGCCGCGCGACGCTGTGCTTCTCCATGAACTCGCTCATGTCGATGCGGATCAGGTGCTCTTCCGAATCGAACAGGAACGCCGCCAGCGCCTTGCACAGCTCCGTCTTGCCGACCCCCGTCGGGCCGAGGAACAGGAACGAGCCGTACGGACGATTCGGATCGGCGAGACCCGCGCGCGAACGACGGATCGCATCCGCGACCGCGCTGATCGCCTCGTGCTGGCCGACCACGCGCTCGTGCAGCTTCTCCTCGATGTGCAGCAGCTTCTCGCGTTCGCCCTGCATCATCCGCGACACCGGAATCCCGGTTGCGCGCGATACGACTTCCGCGATTTCCTCCGCGCCGACCTGCGTGCGCAGCAGACGCGGACGCGTCGGGTTGTGCTGCTCCTGCTCTTCGGCCTGCGTGACCTGCTTCAGTTGCGACTCGAGTTGCGGCAGCTTGCCGTACTGCAGTTCGGCGACCTTCTCCAGCTTGCCGTCGCGCTGCAGACGCGCGATGTCGGCGCGCACCTTCTCGATCTCTTCCTTGAGCTGCGCACTGCCCTGCACGGCGGCCTTCTCGGCGGTCCAGATCTCTTCCAGGTCCGCATATTCGCGGCCGAGACGCTCGATCTCTTCCTCGATCAGCTGCAGGCGCTTCTGCGACGCTTCGTCCTGCTCCTTCTTGACGGCCTCGCGCTCGATCTTCAGCTGGATCAGCCGACGGTCGAGCTTGTCCATCTCTTCGGGCTTCGAATCGATTTCCATCTTGATCTTCGACGCAGCCTCGTCGATCAGGTCGATCGCCTTGTCCGGCAGGAAGCGGTCGGTGATATAGCGGTGCGACAGCTCGGCCGCGGCGACGATCGCCGGGTCGGTGATGTCGACACCGTGGTGCAGTTCGTACTTCTCCTGCAGCCCACGCAGGATCGCGATCGTCGCCTCGACGCTCGGCTCGTCGACGAGCACCTTCTGGAAGCGGCGCTCGAGCGCGGCGTCCTTCTCGATGTACTTGCGATATTCGTCGAGCGTCGTCGCGCCGATGCAGTGCAGCTCGCCGCGCGACAGCGCCGGCTTCAGCATGTTGCCCGCATCCATCGCGCCTTCGGCCTTGCCGGCACCGACCATCGTGTGGATCTCGTCGATGAACACGATCGTCCGGCCTTCGTCCTTCGCGATGTCGTTGAGCACAGCCTTCAGGCGCTCCTCGAACTCGCCGCGGTACTTCGCGCCGGCGAGCAGCGCAGCCATGTCGAGCGACAGCACGCGCTTGCCCTTCAGCGTCTCCGGCACCTCGCCGTTGACGATCCGCTGCGCGAGCCCTTCGACGATCGCGGTCTTGCCGACGCCCGGCTCGCCGATCAGCACCGGGTTGTTCTTGGTCCGGCGCTGCAGGATCTGGATCGAGCGGCGGATTTCGTCGTCGCGGCCGATCACCGGATCGAGCTTGCCCGCGCGGGCGCGCTCGGTCAGGTCGACCGTATACTTCTTCAGCGCCTCGCGCTGGCTTTCCGCGTCCTGGCTGTGCACCTGCGAGCCGCCGCGCACCGCGGCGATCGCGGCTTCGAGCGCCTTGCGCGTGAGGCCGTGCTGACGGGCGAGCTTGCCGGCTTCGCCCTTGTCGTCGGACACGGCGAGCAGGAACATCTCGCTCGCGATGAACGTGTCGTTGAGCTTCTGCGCTTCCTTGTCGGCCTGGTTCAGCAGCCCGGCCAGCTCACGGCCGATCTGGATGTCGCCGCCCGTGCCCGTCACTTGCGGCAGGCGCGAAATGGCTTCGTTCAGCGCGCCTTGCAGCGCCTGCACGTGAACACCCGCGCGCGACATCAGCGAGCGGGCGGAGCCGTCCTGCTGTGCTACCAGCGCCGCCAGCACGTGAACGGGTTCGATGTATTGATTGTCGCGGCCCGCCGCGAGGCTTTGCGCGTCCGAGAGTGCTTCCTGGAACTTGGTGGTGAGCTTGTCGATTCTCATTTGGTGAGACCTCCAATTTTCGATTAACACCAAGATGTGGATGGTTATACGGGTTTCAAGCGAAATTCGGGTTGATTCAGCGCAAAAATTGCCGGGCGGCAATGCGGCGGCCTGCGGACGGGCTGCCGCCGGATGGCGGGGGGCGGTGCCGGCGTGTCAGCCGGCCTTCGACTGCGATTCGGCGGACGCCGGTACGCCATCTGCGGACGGCTCGGCATGCACCAGCGCGATCGGACGAATGCCCAGCAGCGCGACGAGCGGCGACGCGGGCACGGCCAGCTCGCCGAGCGAATGGCGGTCCAGTTCGGCGAAGAATGCGTCGCGCGCGGCCGCCAGCACACCCTTGAGGCGGCACTGCGGCTCGATCACGCAGCCGCGCGACGCATCGCCGTCGACCGCGAAGCAGCCGACCAGCGCGAAATCGCTCTCGGTCGCGCGAACCACCTGGCCGACCGTCAGCTTCAGCGATTCCGGAAACAGCCGCAGCCCGCCGTTGCGGCCGCGCACGGTATCGACCCAGCCGAGCTCGCCGAGCTGCTGCACGACCTTCATCAGATGGTTCTTCGAGATGCCGTAGGCGTCCGAGATCTCCTGGATCGTCGCGAGCCCCTCGCCGCGCACGGCAAGGTACAGCATGACGCGCAGCGAGTAGTCGGTGTAGTCGGTGAGTCTCATGAGCGAATACGGAAAAATATCAATCGCGCCCCAATCAAGCGAGCCGGGTCAATCGGGACGCGCGCCGGGGTGGCTGTCGAGGCCGCTCGACGCGCCGGGTTGCCGGGACGGCCGGTGCGCAATAAGATGCATGACATCTACGCATTTTTCGGGCATTGGTGGACGCTATTTTGCGTCAAAATTCTGTCGGCGTCCTGCGCGTTGCCCACGCTGCCGTTCCGCCGGCACGGTGCCGATGCCCCGAATTTTCCGGCCCTTTTTTGCCATGACCGCCCTGCCCGCCTCGCCCGATACCGCTCCGGCCCGCCTCCGCGACGCCGAACCGACCGAAGACAACATCCGCGACCTCGTGTACGCGTTCTACGACCGCGTGCGCGCCGATCCACTGCTCGGCCCCGTGTTCGACGCGAAGCTGGACGGCCGCTGGGACGACCATCTGCCGAAGATGGTGAGCTTCTGGTCGAGCCTCGTGCTCGGCACCAAAGGCTATCGCGGCAGCGTGCAGCAGGCGCACCAGCCGCTCGACGGGATCGAGCCCGCGCATTTCAGCCGCTGGCTGTCGCTGTTCCTGAAGACCGTCGAGGGGCGCTACACGCCGCCCGCGGCCATCCGCTTCATGGAGCCCGCGCTGCGGATCGCGCAGAGCCTGCAATTGAGTCGCTTCGGCTGGGATTACCAGATTCCGCCCGAGCAGCAGGCGCTGCTCGACGCGATCGCGCCGCGCCGACGCGACGCGGGCGACGATCCGCACGCGCTGCCGCCACGCGCCCGCGGCGAGCCGTTTCCGACGAAGATCATCGGGCGCGGCGTCGATCCGGACGCCTGACGGGCGATGCTTGAACGCTTGAGCGCTTAATCGCCTGCGGCACATGGCCGCATGACGCGATCGCCGCGCTCAACGCGGCGTGTTGCCCGATTCGACGCCCCAGCGCGCGAGCGCCGCATCGTCGGTGCTGCGGGCATCGACCCAGCGCTCGCCGTCCGGCGTCGTTTCCTTCTTCCAGAACGGCGCCTCGGTCTTCAGGTAGTCCATCACGAATTCGCACGACGCGAACGCATCGCCGCGATGCGACGCGACCGTCGCGACCATCACGATCTGGTCGAGCGGCAGCAGCCGGCCGACGCGATGCACGATCGCGACGTCGATCCCGGGCCAGCGCCGGCCGGCCTCGGCGGCGATCTTCTCGAGCGCCTTCTCGGTCATCCCCGGATAGTGCTCGAGCTCCATCGCGGCGACCGAATCGCCTTCGTTCAGATCGCGCACGGTGCCGACGAAGCACGCGATCGCGCCGATCTTCGGGTTGCGCGCGCGCAGCGCCGCCACTTCGGTGTTGAGGTCGAAATCGTCGCTCTGGACTCGTACCGTAGCCATTGTCTGCCTCTGTCGACCAGAGTTAGCGCTTCAGCGCTTACTCTGATCCCATGCAAAGCTCAACCGCCCGTCACAGGCGGAAAAAACGCGACCTCGCAACCGTCGGTAAGCCGCGTATCGGGGTCGGTCATCTGGTGATTGCACGCCATGCGCAACGCACGCCCCTCGGCGAGCGTCTCGGCCCACGCGCCGCCGCGCAGGCGCAGCCATGCGCGCACGTCGCCGACAGTCGTCACGCCGTCCGGCACGTCGGCCTGCTCGTCGGACACGCCCAGCGCCTCGCGCACGCTGGCAAAGAATTTCAGCTGAATCTTCATAGGTCGGGAAGCCATCGCGTTACGACAGCAGTTCGGAAAACGGAATGAAACGCACGGTCTCGCCCGCGCTGATCGCGTGCTGCGGCGGATTGTCGATCAGGCCGTCGCCCCAGACCGTCGACGTCAGCACCGCCGAACTCTGGTTCGGGAACAGATCGAGGCCGCCGGCCGCGTTGACGCGCGCGCGCAGGAATTCGTTACGCCGGTCGCCCTTGCTTTGCGAGAAGTC
Organism: Burkholderia sp. Bp8998; assembly: GCF_003854235.1. Taxonomy (NCBI): domain Bacteria; kingdom Pseudomonadati; phylum Pseudomonadota; class Betaproteobacteria; order Burkholderiales; family Burkholderiaceae; genus Burkholderia; species Burkholderia sp. Bp8998. Next base: position 67,643 of record NZ_QTQF01000011.1, read on the forward strand.
CGCGCGCAGCGACACCGCGCGCGGCGCGACGTCGCGCACGCCGGACAGGCGCAGCAGGAACGGCCGCACGAACAGCAGGAACGTGACGAAACTCGACACGGGGTTGCCCGGCAGTCCGATGAAATGCGCGTCGGGACGCTCATCGCCACGGCGCACCGCGCCGAACGCGAGCGGCTTGCCCGGCTTCATCGCGATCTGCCACAACGCGAGCCGCCCTTCGGCCTCAACGGCCGGCTTCACGTGATCCTCGTCGCCGACCGATACACCGCCGCTCGTCAGGATCACGTCGTGATCGCGCGCGGCCTCGCGCAGCGTGTCGCGGGTCGCGGCGAGCGAGTCGGGCACGATCCCGTAGTCGGTCACGTGGCAACCGAGCCGCTCGAGCAGCCCGCGCAACGTGAAGCGGTTCGAGTTGTAGATCGCGCCGGGCTTCAGCGGCTCGCCCGGCATCGTCAGTTCGTCGCCGGTAAAGAACACCGCGACGCGAATCCGCCGCGCGACCGACAGTTGCGCGCAGCCGACCGACGCGGCCAGGCCGAGCGCCTGCGGCGTGAGCCGCGTGCCGGCCGGCAGGATCACCGAACCCAGGCGGATGTCCGCGCCCTGCGCGGTGATCCATTCACCGGCCTTCGGCGTGTGCAGGATCTCGACCGCGTCGCCGTCGGCCGATGTCTGCTCCTGCATCACGACGGCGTCGGCACCGGGCGGCACCGTGGCGCCGGTGAAGATCCGCGCAGCCGTGCCCGCCGCGAGCGGCGCGGCCGGATGGCCGGCCGGAATCCGCTGCGACACCGGCAGGCGCCGCTCGCCGTGCAGCAGGTCGGCGACGCGCACCGCATAGCCGTCCATCGCGCTCGTATGCATCGGCGGCACGTCGAGCGGCGAGCTCACGTCGGTGGCCAGCACGCGGCCGAGCGCATCGAGCGTGGCGACGGTTTCGGCGCCGGGCAGCGGCTTCGCGGCTTCGAGCAGCGCGGCGAGCGCTTCGGCAGTCGACAGCATCGGCGCGCGCGGCGCCGCGGGATTCGGGTTCGACATCGATGGAATCGGGGTTCGTTGGCGTCAATACGTCATTGTAGCGACGCCGTCGCGCGGACGCGCGATATGCCGGACATGCGACAACTGTAATCGGCGCGAACCCGCGGCACTGGCACTTGTTTCATCGTGCACCGGACGGCTCGCCTGCGCACGGCCGCCGCCAAACGAAACGGCCGGAACCCCGATCCGTGCGACGAATCGGCATTCCGGCCGTCCCGCGCCGCCGGGCTTGCGAACCCGCGGCCCGGCGCTACCCCGGTGCTACCCCGGTGCTACATTACGCGCCCGTATGCGCGGCGATGAAGTCCTTCACCTGCTGCGCGTCGGCCTTCACGACCTCGAAACGCTGCGGCAGCGCCTCGAGTCCGTCGAATGCGGCCGGCCGCTCGGCCTCGCGATCGAGCGCTTCGCGGATCGTCTCGCCGAACTTGATCGGCTGGGCCGTCTCGAGCACGACCATCGGCACGCCCGCGTCGAGATGCTCGCGCGCGACCTTCACGCCGTCGGCCGTGTGCGTATCGATCATCGTGTCGTAGCGCGAGAACACGTCGCGGATCGTCGCGATGCGGTCCGTGTGGCTGCTGCGGCCCGACACGAAGCCGAATTCGGCCACGCGCGCGAAATCGCCGCTCGCCGCGAGATCGAACCCGCCCTTCTCCTCGACGTCGCGGAACAGCTGCATCACGCGTGCCGGATCGCGGCCGAGCAGGTCGAACACGAAGCGCTCGAAGTTCGACGCCTTCGAGATGTCCATGCTCGGGCTGCTCGTGTGATACGTGTTTTCCGCGCTGCGCACGCGGTATGCGCCCGTGCGGAAGAACTCGTCGAGCACGTCGTTCTCGTTGGTCGCGACCACGAGCTTCGCGATCGGCAAACCCATCATCCGCGCGATGTGGCCCGCGCAGACGTTGCCGAAGTTGCCCGACGGCACGGTGAACGATACGCGCTCGTCGTTGGACGTCGTCGCCGCGAAATAACCCTTGAAGTAGTACACGACCTGCGCGACGACGCGCGCCCAGTTGATCGAGTTGACCGTGCCGATCTTCTGCTGCGCCTTGAACGCGTGATCGTTCGAAACGGCCTTCACGATGTCCTGGCAGTCGTCGAACACGCCTTCGACCGCGAGGTTGAAGATGTTCGGATCCTGCAGGCTGAACATCTGGGCGGTCTGGAACGCGCTCATCTTCTGGTGCGGCGACAGCATGAACACGCGCACGCCGGCCTTGCCGCGCATCGCGTATTCGGCCGCGCTGCCCGTGTCGCCCGACGTCGCGCCAAGGATGTTCAGCGCCTCGCCGTGCTTCGCGAGCGTGTACTCGAACAGGTTGCCGAGCAGCTGCATCGCCATGTCCTTGAACGCGAGCGTCGGGCCGTTCGACAGTTCGAGCAGCGACAGTGCCGCGCCGTTCTCGGTGCCGAGCGTCTTCAGCGGCGTGATGTCGGACGCGTTCTCGCCGTGGCGCGTGTTGCTGTACACGGCGGCCGTGTACGTGCGGCGCGTGATCGCGCGCAGGTCGTCGGCCGGCACGTCGTCGCAGAACTTCGACAGGATCTCGAACGCGAGATCCGCGTACGGCAGCGTGCGCCAGCGTGCGAGTTCGTCGGCGGACACCTTCGGATACTCGGCCGGCAGGTACAGCCCGCCGTCCTTCGCGAGGCCGCCGAGCAGGATGTCGGAGAACGTGTGGCGCTCGCCGATGCCGGCGCCGCGCGTGGAGATGTAGTTCATGTCGTTCCCGGTCCTCAGTTCAGTGCTTCCATGCGCAGCTTCGTCACCTTCGAGACCACCGTCTCGAGGCTCTCGATCTGCGCGATCGCCGCGTTGACGTGCTTCTCGCGCGTCACATGCGTGATCAGGATGATGTCGGTTTCGCCGTTCGCGTCGTCGACCTGCTCCGACTCCTTCTGCAGCAGCGCGTCGATCGAGATCCCCGATTCGGCGAGGATGCGCGTGATCGCGGCCAGCACGCCGGTCTGGTCGGCGACGCGCAGGCGCAGGTAGTAGCCGCTCGTCACTTCCTCGATCGGCAGGATCGGCGTGTTCGACAGGCTGTCCGGCTGGAACGCGAGATGCGGCACGCGATGCTCGGGGTCGGCCGTATGCAGGCGCGTGACGTCGACGAGATCCGCGACGACCGCCGATGCGGTCGGTTCCGCGCCCGCGCCCTTGCCGTAGTACAGCGTCGTGCCGACTGCGTCACCGTGCACGACGACCGCGTTCATCGCGCCCTCGACGTTCGCGAGCAGGCGCTTTTCCGGGATCAGCGTCGGGTGCACGCGCAGCTCGATGCCGTTTTCGGCGCGGCGCGTGATGCCGAGCAGCTTGATCCGGTAGCCGAGCTCTTCCGCATAGCGGATATCGGTCGCGTCGAGCTTGCTGATGCCTTCGACGTACGCGCGGTCGAACTGGACCGGCACGCCGAACGCGATCGCGCTCATGATGGTCGCCTTGTGCGCGGCGTCGACGCCCTCGATGTCGAAGGTCGGATCGGCTTCCGCGTAGCCGAGCTCCTGCGCGGCCTTCAGCGCGGTCGCGAAGTCGAGGCCGCGGTCGCGCATTTCCGACAGGATGTAGTTCGTCGTGCCGTTGATGATGCCCGCGATGTACTGGATGCGGTTCGCGGTCAGGCCTTCGCGCAGCGCCTTGATGATCGGGATGCCGCCGGCGACGGCCGCCTCGAACGCGACCATCACGCCCTTCTCGCGCGCGGCCTCGAAGATCTCGGTGCCGTGCACCGCGAGCAGCGCCTTGTTCGCGGTCACGACGTGCTTGCCGTTCGCGATCGCGCGCAGCACGAGCTCGCGCGCGATGCCCGTGCCGCCGATCATCTCGGCGATGATCGAGATCGACGGATCGTCGACGACCGCGTTGAAATCGTCGGTGATCTGCGCGGCGCCGGCGTTACCGCCGAGCGCGGCCTGCGCCTTGGCCGGGTTGCGCACTGCAATGCGCGCGACCTCGATGCCGCGCCCCGCGCGTCGCTTGATTTCTTCCTGGTTGCGGTGCAGCACCGTGAAGGTGCCGCTGCCGACGGTGCCGAAGCCCAACAGGCCAACTTTGATCGGTTCCATGCTGCGTGTGATCGATGAGTAAGAGAATGAATGAATGCCGGGGGGACTCGGTCCGCTCAGACCGAATGGCGCTTGCGATAGCCGTCGAGGAAGCGCGCGATCCGGTTGATCGAATCGGTCAGGTCGTCGAGGTTCGGCAGGAAGACCACGCGGAAGTGATCCGGCGCCGCCCAGTTGAAGCCCGTCCCCTGCACGAGCAGCACGCGTTCCTCGAGCAACAGGTCGAGGATGAACTGCTGGTCGTTCTGGATAGGATAGAGCTTCGGATCGAGGCGCGGGAACATGTACAGCGCGGCCTGCGGCTTCACGCAGGTCACGCCGGGAATCGACGTGAGCATGTCGTACGCGAGTTCGCGCTGCTTGTACAGGCGCCCGCTCGGCACGATCAGTTCCTTGATGCTCTGGTAGCCGCCGAGCGCGGTCTGGATCGCGAACTGCCCGGGCACGTTCGCGCACAGGCGCATCGACGACAGGATCCCGAGGCCTTCCAGGTAGTCCTTCGCGCGCCGGCGGTTGTCGCCGCCAAGGCCCGACACGGCCATCCAGCCCGCGCGGTAGCCGCACGAGCGATAGCTCTTCGACAGGCTGTTGAACGTGACGGTGATCACGTCCTCCGACAGCGAACCCAGCGCCGTGTGCTCGAGCCCGTCGTAGACGATCTTGTCGTAGACCTCGTCGGCAAACACGATCAGCCCGTGCTCGCGCGCGATCTCGAGCAGCTCGAGCAGCAATTCGTCGGAATAAAGCGCGCCGGTCGGGTTGTTCGGGTTGATCACGACGATCGCCTTGGTGTTCGGCGTGATCTTGCGGCGGATGTCGTCGGGGTCGGGCATCCACGCGTTCTGCTCGTCGCACACGTAGTGCACGGGCGTGCCGCCTGACAGGCTCACGGCGGCCGTCCACAGCGGGTAGTCGGGCGCCGGGAGCAGCACTTCGTCGCCGTCGTTCAGGAGCGCCTGGGTCGCCATCACGATCAGCTCGGACGCACCGTTGCCGATGTAGATGTCGTCGAGGCCGACGCCGACGACGCCCTTTTGCTGCGTGTAGTGCATCACGGCCTTGCGGGCCGAGAACACGCCCTTCGAATCCGAATAGCCGGACGACGCCGGCAGGTTGCGGATCATGTCCTGGATGATCTCGTCCGGCGCGTCGAAACCGAACGGCGCGAGGTTGCCGATGTTCAGCTTGATGATGCGGTGGCCTTCTTCCTCGAGGCGTTTCGCGTGCTCGAGCACCGGGCCACGGATGTCGTAGCAGACGTTGAGCAGCTTGTTCGACTTCTGAATCGGTTTCACGACGACACGGTTCCTGGGTTGGCCTTGCGGCCGGGGGACGGGATCAAAACTGGAGAGCGGCCGGTCTGTGCGCGCTGTCTAGACTGGGGAAAAAGCGGGCGGTCGGACGCGGCTTGTGGCGACGCACGACGCAAGTGGCGCCCGGGGGCGACCAAAAAGTTATAATTTAGCGGATTTTGGCCAACTTTCGCAATGCACCATGGCCGCTCCGGGCCCGCGCCGTCAAGCGTCCCGCGTGCGCCGGTCGCGAAAACGGCCGCCCGGGCCCGCGCGGCCCTTGCCAGACACTCACTCCACGGAACCGCGGAATACCGATTTGAAACTGCACCAGGACACGAGCGGCGCGCTCAATACCGTCACCGGCTACGGCCCCGATTATGTCGATGTCAACCTCCAACGCCACGAGGGAAGCGTCATCGTGCTGCCCGGCGCGCCGGTGCGGGACTGGCCCGTGTCGTCGTTCGACGCGCTCGCGCCCGAACATTTCGCGATGCTGCTCGACCCGGCGCCCGAACTCGTGATCTTCGGCAGCGGCGCGCGGCTGCGCTTCCCGCACCCGCGCCTCGTGGCCGCGCTGACGGCCAACCGGATCGGCGTCGAGACGATGGATTTCCAGGCCGCCTGCCGCACCTACAACATCCTGATGGCCGAGGGCCGCAAAGTCGCCGCCGCGCTCTTAATTGAACGTTAATCCCCGATGCGGTAAAACTCGGGCCGGCACACCGGGTCGATCCCCGGATCATCACGCGGATCGCCAACCGGCAAGCCGGCCGCCCCCGGCGCGACCCGCCGGTGGCTCCTACAACAACCAACAGGCTGAAAATCCATGAACGATACGCCGGCGAGGCTACCGCTCAATCGCATCACGCTCGTCCTCCTGCTCGTCGCGCTCGCGATCGTGTGGTTCGCGCCGCTCGGGCTGCGCCACCTGATCCCGAGCGACGAAGGCCGCTACGCGGAGATGGCGCGGGAAATGTTCGTCACCGGCGACTGGATCACGCCGCGCTACAACGGCTACAAGTACTTCGAGAAGCCGCCGCTGCAGACCTGGCTGAACGCGCTGACGTTCGCGTGGTTCGGCATCGGCGAATGGCAGGCGCGCCTCTACACGGGCCTCGCCAGCTTCGCCGGCGTGCTGCTGGTCGGCTTCGCGGGCGCGCGCCTGTTCAACCCGTTGTCCGGCTTGCTCGCCGCCGTCGTGCTCGCATGCTCGCCGTACTGGAACCTGATGGGCCACTTCAACGCGCTCGACATGGGGCTCGCGTTCTGGATGACGCTGTCGCTCTGCTCGCTGCTGCTCGCGCAGCGGCCCGGACTGCAGGCGGGCGCGGTGCGCGGCTGGATGTGGGCGTGCTGGGCCGCGATGGCACTCGCCGTGCTGTCCAAGGGACTCGTCGGCCTGATCCTGCCCGGCGCCGTGCTGGTGCTCTATACGCTGATCGCCCGCGACTGGGCGCTGTGGAAGCGGCTGTATCTGGTGAGCGGCCTCGTGATCTTCTTCGCGATCGTCACGCCGTGGTTCGTGCTCGTCCAGCAGCGCAACCCCGAGTTCTTCAACTTCTTCTTCATCGTCCAGCAGTTCCGCCGATACCTGACCCCGGAACAGAACCGCCCGGGCCCGCTGTACTATTTCGTGCCGGTGCTGGTGGTCGGCTTCCTGCCGTGGCTTTCGGTCGCATGGCAGAGCATCCGCCATGCGCTGCGCATGCCGCGCCAGCCGAACGGTTTCTCCCCGATGCTCGTGCTGCTGATCTGGAGCGCGTTCATCTTCCTGTTCTTCAGCGCATCGCATTCGAAGCTGATCTCGTACGTGCTGCCGGTCGCGCCGGCGCTCGCGCTGGTGATCGGCGCGTACCTGCCGCTGATGAGCGCCGACCGGTTCCGCCGCCACCTGCTCGGCTACCTCGTGTTCATCGTCGTCGCGGCGTTCGGGATCATCTTCCTCGCGTATCAGGGCGACGCCCGCACGCCGAACGCGCAGTACCGCGCGTTCCAGGTCTGGCTGTACGCGGGCCTCGCGGTCGCGGGTGCGCTGACGCTCGCGGCCGCCTGGCTGAACCGCCGCGTGGGTGTCGCGGCCGCGATCACCGCGTTCGGCGCCGCGTGGCTCGCGTTCGGCACGATCGGCGGCACCGGTCACGACGAATTCGGCCGCTACAGCTCGGGCGCGCTGCTCGCGCCCGCCGTGCGCGCCGAACTGGCGAAACTGCCGCCCGACACGCCGTTCTACTCGATCGAGATGCTCGATCACACGTTCCCGTTCTATATGGGCCACACGACGATCATGGTCCAGCGCCAGGACGAGCTCGCATTCGGGATCTCGGTCGAGCCGAACAAATGGATCCCGACCGTCGATCAATGGATCGAACGCTGGAAGCAGGAAACCCATGCGCTCGCGATCATGCCGCCCGGCCAGTACGACACGCTGGTCAAGCAAGGCGTGCCGATGCGCGTGATCGCGCGCGACAGCCGCCGCGTGATCGTCGAGAAACCGCAATCGTAAGGACGCCCGCCGCATGAATCCCGTTTCGTTCGTCTGCATCATCACCGGCGTGATGCTCAACGCCTGTGCGCAACTTCTGCTGAAAGCCGGCGTCAACGCCGTTGGACACTTCGAATTCAGCCGTGCGAACATCCTCCCGGTCGGCCTGAAGATCGCGACCCAGTTGCCGATCATCGGCGGCCTGGGCTGCTACGTGCTGAGCGTCGTCGTCTGGATTCTCGGGCTGTCGCGGGTCGACGTGTCGATCGCGTACCCGATGCTGTCGCTCGGCTACGTGGTCAACGCGTTCGCCGCCTGGTACCTGTTCGGCGAGGTGCTGTCGGTCCAGCGACTCGTCGGCATCGGCATCATCCTGATCGGCGTGCTCGTGCTCGCGCGCAGTTGAGCAGGTCCGGCGAGCATTAAGCGTCCGCCTACAAAAAATCACGGTACGAATCCCCCAACCGGTGTTTAATGCCGGTTTCGGGCCGGATCGCCCGACCCCTTTATTACACGCCATTACAGGCTAACGCGTTCATGAGCCAGACTACCGCTCCGTTTCTGCCGTTCACCCGCCCCGAGATCGATGAGGAAACCATCCAGGGCGTCGTCGACGTGCTGCGCTCGGGCTGGATCACCACCGGCCCGCAGTGCCAGAAATTCGAAGCCGCGCTGTCCGAGTATTGCGGCGGCCGTCCGGTCCGTGCGTTCAATTCGGGCACCTGCACGCTCGAGATCGGCCTGCGCATCGCGGGCGTCGGCCCCGGCGACGAGGTGATCACGACGCCGGCGACGTGGGTGTCAACCAGCAACGTGATTCTCGAGACCGGCGCGACGCCCGTGTTCGCCGACATCGATCCCGTCACGCGCAACATCGACCTCGACAAGCTCGAGCAGGCGATCACGCCGCGCACGAAGGCGATCATCCCGGTCTACCTGGCCGGCCTGCCGGTCGACATGGACCGCCTGTATGCGATCGCACGCGCACACAACCTGCGCGTGATCGAGGACGCCGCACAGGCGCTCGGCTCGACGTGGAAAGGCAAGCGCATCGGCGCGCTCGGCGACATCGTGTCGTTCAGCTTCCATGCGAACAAGAACCTGACGACGATCGAAGGCGGCGCACTCGTGCTGAACAACGAGGACGAGGCGACGCTCGCGCAGAAGTACCGGCTGCAGGGCATCACGCGCACCGGCTTCGACGGGATGGACTGCGACGTGCTCGGCGGCAAGTACAACCTGACGGACGTCGCCGCCCGCGTCGGCCTCGGCCAGTTGCCGCATCTCGAGCGCTTCACCGCGCAGCGCCGCGCACTCGTGCGTGCTTATTTCGCCGCGCTCGCCGGCGGCCCGGCCGTGAAGCTCGGGCTCGGCCTGCCCGTCGCCGATTTCGAGAACAGCAACTGGCACATGTTCCAGGCCACGCTGCCGCTCGAGCGGCTGTCGCTCTCGCGCGCCGATTTCATGGCGCAGATGAAGGAACGGGGCATCGGCACGGGCGTCCACTACCCGGCCATCCATCTTTTCAAGCTGTATCGTGCGCGCGGTTTCAAGGAGGGCATGTTCCCCCACGCCGAACGATACGGCGCGTCGACCGTCACGCTGCCGCTCTTCACGCAGATGACGGAAGACGACGTGCGTCGCGTGGCCGACGCCATCAACCAGATTTGCGAACAATACGGAAAATAAGCGTACATGAGTCACCTTGAAGCACGCGCCGGGCATCCGGGCGCCGCGAACCCGGAGGTATCGATCATCATCCCCGTGTACAACGAGGAAGATGGCCTGGCTGCGCTGTTCGCGCGGCTGTACCCGGCACTCGACGCACTCGGCACGTCGTACGAAGTGATCCTGATCAACGACGGCAGCCGCGATCGCTCGGCCGCGATGCTGGCGGACCAGTTCCACGTGCGTCCCGACACGACGCGCGTCGTGCTGCTCAACGGCAACTACGGCCAGCACATGGCGATCCTCGCCGGCTTCGCGCAGTCGCGCGGCGAGATCGTCATCACGCTCGACGCCGACCTGCAGAACCCGCCCGAGGAAATCGGCAAGCTGATCGCGAAGATGCATGAGGGCTACGACTACGTCGGCTCGATCCGCAAGCAGCGTCAGGACAGCCTGTGGCGGCGCAAGGCGTCGCAGATGATGAACCGGCTGCGCGAGCGCATCACGCGGATCAAGATGACCGACCAGGGCTGCATGCTGCGCGCGTACAGCCGCCGCATCATCGACACGATCAACGTGTGCGGCGAAGTCAACACGTTCATCCCCGCGCTGGCCTACACGTTCGCGCAGAAACCGACCGAAATCGAGGTCGCGCACGAGGAACGCTTCGCGGGCGAGTCGAAGTACTCGCTGTACAGCCTGATCCGGCTGAACTTCGACCTCGTGACGGGCTTCTCGGTCGTGCCGCTGCAATGGCTGTCGTTCATCGGCGTGATCCTGTCGCTCGGCTCCGCCGCGCTGTTCGTGCTGCTGCTCGTGCGCCGCTTCATCGTCGGCGCGGAAGTGCAAGGCGTGTTCACGCTGTTCGCGATCACGTTCTTCCTGCTCGGCGTGATCATCTTCGCGCTCGGCCTGCTCGGCGAATACGTCGGCCGCATCTACCAGCAGGTGCGTGCACGGCCGCGCTACCTGATCCAGGCCGTGCTCGAACAGCACGACGGCATGCCGGCGGTGCCGGCTGGCGCGAACCGTACGGGGGCCGTGCAATGAAGCCGCGCGCCGTCGTCTTCGCGTATCACAACGTCGGCGTGCGCTGCCTGCAGGTGCTGCTGGCACGCGGCGTCGACGTCGCGCTCGTCGTCACGCACGAGGACAACCCGAACGAGAACATCTGGTTCGGCAGCGTCGCATCCGTCGCCGCCGAGCACGGCATCCCGGTGGTCACGCCGGCCGACCCCGCCGATCCGGCACTGCGCCGCGCGGTATCCGACGCGCAGCCCGAGTTCATCTTCTCGTTCTACTACCGCCACATGCTGCCGGTGGACCTGCTCGCGATCGCGCCGCGCGGCGCATACAACATGCACGGTTCGCTGCTGCCGAAATACCGGGGTCGGGTACCGACCAACTGGGCCGTGCTGAACGGCGAAACGGAAACCGGCGCGACGCTGCACGAGATGGCCGCGAAACCCGACGCCGGCGCGATCATCGGCCAGACCGCGGTGCCGATCCTGCCGGACGACACGGCCACGCAGGTGTTCGACAAGGTGACGGTCGCCGCCGAGCAGACGCTCTGGCGCGTGCTGCCCGCGCTGCTCGCGGGCGATGCGCCGCACCTGCCGAACGATCTCGCGAGCGGCAGCTACTATGGCGGACGCAAGCCGGAAGACGGCCGCGTCGACTGGTCGAAGCCGGCCGCGCAGGTCTACAACCTGGTGCGCGCGGTCGCGCCCCCGTATCCGGGTGCATTCACCGACGTCGGCGGCACGCGTTTCGTGATCGCCCGCGCGCGCCTCGCGGCCCCCGGCAGCGCGGTCGCCAGCGCAGCAGCGGATTTGCCGCCCGGCCTGCACGTAAGCGATAATGCGCTATTCGGCGTTTGCGGCGACAGCCGCGCCCTATCCATTCTCGAGCTGTGGCAGCAGCGCGACGGCAGCGAAACCGTCGTGATGCCCGCGGAATTCGCGCAGTTCATTCATTCTTCCCGTCATTCATGAAAGCAAAAAAAGTCCTGATCCTGGGTGTGAACGGCTTCATCGGCCATCACCTGTCGAAGCGCATTCTTGAAACCACCGATTGGGAAGTGTTCGGCATGGACATGCAGACCGATCGGCTGGGCGACCTCGTCAACCACGAGCGGATGCATTTCTTCGAAGGCGACATCACGATCAACAAGGAGTGGGTCGAGTATCACGTGAAGAAGTGCGACGTGATCCTGCCACTCGTGGCGATCGCGACGCCGGCCACGTACGTCCAGCAGCCGCTGCGCGTGTTCGAGCTCGACTTCGAGGCGAACCTGCCGATCGTGCGTTCGGCCGTCAAGTACGGCAAGCACCTCGTGTTCCCGTCGACCTCCGAGGTCTACGGCATGTGCTCGGACGAGCAGTTCGACCCGGACGCATCGGCGCTCACCTACGGCCCGATCAACAAGCCGCGCTGGATCTACGCATGCTCGAAGCAGCTGATGGACCGCGTGATCTGGGGCTACGGGATGGAAGGCCTGAACTTCACGCTGTTCCGTCCGTTCAACTGGATCGGCCCGGGCCTCGACTCGATCTACACGCCGAAGGAAGGCAGCTCGCGCGTCGTCACGCAGTTCCTCGGCCACATCGTGCGCGGCGAGAACATCAGCCTCGTCGACGGCGGCTCGCAGAAGCGCGCGTTCACCGACATCGACGACGGCATCAGCGCGCTGATGAAGATCATCGAGAACAAGAACGGCATCGCGTCGGGCAAGATCTACAACATCGGGAATCCGAAGAATAACTTCTCGGTTCGCGAGCTCGCGCACAAGATGCTCGAACTGGCCGCCGAATACCCGGAATACGCCGGCTCCGCGAAGCAGGTGCAGCTCGTCGAAACAACGTCGGGCGCCTACTACGGCAACGGCTACCAGGACGTGCAGAACCGCGTGCCGAAGATCGACAACACGATGCAGGAGCTCGCCTGGGCGCCGCAATCGACGTTCGACGACGCACTGCGCAAGATCTTCGAAGCGTATCGCGGCCATGTCGCCGACGCGCGTGCGCTGGTCGAGCAGCAGAACTGACGGGACGCTCGCTTGGCTCGTATCGTCCTCAAGATCGACGTCGACACGCTGCGCGGCACACGCGAAGGCGTGCCGAACCTCGCGCGCATCTTCGACCGCTTCAGCGCGCGCGCGACCTTCCTCTTCAGCCTCGGGCCCGATCACACGGGCTGGGCGCTGCGGCGCGTGTTCCGCCCCGGCTTCCTGAAGAAGGTGTCGCGCACGTCGGTGGTCGAGCATTACGGCGTGAAGCAGCTGATGTACGGCGTGCTGCTGCCGGGCCCCGACATCGGCCGCCGCGCGATCGCCGACATGCGCGCGATCCACGAGGCCGGCTTCGAATGCGGGATCCATACGTGGGATCACGTGTATTGGCAGGACAACGTGCGCGTGCGCGATCGCGACTGGACCGCGCGTGAAATGCAGAAGAGCCACGCGCGCTTCGTCGACGTCTTCGGCGCGCCGCCCGTCACGCACGGCGCGGCCGGCTGGCAGATGAACGACGCGGCGTTCGAGCAGATCGACGCATGGGGGATTCGCTACGCATCCGACGGTCGCGGCCATTCGCCGTACCTGCCCGTGGTCGGCGGCCGCACGCTGTCGCACGTGCAGATGCCGACCACGCTGCCGACGCTCGACGAATTGCTCGGCATCGACGGCATCGACACGCACAACGTCGCCGCGCATATCCTGAAGTTCACGGAGACCAATCCGCACGACCAGGTGTTCACGCTGCATGCGGAACTGGAAGGCCAGAAGCTCGCGCCGGTGTTCGAGCAATTGCTCGCCGGCTGGCGCGCACAGGGCCATACGTTTGCGACGATGGGCGACTACCACGCGACGCTGGACCGCGACTCGCTGCCATCGTACCCTGTCACATGGGGCGAGATTCCCGGCCGCTCCGGCGAACTGATCGTCCAGCCCGACTGAGTTCGCGCGCGCGGCGCCGCCTGCTCCGCCCTTGCGGCGGGCCGCCGCGACGCCGCACCGCGCCGCCCGAGCGGCGCCTTTCCATAACAACAGGAGAAACACGTGTCCGTCGAAGTTGACCGTCAAGTTCCCGATTTCACCGCACCGGCTACGGGCGGCGACATTTCGCTGTCCGACCTGAAGGGCAAGAAGCTCGTCCTGTATTTCTATCCGAAGGACAACACGCCGGGCTGCACGACCGAAGGCCTGCAGTTCCGCGATCTCTATCCGAAGTTCAAGAAAGCCGGCGCCGAAGTCATCGGCGTGTCGCGCGACAGCCTGCGCTCGCATGACAATTTCAAGGCAAAGCTCGAACTGCCGTTCCCGCTGATTTCCGATGCCGACGAAGCGCTGTGCGCGCTGTTCGATGTCATCAAGATGAAGAAGATGTATGGCAAGGAAGTGCGCGGAATCGAGCGTTCGACCTTCCTGATCGACGCCGACGGCGTGCTTCGCCAGGCATGGCGCGGCATCAAGGTGCCTGGCCACGTGGACGACGTGCTAAGTGCTGTACAAGCGCTTTGAGGCGCGTTATATTGGGCCGCAATGAATGCCAGTTCGCCCCATATTTCTCGTAGCTGCGCCGGTGCCCGCGATGCTTCCCGGCACCTGACGCGCATCACGACGGTATCAGCCGAGCCGCATGTCCCTGTCGACGGGGCAGCGGCTTTTTTTATGGACTGCGCGCCGGCTCTCGGTCCGGCCCCTCACCCCGTCAAGGAGCTGATCGACACTTAGGCGAACCGGCTAGACGAAATTCCTGTGCGCCACCGCGCGCAAACTGCATGCGTTTTCCACGTCACGCAGGATGCGATCAGCGGCGCACGCCATGCGACACGATTCCTCCCGAGGGACACCATGCCTTTGCCTACTGCCCCCAGCAAGCTCGGCAGCCTGCTGCCGCCCGATGAATACAAGGCGAAAGCGCGGCCCGCGAAAGCCGCGAAGAAATCCGCCGAAGGGGACGCATCCACAGCCGGTGACTATGGCCCGGCCAGCGTGGCCCAACCGATGACCGAAGCCGCGAACACGGCCGCGCCGCTGCGCGCCGTCGCGGCGTCGGCGCAAGAAGCCGCGAGCGCACCCGCACGCGGCCGCAAGACCAAACAGACCGCAGCGCTGCTGCAGCCGATGCAGCCGCCCGCCGAAGCGGCGCCCGCCGCGCCGGTCGTCGCGCGTCACGACAAGCCCGCCGCCGGGAAGCCGGCCGCAGCACCCGCGGGCGATGCCGGCGCCGCGACGAAGTCGCGCAACCGCAAGCCCGCCGAAGCCGAACTGCAGAAGCTGTTCGTACTCGACACCAACGTGCTGATGCACGACCCGAGCAGCCTCTTCCGCTTCGAGGAACACGACGTCTATCTGCCGATGATGACGCTCGAGGAACTCGACAACCACAAGAAGGGGATGTCCGAAGTCGCACGCAACGCGCGCCAGGTGAGCCGCACGCTCGACGCACTGGTCGCCGACGGCGGCCCGATCTCGGCAGGCATTCCGCTGTCGCGCCTCGGTAGCCGCGAGGCGCTCGGCCGCCTGTACTTCCAGACGAAGCTCACCGACATCGCGCCGGTCGAGGGCCTGCCGGAAGGCAAGGCCGACAACCAAATCCTCGGCGTCGTGCGTGCGCTGCAGCGCGACCGGCCGGACCGCCAGGTCGTGCTGGTGTCGAAAGACATCAACATGCGGATCAAGGCGCATGCGCTCGGCCTGCCCGCTGAAGACTACTTCAACGACCAGGTACTCGAGGACAAGGACCTCCTGTATTCCGGCGTGCGCGAACTGCCGCAGGACTTCTGGACCAAGCACGCGAAGGGCATGGAGAGCTGGCAGGACACGAAGACGGGCACCACGTACTACCGCGTGACGGGCCCGCTCGTCGCGTCGATGCTCGTCAACGAGTTCGTCTATCTCGAGCCGCAGAACGGTGAACCGACGTTCCACGCGATCGTCCGCGAGCTGAACGGCAAGACGGCGCTGCTGCAGACGCTGCGCGACTACAGCCACCACAAGAACAACGTGTGGGGCATCACCGCGCGCAACCGCGAGCAGAACTTCGCGCTGAACCTGCTGATGAACCCCGAGATCGACTTCGTCACGCTGCTCGGCCAGGCCGGCACCGGCAAGACGCTCGTCGCGCTCGCGGCCGGCCTCGCCCAGGTGCTCGACGACAAGCGCTACAACGAGATCATCGTGACGCGCGCGACCGTGCCCGTCGGCGAGGACATCGGTTTCCTGCCCGGCACCGAGGAAGAGAAGATGCAACCGTGGATGGGGGCATTCGACGACAACCTCGAAGTGCTGCAGAAGACCGACGACGCAGCCGGCGAATGGGGCCGTGCGGCGACGCAGGAGTTGATCCGCTCACGTCTGAAGGTGAAGAGCATGAACTTCATGCGCGGCCGCACGTTCGTCGACAAGTACCTGATCATCGACGAAGCGCAGAACCTGACGCCGAAACAGATGAAGACGCTCGTGACGCGTGCGGGCCCCGGCACGAAGATCGTGTGCCTCGGCAACATCGCGCAGATCGACACGCCTTACCTGACCGAAGGCAGCTCGGGCCTGACCTACGTCGTCGACCGCTTCAAGGGCTGGGGCCACAGCGGCCACGTCACGCTCGCGCGCGGCGAACGCTCGCGGCTCGCCGACTACGCGTCGGACATCCTGTAACGCGCGACCGGCTGCCCGCCGGCCTACGACGCCATGCGGCGCTCCATTTCCGGAGCGCCGTTTTTATTTTTGGGGTCGAAAACATTGGTCATGCTTCGTTACGCAACAGCCTCACTTACACGCGAAACTTCAAGTAAATTCTCAGGAATGGTTGCCTAAGCCCCGCCGGAACGTCTACCATCGGGTCTGTCTGTCGTCATACGAATCGCGCGCGCCGCGCTCGTCCGCCTTGTCATGCTTCGAATCTGGGTTCCCGTCGCCGTCGTTTCTCTGCTCTCGGCCTGCTCCAGCATGCCGCCGCAGTCAGCCTCGCGCACCTCCGGCATGACGATCACGACGCCGCGCGCATTCCCGGCGCCCGCCAATTTCCCGAAATTCGTCGACCACAGCGTCGGCCAGGAAGAAATCTCGATCCAGGCGATGAGCCTCGTCGGCGTGCCGTACCGCTGGGGCGGCAATACGCCGACGAGCGGCTTCGACTGCAGCGGCCTGGTGCGCTACGTGATCGGCCGCGCGGCCGACGTGAACCTGCCGCGCACGACCGCCGACATGAGCAGCCGCGGCGTGTCGATCGACCCCGACCAGGTCGCGCCGGGCGACCTGATCTTCTTCAATACGACCGGACGCCCGCATTCGCACGTCGGCATCTATGTCGGCAAGCTGCGCTTCGTCAACGCGCCGTCGACCGGCGGCACCGTTCGGCTCGACTACCTGACGAACCCGTACTGGGCCAAGCGCTTCGACGGCATTCGCCGCGTCGCGCCGCCGCGCGGCACGCCGGCGCCGTTCGATGCGCCGACCTACGAGGCACGGCGCGATGCGCCGGCGGCCGCACCGGCCGCGGTCGTCGCTGCCGCAGCGCCGCGGCAGCCTGCCTACGCATCGTCACAAGCCGGCGCGACCCCGTCGCCGGCGTCAGTCGTGGAAGCGGCACCGGTCGTATCGACCGCGGCGGTTGCCCCGGCAGCCGCCGCAGTCGCCGATCCGTACGAACCGCCGCCACCGCGCGTGCCGGCAGCCCGGCAGCAGGCACCTTCCGCGCATCACGACATGACCGCCATGACGGCGAACGCAGCCCCGACAGAAACCGGCACGCAGATTCCGACAACGGCACTGACGGCCGCCCAGGCTGCCGCGTTCGACGCGGAACCGCCGCCCGCGGCCGCCACGTCGCCGCGCATCATCGAGCCCGTGCAGGTGCTGCGTGCATCGACGCAATCCGCGCCCGTCAGCCCGCGGACCGGCACCGCGGACGATCCTATCGCCCACTTCGCGAACGGCAATTACTGACCCGGCTCGTCCCCGGCGGCGGCCCCGCCATTCGCCGCCCCTTTCCCGACCGCCAAAGAAAATGCGCCGCAACCTTTCGGTTGGCGGCGCATGTCGTGTCGATCCGGCAGCGGCGGAATCAGAAGATCCGGTGCCCGAGCCACCAGCCGCCGGCCGCGAACAGTGCGGACGCCGGCAGTGTCAGCACCCACGCCCACACGATGTTGCCGGCGACGCCCCAACGCACGGCCGACAGCTTCTGCGTCGCGCCGACGCCGACGATCGCACCCGTGATCGTGTGCGTGGTCGAGACCGGAATGCCGAGGAACGATGCGAGGAACAGTGTCATCGCGCCGCCGGTTTCCGCACAGAAACCACCGACCGGCTTGAGCTTCGTGATCTTCTGGCCCATCGTGCGCACGATGCGCCAGCCGCCGAACAACGTGCCGAGGCCCATCGACAGATAGCACGCGCCGATCACCCACACAGGAGGCGCATCGGACGTCGCCGACGCATAGCCCGACGCGATCAGCAGCATCCAGATGATGCCGATCGTCTTCTGCGCGTCGTTGCCGCCGTGGCCCAGGCTGTACAGGCCGGCCGACAGCAGCTGGAGCCGCCGGAAGCGCCGGTCGACCTTGCTGGGCGCGGTACGGAAATACAGCCAGGACACGCCGAGCATGAACAGCGAGCCGAGGATGAAGCCGAGCAGCGGCGAGATGAAGATGAACGCGACGGTCTTCATCAGGCCGTCGATATTCAGCGAGCTCCAGCCCGACTTCGCGAGCGCCGAGCCGACGAGGCCGCCGATCAGCGCATGCGACGAGCTCGACGGAATGCCGTAGTACCACGTGATCACGTTCCAGCCGATCGCGCCGACCAGCGCGCCGAACACGACATAGTGGTCGACGATCTCGGGATCGATCGTGCCTTTACCGACGGTTTGCGCGACTTTCAGGTGGAAGATGAAATACGCGATGACGTTGAACGCAGCCGCGAACACCACGGCTTGCTGGGGCTTCAGGACCCCGGTCGACACGACGGTGGCGATCGAGTTCGCCGCGTCGTGGAAGCCGTTCATGAAGTCGAATACGAGCGCGACCAGCACCAGCGTCGCGACCATCCATAGGGCGAGTTGTATCGAATGCATCGTGGTCCGCTCAGGCGTTTTCCAGCACGATGCCTTCGATGATGTTCGCGACGTCCTCGCACTTGTCGGTGATCTCTTCCAGCAGTTCGTAGATCGCCTTCAGCTTGATGAGCGTCTTCACGTCGTCTTCCTCGCGGAACAGTTTCGACATCGCCGCGCGCAGCACGCGATCGGCCTCCGATTCCCAGCGGTCGATCTCCTCGCACTGCTTGAGGATCTGCGCCGACTGCTTCATGTCGGACAGCAATCCAACGGCCTGCTGCACGTGTTGTGCCGACTGCGTGACGATGTGCGCGAGCTGGCTCGCCTCGGACGTGACGGCGCGCACGTCGTACAGCGACACGGCCGTCGCGACGTCTTCCATCAGGTCGAGGATGTCGTCCATCGTCGTGATCAGCTTGTGGATCTCGTCGCGATCGAGCGGCGTGATGAAGGTCTTGTGCAGCAGATCGATCGCTTCATGCGTCAGCTTGTCAGCGGCCTTCTCGGCGGTCTGCACGTTTTGCTTGTGAATCTCGGCGTCGGCGAGATTGTCGATCAGCAGTTCGAGTTCGCGGCCACCGGAAACGATGTGCTTCGCGTGCGCGTTGAAGAGTTCAAAGAACTTGCCCTCGGTGGGCATGAATCGACCGAACATGGGATTCCTGAGAGATTGTCAAACGACTGTCACGAAAACGGGCGATATTGTACCGTTTTCGGTTGCGCCGCGACGCGCGCATATGCGCGCGCCGGGATTGGATACAACGCTCGGTGAAATAAGGGTTTACATCTGGCGAAGAAGTGTTATTCGCCGTAGAAGTTCTGCGCCCCCGCAAAGTTGTCGAACTTCGTGTATTGACCCAGGAACGTGAGCCGAACAGGTCCGATCGGGCCGTTACGCTGCTTGCCGATGATGATTTCGGCCGTGCCCTTGTCCGGGCTGTCCGGGTTGTAGACCTCGTCACGATAGATGAACAGGATCACGTCCGCGTCCTGTTCGATTGCGCCCGATTCACGCAGATCGGACATCACCGGACGCTTGTTCGGACGCTGCTCGAGCCCGCGGTTCAGCTGCGACAGCGCGATCACCGGCACGTCCAGTTCCTTTGCCAGACTCTTCAGCGATCGCGAGATTTCCGAGATTTCGGTCGCGCGGTTCTCGCCCTGCGATGAACCCGACATCAGCTGCAGGTAGTCGACGATGATCAGGCCGAGCTTGCCGCACTGGCGTGCGAGACGCCGCGCGCGCGAGCGCAATTCCATCGGGTTCAGGCCGCCCGTCTCGTCGATGAAGAGCTGCGCCTCGCTCATCTTCTGCACCGCATGCGTCAGCTTCGGCCAGTCCTCGTCCGTCAGCCGGCCGGTACGCATCCGGTGCTGGTCGAGCCGGCCGATCGAGCCGAGCATACGCATCACGAGCTGGGTGCCCGGCATTTCCATCGAGAACACCGCCACCGGCAGCCCGTACTCGACCGCGACGTATTCGCCGATGTTCATGGAAAAGGCCGTTTTCCCCATTGACGGTCTTCCGGCCACGATGATCAGTTCGCCGCCGTGCATCCCGGACGTCATCCGGTCGAGATCGACGAAGCCTGTCGGCGTGCCCGTGACGTCGCTCGGGTTCGCGGTGTGATACAGCGTGTCGATGCGCTCGACGACCTGCGTGAGCAGCGGACCGATCTCGAGGAAGCCCTGGTTGCCGCGCGCGCCCTCTTCGGCGATCGAGAACACCTTCGACTCGGCCTCGTCGAGCAGTTGGCGAACTTCCTTACCCTGCGGATTGAATGCGTCGGCCGAGATTTCGTCGGCGACCGACACGAGCCGGCGCAGCACCGCGCGGTCGCGCACGATTTCCGCGTAGCGGCGGATGTTCGCGGCGCTCGGCGTGTTCTGCGCGAGGGCGTTCAGGTAGGCGAGGCCGCCGACGTCGTCGGCCTTGCCGGACGTGGTCAGCGCTTCGTACACGGTCACGACGTCGGCCGGACGCGTCGACGCGATCAGCCGGCCGATGTGCTCGTAGATGATCCGGTGGTCGTAGCGATAGAAATCACCCTGCGACAAGAAGTCGGCAATCCGGTCCCATGCCGCGTTGTCGAGCAACAGGCCGCCGAGCACCGACTGCTCGGCTTCGACCGAATGCGGCGGGACTTTCAGCGATTCGATTTGAGGATCTTGCGGCGCGTTCATGGGTTGGGATTATCGCGAATAACCTACGACGATGCTAGAGAGACGGCCACCGGCGAACAGGCAATAAAAAAGGCAGGCCCCGGTTGCCCGGGCGCCTGCCCTTGTCCGGACGGCGGAAGCCGTCCGGAAAGCTTGCGTACGCTTACGCGTGGTCGCCGATCACGTTGATCGTGACGTCGACGACGACGTCCGTATGCAGCGCGACCTGAACGACGTGCTCGCCGATCATCTTCAGCGGGCCTTCCGGCATGCGAACTTGCAGCTTCTCGACTTCGAAACCTGCCTTCTTCAGCAGTTCCGCGACGTCGCCGTTCGTGACCGAGCCGAACAGACGGCCGTCGACACCCGACTTCTGCGTGATTTCGAACGACTGGCCGTTCAGCTTCTCGCCGACTGCCTGCGATGCCGCCAGCTTTTCAGCGGCGATCTTTTCGAGTTCAGCGCGGCGAACTTCGAATTCGGCGATCGCTTCCTTCGTTGCACGGCGAGCCTTGCGGTTCGGGATCAGGAAGTTGCGAGCGTAACCGTCCTTGACCTTGACGATATCGCCGAGGTTGCCCAGATTGGCGACTTTTTCCAACAGAATGATTTGCATTCGAATTCTCCTTATTGCGTCGCCTGATTACGCCTTGTGCTGATCGGTGTACGGCAGCAGCGCGAGGAAACGCGCACGCTTGATTGCCGTATCCAGCTGACGCTGATAGTGCGCCTTCGTACCCGTCAGACGAGCCGGCGTGATCTTGCCGTTTTCGCCGATGAAGTCCTTCAGCGTTTCCGTGTCCTTGTAGTCGATCTGCTCGACGCCGGCAGCCGTGAAACGGCAGAACTTCTTGCGCTTGAAGAGCGGGTTTTGTTGCTGACGACGCTTGTCGAATTTCTTACCAGTCGGGCGGGCCATGATTTCAGTCCTTTCCTATGTCCTGCAATGCAGTGATGTGAAACACCAAGGTTCTCGCGTTGCGGCTCTTCTTTGCCAGGAAGCCCGTGAACAGCGTTTCGACGCCCATTTCACGACGCTCCAGCTTGCCGCTCGCCTCACCGGCCGCCACCGCCTCGATCGTCATTTCGACCTGACGGGGAATGCCTGCTTCGACGACTTCCGTGCGGTGATGCAACGTGGCGCTTGCGATCGGAACACCCGCCGGCGTATATCGCACCGGTGCGCGTTCGACGACGCTTGCCGTCAATTGCAACCTGTTCACGTGAGTGACGCGCTCCTTGATGGCTTAATGAGTGACGAACTTAAGCCTGCGCTTCGGTCGGCTGAGCTGCAGCCGCCTTCTTGGCTTCTTCGCGCTGAACTTCCTTCATCATCGGCGACGGGCCGGTCTCGGCCTTTTTCATCTTGACGATGAGGTGGCGCAGCACGGCGTCGTTGAACTTGAACGCGTGTTCGAGTTCGTCGAGCGTCGTCTGGTCGCACTCGATGTTCATGCAGACGTAGTGAGCCTTCGCGAGTTTCTCGATCATGTAGGCCAGCTGGCGACGGCCCCAGTCTTCGACACGGTGGATCTGGCCGCCGTGCGTCGTGATCGTGGTCTTGTAACGCTCGATCATCGCGGGCACTTGCTCGCTTTGATCGGGGTGCACGATGAATACGATTTCGTAATGACGCATTACACACTCCTTGTGGATTAAAGCCACCCGGGCGTCTGAACCGGTGTGGCAAGTGAGAAGCCGAAGATTCTAACCCGGATACGAGGCGCACGCAACACCGATCGACGATTTCCGACCGGATTCGGCCATGTTTTCAACGACTTGAATGGGAATGGCGCCGACGGCCGGAACGACTGTCGGCGCGCCCGCTCAGGAATCGGGGGCGGAGCATCGCGCAGGGGTTACCGGCCGGCGACGCGGCCTGCCGTCACTCGCTGCGCGCCCCGCCCAGCCGCGCGTCGAGCGCCGTCCTGAACGCGGCCAGCGCCGACGGCTCGGCGTCGGTCACGGCCCACCACGTCATCCCGGCCGCCTCCCAGCGGTCGAGCGCATAGCCCTGCGACACGGTCGCGTACGGCGCGGTCTCCCGCCCACCGCCTGCCGGCCGCACATACACGTCGATCACGTGCTGCCGGTATCGGTAGACGAGCACCGCGACGCGGCGCCGCCCGACGTAATCGAGCCGGCCGCCCGCGAGCGGGAAGCCGCTCGCCGACAGGTCCTCGACCGGCGGCGCATAGTCGAGCCGGCCGTTGAACCAGGGCTTGACCGTATGCCGGTCGGTCGAGATCACGTCGATGTCGCGCGCCGACAGGCCCGCACGCACGTGGCTCGAGACCAGTTCGTCGACCGTCTGGCCGGTTTCCGCATGGCGGGCGGACAGCGCCATCCCGGCCGCCGCCGCGAGCGCGACCATCAGCGCCACACCCCAGCCAAGCCCGGGCAGCGCCGGGGCACGCGGCCCCGGCCCGGCAGGCACCGGGCGAGCCGATACGCCGCGGCCGGCCGGCCATGAGAACCAGCGGCGGCCGTTCGGTCGAGGCCGCGCCCGTGCCGGCGCGTCAGGTTCCGGCTCCGGGCGGGCTTGTCCGTGCTCCCACGTGCCGCCTGCCGCCGGCAGCGCCGCGAGGATGCTCGCCCGCAGCGCATCGGGCGCGCGGTGATAGTCGGCCTGCCGCACGGCCCGCCCCAGCGCGACGATCCGCTCGCGTTCGCGGCGGCACGCGTCGCACCCTTCGACATGCCGCTGGACGCGCAACGCATCGGGCGCCGACAGCTCGCGGTCGACGTCCGCGTCCAGCAACGCTCGCGTTTCGTTACAGTCCATCGATCGCCTCCGATGCGGTTCCGCTTGCCGACGCACGTCCCGGCGCGGGTTCGGACGCCGGCGCCTGCGTGCCGCCCAGCAGCGCGGCGAGCCGGCGCCGGCCGCGCGCAAGCCGCGACATCACGGTGCCGACCGGCACGTCGGCAATCGCCGCGATCTCGCGGTAACTCAAATCCTCCATCTCGCGCAGCACCAGCACCTCGCGATATTCGGGCGGCAGCTTCGCGAGCGCCGCGTTCACCAGTCGCACGCTCTCGCCGCGCAGCAGGTGCGCGAGCGGATCCTCCGCCGCCGGCTGCCAGTCATCGGGCACCGCCGTGTCGTCGAGCGTGTCGGGCAATTCGACCTCGTGCGCGTGGGTGCGGCGGCGCCACTCCGTGTACCAGGTGTGGCGCACGATCGTCAGCAGCCACGGCCGCGCGTTGTTGCCGCGGCACGAATCGACGAAGCGCAGCGCGCGCATGCACGCGTCCTGCACGACGTCGTCCGCATCGCCCGCATTGCCGCTCAGCCAGCGCGCGAGGTTGTACGCGGCGTCGAGATGCGGCAGCACGAGCGCGCGGAACCGCTCGCCGCGCGCGACCGCGTCGTCCTCTGCCCGTTCGTCGACCGCCTGTCCGGCTTGCCCCACATGACCTCCCTGGTCCCGGCGGCCGATGCCGCGCCCGTTCCGCGCCCGGTGCCCGGACAGACCGGCAGCATGCGCACTCGATGACCTTACCGCCGCTGCGTCGAGTTTATTCCCGCACGAAGCCGACGATGCGCAAAAAATTGCCGGGATGTGCCGCACCGGTCACGGCGTGCTGCTCCAGTATCCGGGGCGCGCATACGCTTCGCGCAGGTAATCGATGAAGTAGCGCACGCGCGCGGGCACGTAGCGCTGCTGCGGATAGACCGCGAGGATGTCGTAGTCCGGCAGCGCGTATTCGTCGAGCACCGTCTCGAGTTCGCCCGTTTCGAGCTGCGCGGCGATTTCCCAGGTCGAACGCCAGCCGAGCCCGAGGCTTTCCGCCACCCAGCGATGCAGCAGCTCGCCATCGTTGCAGTCGAGGTTGCCCGCCACCCGCATCGTCACGATCTTGCCGTGGCGCTGGAAATACCAGCCGCGGTTCTGGCCGCCCTGCAGGTTGAACGCGAGACAGTTGTGCCTGAGGAGGTCGTCGAGCGACTTTGGCCGGCCGTGGCGGCGGAAATAGTCGGGCGTGCCGCATACGACGCGCCGGTTCGACGCGAGCTTCACCGCGACGAAGTTCGGGTCGACCGAGCCGCCGATCCGGATCGACAGGTCGTAGCCTTCGCGCACGAGATCGACGACACGATCGGTCAGGTTGAACGACAGCTGCATTTCCGGCTTGTCGACGAGGAAACCGGGTGCATGCGGCGCGACGTGCTTGCGCCCGAACGCGGCCGGCGCGGACACGATCAGGTGCCCGCTGACCGCGCGCCGGCCGGCGGCCAGTTCGTTCTCGGCCTGGTCCCATTCGGACAGCAGCCCGCGACAGCGCTCGAGGAACGCCGCACCCTCCTCGCTGACCACCAGCCGCCGTGTCGAGCGGTACATCAGCTTCACGCCGAGGCGCTTCTCCAGCGCATCGATGCGCCGCCCGAGCACCACCGGCGACACGCCCTCCTCGAGCGCGGCCGCCGCGAGGCTGCCCGCATCCGCGACCCGCACGAACGTCTCGATCTGCTTGAAACGATCCATCTCCCGTCTCCGTCCCGGCTCCGACACCGGCGGGAAGCCCCATCCGGCCGTCATTCCATACTTTTAGTTTCGAAATAAGCGACTTCGGCTGATCTTATCAAACCTTTCCTGCGTCCCTAAAGTGTTCCCAACAGACCGATTCGCAAGATCCGCACATTCAAGGAGACATTCATGGCCAAGATGAGAGCCGTCGACGCAGCCGTACTCGTGCTCGAGAAGGAAGGCATCCAGACCGCGTTCGGCGTGCCGGGCGCAGCAATCAACCCGTTCTATTCCGCGATGCGCAAGTCGGGCGGCATCAGCCACGTGCTGGCCCGCCACGTCGAGGGTGCATCGCACATGGCCGAAGGCTTCACGCGTGCCGCACCGGGCAACATCGGCGTGTGTATCGGCACGTCGGGCCCCGCCGGCACCGACATGATCACCGGCCTGTACTCCGCGTCGGCCGACTCGATTCCGATCCTCGCGATCACGGGCCAGGCACCGCGTGCGCGCCTGTACAAGGAAGACTTCCAGGCCGTCGACATCGAGTCGATCGCGAAGCCCGTCACCAAATGGGCCGTCACCGTGCGCGAGCCGGCGCTCGTGCCGCGCGTGTTCCAGCAGGCCTTCCACCTGATGCGCTCGGGCCGTCCGGGCCCGGTGCTGGTCGACCTGCCGATCGACGTGCAGCTCGCCGAAATCGAATTCGACATCGACACGTACGAACCGCTGCCGGTCTACAAGCCCGCGGCGACCCGCGCACAGATCGAGAAGGCGCTCGCGATGCTCAACGACGCGGACAAGCCGCTGATCGTGTCGGGCGGCGGCGTGCTCAACGCGGCGGCCGAAGACCTGCTCGTCCAGTTCGCCGAAACGATCGGCGTGCCGGTGATCCCGACGCTGATGTCGTGGGGCGCGATTCCGGACGACCACCCGCTGATGGCCGGCATGGTCGGCCTGCAGACGTCGCACCGCTACGGCAACGCGACGATGCTCGCGTCCGACTTCGTGCTCGGCATCGGCAACCGCTGGGCGAACCGCCACACGGGCAGCGTCGAGGTCTACACGAAGGGCCGCAAGTTCGTGCACGTCGACATCGAGCCGACCCAGATCGGCCGCGTGTTCGGCCCGGATCTCGGCATCGTGTCCGACGCGAAGGCCGCACTCGAGCTGTTCGTCGCGGTCGCGCAGGAATGGAAGGCCGCCGGCAAGCTGAAGGACCGCAGCGCATGGGTGTCCGAGTGCCAGGCGCGCAAGCGCACGCTGCAGCGCAAGACCCACTTCGACAACGTGCCGGTCAAGCCGCAGCGCGTGTACGAAGAGATGAACAAGGTGTTCGGCCGCGATACGTGCTACGTCAGCACGATCGGCCTGTCGCAGATCGCCGCCGCACAGTTCCTGCACGTGTTCAAGGCACGCAACTGGATCAACTGCGGCCAGGCCGGCCCGCTCGGCTGGACGATCCCCGCCGCGCTCGGCGTGCGTGCCGCCGACCCGACCCGCCCTATCGTCGCGCTGTCCGGCGACTACGACTTCCAGTTCATGATCGAGGAGCTGGCCGCCGGCGCGCAATTCAAGCTGCCGTACGTGCACGTCGTCGTGAACAACTCGTACCTCGGGCTGATCCGCCAGGCCCAGCGTGCGTTCGACATGGACTACTGCGTGCAGCTCGCGTTCGACAACGTCAACGCACCGGAGCTGAACGGCTATGGCGTCGATCACGTGGCGGTGGCCGAAGGCCTCGGCTGCAAGGCGCTGCGCGTGTTCAAGCCGGAAGAGATCGAGCCGGCGCTGAAGCAGGCGCAAGCGCTCGCGGAAGAGTTCAGCGTGCCGGTGGTCGTCGAAGTGATCCTCGAGCGCGTGACGAACATCTCGATGGGCACCGAAATCGACGCGATCAACGAGTTCGAGGAACTCGCCGAAAAGGCCGAGCACGCGCCGACCGCGATCTCGATGCTCGACTGATCCGCACGACATTTTTTGACTGACCGACCGAAGAGGCTTAGCTCATGCCGAAGTTTGCTGCAAACCTGACCATGCTGTTCAACGAAGTGCCGTTCCTCGATCGCTTCAAGGCGGCCGCGGACGCGGGCTTCGACGCCGTCGAGTTCCTGTTCCCGTACCCGTACGCGAAAGAGGAACTCGCCGAGCGGCTCGAGACGCATCGCCTGCGCCTCGTGCTGCACAACCTGCCCGCCGGCAACTGGGACCAGGGCGAGCGCGGCATCGCGTGCCTGCCCGATCGCGTCGGCGAGTTCCAGGAAGGTGTGGGCCGTGCGATCGAGTACGCGAAAGCGCTGAAGGTGCCGCAGCTGAACTGCCTCGTCGGCATCCCGTCGGCGAGCACGGCGCGCGACAAGACCTTCGTCACGATCGTCGACAACCTGCGCTTCGCCGCCGACGCGTTGAAGCGCGAAGGCATCCGCCTGCTGGTCGAGCCGTGCAACAGCTTCGACATCCCGGGCTTCGCGCTGAACCGCTCGTCCGAAGGGCTCGACGTGATCCGCGCGGTCGGCTCGGACAACCTGTTCCTGCAGTACGACATCTATCACATGCAGCGCATGGAAGGCGAACTGGCCGCGACGATCGAACGCAATCTCGCATCGATCGGCCACGTCCAGCTCGCGGACAACCCGGGCCGCAACGAGCCGGGTACGGGCGAGATCAACTACGCGTTCCTGTTCGCGCTGCTCGACCGGCTCGGCTATGCCGGCTACGTCGGCTGCGAATACAAGCCGCGCACCACCACGACCGAAGGGCTCGGCTGGCTGCAGGACGTCGCCGGCTGCGCACCGGGCTCGGCGCGTCGCGCCGCCTGAGATCCGCCCTTCCCGCATACGCCCCTACAAGGAGACTTTCACATGGCAACCATCGGTTTCATCGGCCTCGGCATCATGGGCGCGCACATGGCGCGCAACCTGCTCAAGGGGGATCATCAGCTCGTCGTGAACGGTGCGTTCCCGATCCCGGACGACCTGCGCGCGAGCGCGAAGGTCGTCGCGAACTCGACCGAAGTCGCGCAGAACGCCGACATCATCATCTCGATGGTGCCGGACACGCCCGACGTGCGTAACGTGCTGTTCGCCGATGACGGCGTAGCGAAGGGCCTGACGGCCGGCAAGCTCGTGATCGACATGAGCTCGATCTCGCCGCTCGACACGCAGGAATTCGCGAAGCAGATCAACGCGCTCGGCTGCGACTACCTCGACGCGCCGGTGTCCGGCGGCGAAGTCGGCGCCCGCGAAGCGACGCTGACGATCATGGTCGGCGGCCCGGAGCAGGCGTTCGAGCGCGCGAAGCCGCTGTTCGAGAAGATGGGCAAGAACATCACGCTCGTCGGCGACAACGGCGCGGGCCAGACCTGCAAGGTCGCGAACCAGATCATCGTCGCGCTGAACATCGAGGCGGTCGGCGAAGCGCTGCTGTTCGCCGCCCGCTCGGGCGCCGATCCGGAGCGCGTGCGCCAGGCGCTGATGGGCGGCTTCGCGGCCTCGCGCATCCTCGAAGTGCACGGCGCGCGCATGACGAAGCGCACGTTCGATCCGGGCTTCCGCATCGAGCTGCATCAGAAGGACCTGAACCTCGCGCTCGACGGCGCACGCAAGCTCGGCCTCGCGCTGCCGCACACGGCGAGCGCGCAGCAACTGTTCAGCGTGTGCGCATCGCACGGCGGCAAGGCATGGGATCACTCGGCACTCGTGCGTGCGCTCGAGATCATGTCGAACTTCGAGATCGGCCAGACGCCGGCCGCGTAACACGGACGCAACGGCGCGCGTTTCGCTGCAACGGCGAACGCGCGCGACGAACACACGCGATCCGGCCGTGGCCGGTCGCATCGATGCGCGCCGATGCGCGCATCACGGTGGGGCGCCCCGCCGCGTATCGCTGAAACGCGTGCGCGACGAGGCGAAAAACGCCGCTCTGGGCTGAGAGCGGCGTGGTGGGGTCCGCAGCGGCACCCGGCGGCGCCGGGGAAGCCTTGGTCGGTCAGACGTCGTCGTCGGGTGTCCGCCTGTCGGATTTCGCGTATAACATTTCTTTACGTTCACGCGTGCGATTTTTCATGCAATCGTCGTGATGAACGCCTACACTTTCGCCACGCCTTTCGAGAAATCCGCCGCGCTTGCGCTCACTCCGGTGACCGCGCCCAGCGCGGTGTTTTTTTCGCCACTTCACGGCGCGTTTTCTTTTCAACCACCTAGGGAGTGCAGCGATGGGTCTTCTTTCGTTTATCAAAGAGGCGGGTGAAAAACTGCTGGGTCATGCCGATGCGCAAGCAGCGGAAGATCCGAATGCCGCGAACCAGACCGCGGCCGATGCGATCAAGAACTACATCAACACGCAAGGTCTCGACACGTCGAACCTGACCGTCGCGTTCGACGGCGCATCGCGCACCGTCACGCTGTCGGGCAGCGTCGCGGATCTCGACGCGAAGGCGAAGGTCAAGGTCGCGGCCGGCAACGTGCAAGGCGTCGCGGGCGTCAACGACGACGATCTGCAGCCGGACGATGCGGAAATTCAGTACCACGACGTCAAGCCGGGCGACACGCTGTCGGCGATCGCCAAGGAAGTGTATGGCGACGCGAACAAGTACCCGGCGATCTTCGAGGCGAACAAGCCGATGCTGTCGAGCCCGGACCGGATCTATCCCGGCCAGAAGCTCGTGATTCCGCCGCAGTCCTGAGCAATCGCGCAGCACTGACGCAAAAATGGCAGGCCATCGGCCTGCCATTTTTATGCGCGCCGCGTGCCGCCCGGTCGGCGGCCATCGGTCACAGCGTGTCAAATGCGCGTTGCAACGCATCGCGCGCGTGAATGCCGTTCGCGAGCGCGAGCATCAGCAGCACGCGTGCCTTGAACGGACTCAGCGACCCGGCACTCACGAAACCGAGCGCATCGTCGTTCGCGGCGCCATTGCGCATCACGTGCCCCGAGCCGACGCGCGACGCGCGCACCACGGCAACACCCGCGTTCACCGCATCAATGAGCGCCGCCTGAAGCGTCACATGGATCGACCCGTTGCCGGTGCCCGCGACGACGAGGCCGCGCACGCCGGCCGCGACGAGCGCGTCGACGGCCGTGCGCGTCACGCCCGCATAGCTCGCGACGACTTCGACCGGCGGCCACGCCGCGGCGATCGCCAGTTGCACATCACGCGAGCGCGTCACGCGGCGCGCGAATTCGACGCGGCCGTCCTGCACCCAGCCGAGCGCGCCCAGCTCCGGCGACTGGAATGCGTCGACCGCGTAGGTGCTCGTCTTCACGACGTCGCGCGCGCCATGGATCCGGTTGTTGAACGCGACGAGCACGCCCTGCCCGCGCGCGGCCGGGTGAGCGGCGACCGTCACCGCATTCAGCAGGTTCAGCGGGCCGTCGGACGACAGCGCGGTGGCCGGCCGCATCGCGGCCGTCAGCACGACCGGCTTGTCGCCGGTCACGACCAGATGCAGCGCGTACGCGGTTTCCTCGAGCGTGTCGGTACCGTGGGTGATCACGATGCCGTCGATCGCCGGATCGGCCATCAGCACGTCGATGCGCGCGGCGAGCGTATTCCACAGCGGGAGCGCGAGATCCTTGCTGTCGATGCTGGCGACCTGCTCGGCGTCGATGCGCGCGACCGACGCGAGCGCCGGCACCGCATCGACCAGGAAATTGACGCCGAGCGCGCCGGCCTGATAGCCGGCCGTGCTGGCGGCGTCCGGCGCGGCGCCGGCGATCGTGCCGCCGGTGGCGAGTACGGCAATGCGCGGCAGGGCCGGCGCGAACGAAGGAGATGCAAGATTCGGAGTATTCATGGCCGCGATTGTAATGGTTCGCGGCCGGCGGCCGGTAGGTACGGCCGGAGCCGGACACCTGGCGTCATGGTTTGTCCCGATCGCCGCCGGGCGCGCGCCGTCAACGGCCACGCCGCCCGCCGCGTTATAGGAATGCCGTTTTGGTGTTTTCACATTGATTTGCCATAATCGGAGCGCGCGGCGCGATGTGGCCCTGTTCCCGTTGCGCCGGGCTTCGTGGCGGCGTCGATATAAAACGCAATTCACCCCATGGGAGTGTCGAAATGAAAATCCAATCGCTCGTAGCCGCGGTGCTTCTCGGCGGCATGCTGGCTTCCCCCGCTTTCGCGGCGAACAGCCAGCAGGACAAGATGAAGGCCTGCAACACCCAGGCCGCAGGCAAGACGGGCGACGAACGCAAGGCGTTCATGAAGGACTGCCTGTCGGCCAAGCCCGCGAAGAAGATGTCGCAGCAGGAAAAGATGAAGGCCTGTAACACCCAGGCCGCCGACAAGAAGGGCGACGACCGCAAGGCGTTCATGAAGAGCTGCCTGAGCAGCCAGCCGGCCGCCTGAGTTCCGGCGCTCCCGCACGAATGCCGCGCTCCGCTTCAGCGGGCGCGGCATTTTTGTTTTCGTTGCATGCGCATCGACGCGTGCGATGACACCGGATGCGTTGCCGTACCATCCGGCTGCCGGCACCGTCGCTGCCGCCGTCGCGACACGCGCCGCCGCCTTCCCGCCCCGCTTCCCCCGCACGCCGTATAAATGCCGCCACATGGTGCGGCAATTCGCCGCGATTTCTTCTATGATGGCTGCAACGCGGCCCATCCAAGTACAAGAAGCGCCATCGGGCCGCCCTCGAGACGGACGCGCACGCCGCGTCAAACGGAGGCATGGATGGCATGGAGACAACACCGCTGGTTCCGCCGCTGGCTGATCGTGATCGTGTTCTGGGCCGTGCCCGTCGCGATCGTCGCCGTGCGCGAAATCCGCGAGGAAATGGCGTACAACAAAGCCGACCTGCAACTCGCGCTGACCACCTGGCAGCTCACCGATGCGCAGCAGGCGGCCGGCGCCGCCGCGAAGTGCCACGGGGATCCTGACGCGGCGCGCGCGGCCGGCTGCCCGGCCGACGTGCTGGCCGCCAACGCGGCACGCCAGCAGGCGGCCCGCGACGAATACGTGGTGCGCCGCAATACGCTCGCCGGTTATCTGTGGCACGCGTTCGTCGGCTACTGGGTCGTGCCGGCCGCGTTCCTGTTCGCGTGCGGGGTCGTGATCGCGCTGATCCGGCGCGCGCTGCGGCGCCCGCCGATCAAGCCACCCGCCCCGCCGGTGCCGCCCGTCACGCATTGACGCACGCCGTCCCGCGCCTGGTTTCCGTTTTTCCTGCCCGCCGTCGGCCGCGCGCGATGCGCCGGCGTGCGCGCGCCGATTTTTCCGTTGGCACGCCGCGACATTCTCCCGACGATTTGACGCTTTTTCACGCGGCAACGAAATGAGGCTGTAATCCGCTGTGATATAACTGCCGACGTGATCCGCTCCTTGAGCGAAGCTCACTCCGAACATCACCCGATGGAGAAGAACGATGCAAAAACGGAATCTTGTGCTGAAAGCCGCCGCGGCGCTGATCGTCGGCAGCCTTGCGCTCACCGGTTGCACCACCACCCCCGACAAGCCCGACAATGCGGCGACCAACGCGTCGAAGCGTCAGGCGATCGACTCGAGCGTCGATGCAACGCTGTCGCGCATGTATTCCACGGTCAAGGGTTCGCGTGAACTCGTCGCGAAATCGCGCGGCGTGCTGGTCTTCCCCGACGTGATCCAGGCCGGCTTCATCGTCGGCGGCCAGACCGGCAACGGCGCGCTGCGCGTCGGCGGCAGCACGGTCGGCTACTACAACACGTCGTCGCTGTCGGTCGGCCTGCAGGCCGGCGCGCAGTCGAAGGCGATCGTGTTCCTGTTCATGACGCAGGAAGCGCTCGACGAATTCCGCGGCTCGGACGGCTGGGCAGCCGGCGCCGGCGCATCGGTCGCGCTCGTGAAGATGGGCGCGAACGGCGCGGTCGACACGACCACGGCCACCGCGCCGGTCCAGGTCATCGTGCTGACCAATGCCGGCCTGATGGGCGACGTGTCGATCAACGGCACGAAGGTCACGAAGCTGAAGATCTGACGCGGCGGCGTCCTCGCCCGTGCGCACCGCGCGCGGGCGACATGCAAACGGCGATGTCCTTGCGGGCATCGCCGTTTTTTCATCCGTGCACACCGCGCGTCAGGTCGTCGAATCGATCACCTTGAAGCGCGAGCGCTTCTGCGCACGAATCAGCGACTGGTACACGTCGACGTACTGCTGCGCCATCCGCCGCGACGTGAAGCGCTCCTCGAAGCGCTGCCGCACGCGTGCGCGCGGCAACAGGTGCAGCCGGTTCACGGCGGCCACCGCGCTGATCTCGTCCTCGACGATGAAGCCCGACACGCCCTCGTCCACCACTTCCGGCACCGCGCCGCGATTGAACGCGATCACCGGCGTGCCGCACGACATCGCCTCGATCATCACCAGCCCGAATGGCTCCGGCCAGTCGATCGGAAACAGCAGCGCATGCGCGCCCGACAGGAATTCGGCCTTCTGGTGGTCAGCGATCTCGCCGATGTATTCGACGTGCGGCAGCGCGAACAGCGGCTCGATCTCCCGTTCGAAGTATTCCTGGTCAGCCGCGTCGATCTTCGCGGCGATCCGGATCGGCAGCCCGCACTGGCGCGCGATGCGGATCGCGGTGTCGACCCGTTTCTCCGGGGAGATGCGGCCGAGGAACGCGAGATAGCGCGGCTCGACGGGCTGCGGCAGATACAGCGTGTCGGGCAGCCCGTGGTACACGGTCGTCAGCCATTTCGCCTGCGGCAGCGGCTGGCGCTGCGAATTCGAGATCGAGATCACCGGCGCGGTGTTGAACGTATCGAACACCGGCTGCTGCTCGGGCAGGTCGAGCCGGCCGTGCAGCGTCGTCACGAATGGCGTCTCCTGCCGGTTGAAGACCGAAAACGAGTAGTAGTCCATGTGGAAATGGAGCACGTCGAAGTCCTTCGCACGGCGCGCGACCGTCTCCATCAGCAGCATGTGCGGCGCGACGCGGTCGCGGATCGACGAGTCGAGCCGCAGCGCGCGCGGCCACACCGGTTCGAGCCTGGCCCGGGTTGTCGAATCGCCGCTGGCGAACAGCGTCACGTCATGGCCGAGGTCGACGAGCGCCTCGGTGATGTAGGACACGACGCGCTCCGTGCCGCCGTACAGCTTCGGCGGCACGGATTCGGTCAGCGGGGCGATCTGGGCAATTCTCATGGTCCACGTCTCCTGTGTCCTCGGTCGGCCGGCACCGGGGCCGTGCGCACCTGCGGCTCCGTGCAGCGCGCGGCCGGCATCGCGCCGGCCGAATATCTCATTATTATTCGCGATTCCGATGCCCGTCAGCACCGGCCTTTCATTTTATGGGGGTTGTTACAGACCGGATACATTCGCGCTCAGGGCCGCCAGAACCGCATCGGCACAGCCGGACCGGCGCCGCGGGCTACCGGCGGCTTGCCGCCGACGCGGCCGCACGCACACCGCCACGCCCGTCAGCGTGACGGCCACTTCCACGGCGGCAGGTCGCGCGTGTCCGCATCGACGAGCACGGTCGCGCCGAGCTGCTTGTCGAGCACGAGCGACTCGCAGCCGGCCTCGCGTTCGAGCGTCGCGATGAGCCGCGCCGCGTGCGACACGACCAGCACCTGCGAACGCCGCGCGGCCTGGGCGATCAGGCGGCCGAGCGCCGGCAGCAGATCGGGATGCAGGCTCGTCTCCGGTTCGTTCAGCACCATCAGCGCGGGCGGCCGCGCCGTCAGCAGCGCGGCCGCGAGCAGCAGGTAGCGCAGCGTCCCGTCCGACAGCTCGGCGGCCGACAGCGGCCGCAGCAGCCCCGGCTGGCGCATCAGCACGTCGAAGCGGCCGCGGCCGCCCGGGTTGTCGATGTCGATCGACGCGCCGGGGAACGCGTCGTCGATCGCCGCATCGAGCGCGGCGGCGTCGCCAATCTCGCGGATCGTCTGCAGCGCGGCGGCCAGGTCGGCACCGTCGTCCGCCAGCACCGGCGTGTGGGTGCCGATGTGCGACTGCCGGGCCGGCGCCTGAGCATCGGTCCGGAAATGATCATAGAAGCGCCACGACCGGATCCGCTCGCGCACCGCGATCATCTCCGGCGCGCCGACCGGATCGGCGAACTCGGTCATCATGCTGTCGAAGCTCGCGACCGGCTGCGGCACCGTGTGCCAGTCGCCCGATCCGGTGCGCGTGCGAATCTGCGCACCCTGCCGGTCGACCAGCAGCGTCGACGGGCGCAGCAGCGCGCCGCCCCAGATGCATTCGCGCTTCACGACGGGGTCGAGCGCGAACTGTGAACGGCTCGGGACCGGCAGGCCGAGATCGATCGCATAGCCGAAATCGTCGCAAGCGAAGCCGAGCTTGAGGCTCACCGGCCCGTTGCGCACCGTGCCGGTCACCGGCGCGTCGCCGCTCAGCATCGAACGCGAAAAGCGTTCGGGGCCGGCCCACAGCGTCGACGGCAGCCCACCCTCGCGCGCGAGCGACGGGATCACGCGGCCCTGCGCGGTGTCGGCAAGCAGCCGCAGCGCACGGTACACGCTCGACTTGCCGCTGCCGTTCGGCCCCGTGACGACGGTGAGCGCCGCGAGCGGCACGAACAGCTCGCGCAGCGAGCGGTAGTTAGCGATGGCGAGCGTCTTCAGCGCGGTCATGGCGTCAATGGCAGCACGTAACGGGTAATGGGGTAACGGCGCGCGTTCAGCGGCCTTCGGCGGCCCTCGGATCGGCCGCGGTGTTGGCCGCCGTGCTGGCGGCGGGCGCCCGCGCATGCGGCCGTTCGGGACTCGGCTCGCCCGGCGCCGAATCGTGCGGATACAGCTCCATCCGGCTGCGCGGCAGGCATTGCGGAAAACGCGCCTGCAGGTACGCGATCAGGCCCTCGCGCACGCGGCAGCGCAGGTCCCAGCAAGCCGACGAGTCGACCGCGCTGACGAGCGCGCGCAGCTGCATCGTGCGCTCGGTCGCGTCGGTCACCTGCAGCACCTGCACGCGGCCGTCCCACTCGGGCGCCGCGTGGACGAGCCGCGCGAGCTCCTCGCGCAGCGGCGCGAGCGGCGTGCGGTAGTCGACCGACAGGTACACCGTGCCGATGATCTCCGAGCTGCTGCGCGTCCAGTTCGTGAACGGGTTTTCGATGATCCACTGCAGCGGGACGACGAGCCGGCGCTGGTCCCACAGCCGCACCGACACGAACGAGCCAGTGATTTCCTCGATGCGGCCCCATTCGCCCTGGATCACGACGACGTCGTCGAGCCGGATCGGCTGGGTGAGCGCGATCTGCAGCCCGGCGATCAGGTTGCCGAGCACCGGCCGCGCGGCGATACCGGCAACCAGCCCCGCGACGCCCGCCGACGCCAGCAGGCTCGCACCGATCTGCCGCACGTTCGGGAACGTCATCAACGCGGCACCCGTGCCGATGATCACGATGAGTACCATCACGGTGCGCACGAGCACCTTGGCCTGCGTGTGGACGCGCCGCGCGTGGAGGTTGTCGGCCGCATCCATCGGATGGGCCCGGACGATCGCATCGCCGACCCCGGCCACGAGCCGCACCAGCAGCCAGGTCAGCGACACGATGGAGCCGACCGCGGCTGCGGTACGCATTCCGCGTACGAACGACATGCCGTCGTCCGCCTGGACCCACAGGAATTCCAGCGCCAGCAGTCCGAGCGTGACGAGCGACGATTTGTCGATGTAGCGCAGGATCACGGTCATCAGCGGATACGGCTGCGCGATCCGCTTGACGATGCGCGCACCGAGACGATGCACGATCACGACGACGAGTACGACGATGACCGACACGCACAGCGTGCCGAGCCACGTATGCAGCGGCGCATCGGCGATGCGCCGCACTTCCTCGATTGAAATCATCGGCGCCCGGGATACTTCGGTTGTGAGACGCAGCGGCCTCGTCCAGGATGCGTCGGCGACGTCCGGGCGACGCGCGCCCGGACCGGCATCAGATCAGTTGCCGCTCCTGCACGGAAACGCCTTGCCGAGACCGAGCGACACCGCGGTGCTCGCGTTGTAGTCGGCCAGCTTCGGGTTCTCCGCGATGTACTTGCGCACCGCGTCGGTCATCTGCTGCGCCCGGATGTCGGGCGGCAGGCAGAAATACTGCCCGACGCGCGGCCCTGTGGTGCCGCCGATCGCGTCGATCGTGTTGTAGACGCCATCGGCGGCGCCCTCGATGTAGGCCGCGCACGACGCCCGCGA
Source organism: Burkholderia sp. Bp8998 (assembly GCF_003854235.1). NCBI lineage: Bacteria > Pseudomonadati > Pseudomonadota > Betaproteobacteria > Burkholderiales > Burkholderiaceae > Burkholderia > Burkholderia sp. Bp8998. The sequence continues at coordinate 105,026 of NZ_QTQF01000011.1, forward strand.
CTTGACGTCCGTCTTCGCGCACAGCCGGTCGAGATCCGCGCCCGTGAAAGCCGCCGCCGACAACGGCACGGCAAACGCCGCGGCACAAAACATAGCCCGCAACATGGTGTTCCTTATGTCAATGCGGCCTCGGGCCGCTTGCTGCGCTGACCGGCGCGGCGGCCGGACGCCCGCTGCCGGCCGGAATCCGGCCGGCCGGGCGCTGCGCCGCCGCGCCGAAACCCTCATTTTGCACTCTTTTGCGCATCTGCCGGCGCCGACGCGCCGACCCGCACCGTCCGCTTGCTCAGGATGTCGATCGCGTCCGGCGCCTTGTAGTGCTTCGCGAACTCGAGCGCGGTGATGCCGAGCTGGTTCTTCACCTGCGGATCGGCACCCTGGTCGAGCAGCAGGTTGACCGTCGTCGCGTGGTTGCCGCGCGCGGCCATCATCAGCGGCGTCGTGCCGTTCGGCGACGCGGTGTCGATATACGCGTCGTGGTCGAGCAGGATCCTGACGACCTCGTCCTGGCCGTTGGTGGCCGCGTAGTGCAGCGGCGCCCAGCCCTTCTTGCTGACTTCCGCGCCCTTGTCGATCAGCAGCTTGACGAGCCCGACGTCGCCGTTCAGCGACGCGAGCATCAGCGCGTTCTCGCCGGCCTTGTCTTCCTTCTCGAGGTCGACGTTCGGCGTCGTGGCGATCGCCGCGGCAACCTTGTCGGACTTTTCGCGCGCGGCGATCACCAGGATCGGGTCGCCGTTCGGCGCGAGCGTGTTCGGATCGAGCTTGCCGCTCTTGAGCTGCTTGCCGATGTCGGCGATGTCGTCGAACTTGACCGCCTTGACGATCGCGTCGAGCGACTCGGCATGCGCGCCGGCGGCGGCAAACAGGCCGCTCGCGACGAGCGCGGCGGCGACGAGTGCGCGCTTGGGCAGGTATGTGGTCGGCTTCGTCATTGTTGTGGGCTCCTTCCCTGGGTTGTCGGCTGGCCGCGCGTCGTTAGCGGGCGATCTTGAACAGCCGGAAAAAGTTCTGTGTCGTCGCATCGGCGAGTGCCTCGACGGCGATGCCGCGCTCGGATGCGATAAAGCGTCCGACATGGCTGACGTACGCAGGTTCATTCGGCTTGCCGCGATACGGCACCGGCGCGAGGTACGGCGAGTCGGTTTCGATCAGCAGCCGCTCGAGCGGCACGCGCCGCGCGACGTCCTGCACGTCGGTCGCGTTCTTGAACGTGACGATGCCCGACAGCGAGATATGGAAGTTCTGCGCGAGCGCCTGTTCGGCGACGGGCCACGGCTCGGTAAAGCAGTGCATCACGCCGCCCGGCACGTCCGCGCGCTCCTCGGCCATGATCCGCAGCGTGTCGTCCGACGACGAGCGCGTATGGATGATCAGCGGCTTCATCGTCGCGGTCGCCGCGCGGATGTGCGTGCGAAAGCGTTCGCGCTGCCATTCCATGTCGGCGATCGAGCGGCCTTCGAGGCGGTAGTAGTCGAGGCCCGTCTCGCCGATCGCGACGACCTTCGGGTGCGCGGCCAGCTCGATCAGTTCCGCGAGCGTCGGCTCCCGTGCGTCCTCGTGATCCGGATGCACGCCGACCGACGCGTACACGTTGTCGTGCGCCTGCGCGATCGCGAGCACGTCGGGCAACGTCTCGAAGTCGACCGACACGCACAGCGCGTGCGTGACGTCGTGCTCGCGCATGTTCTCCAGCACGGCCGGCAGGCGGTCGGCGAGACCCTTGAAATTGATGTGGCAGTGAGAATCGACGAACATCGTGTTTCCTGAATTCGTAAGACGGGCGCTCATGCGCTCGCCGGCAATCGTTTCTCCACTACGAGGAAACGATACGCGCTCACGCGAACATTTCCCGATAACCGAGAAACAGTTCCTCGAATACGAGCCGGGCATTGAGCGGATGGTTCTCGACCGTCCGCTGGCGCGTCACGGCCTTCATGAAGCGCGCGAATGCATTCGCGTCGACGGCTTGCGCGCAACGCGCGAGCGCGGCCGCCTGCATCGGGAAGTAGCGCGGCGCACCCGCCATCCGCTGTGCGAGCAGATCGTAGAGCCAGCGCTGCAGCCAGCCGAGCACCAGCGGCACCGGCAGCTTCTGCAGCGTCTCGCCACAGGCGAACGGATCGCACGCGGCGCCGGCCGCGAGCTGGCCGAGCGTGAAATCGCGCAGCGGGCGGTTCTCGTCGCTCGCCAGCGCCAGCGCGGCGAGCGGCGCGCCGCCGGCCTCCGCGAGCAGCGCGCGCGCATCGTCGACGCCCTGCCCCGCGAGCCACGCCGCGGCCGCGTCGGGCGCCGGCACGGTCATCGGCCACTGCCGGCAGCGGCTGATGATGGTCGGCAGCAGCCGGTCGATGCGTGCCGACACCAGCAGGAACACGACGCCGGACGGCGGCTCCTCCAGCGTCTTCAGCAGCGCGTTCGACGCGGCGACGTTCAGCGCCTCGGCCGGATACAGCACGACGACGCGCGCACCGCCGCGGTGCGATCCGACCCCGCAGAAGTCGAGCAGCGCACGCACCTGCTCGATCTTGATCTCCTTGCTCGGCGCGCGCGTCTTCTTGCCGCCTTCGTCCGCGTCGGTCGGCTTCGCGTCGTCGGCCGCACCCGGCGCTTCGCCCGCGAGCGCCTCGGGCAGCACGATCCGGTAGTCCGGATGGTTGCCCTGCGCGAACCACGTGCAGGCCGCGCAGGTGCCGCACGGCTCGCCGTTCGGCCGCGGCGCTTCGCACAGGAAGCCCTGCGCGAGATGCTGCGCGAACTGCAGCTTGCCGATCCCGGCCTGGCCGTGCAGCAGCAGCGCATGCGGCCACTGCGCGCGCAATTGCTGCAGGCGGTTCCAGTCGTCGGTCTGCCACGGATAGATCATGTGGTGCGTTCCTTCGTGTTACAGCGCGGCGAGCACGCGTTCGAGCTGCTGGCGGATCTCGGGAATCGTCTGCGTCGCGTCGACGATCGCAAAGCGATGCGGCGCCTCTTCCGCGCGCCGCAGGTATTCGCCGCGGGTGCGCGAGAAAAACGCGTCCGACTCGCTTTCGAACTTGTCGGGCATGCGCGCGGCGCCGCGGCGCTCGCTCGCCACCTGCGGCGCGACGTCGAACAGCACCGTCAGGTCGGGCTGGAAACCGCCCTGCACCCACCGCTCGAGCGTCTCGAGCTTGTCGCGCGGCAGCCCGCGGCCGCCGCCCTGGTAGGCGAAGGTCGCGTCGGTGAAGCGATCGGACACGACCCAGTCGCCGCGAGCGAGCGCGGGCTCGATCACGAGCGCGAGGTGCTCGCGGCGCGCGGCGAACATCAGCAGCGCTTCGGTCTCGAGATCCATCGGCTGGTTCAGCAGGATCTCGCGAAGCTTCTCGCCGAGTTGCGTGCCGCCCGGCTCGCGGGTAACGACGACCTGCCGGCCGCTCGCGGCCAGCCTGGTTTGGAGGCGTTCGCAGAACCATTGCAGGTGGGTGGTCTTCCCGGCCCCGTCGATGCCTTCGAACGTGATGAATTTACCGCTCGCCATTATTGACCTCGTATGTACTTGTCCACGGCCTTGTTGTGATCGCCGAGCGTGTCCGAGAACACGCTCGTGCCGTCGCCCTTCGCGACGAAATAGAGCGCGCTCGTCTGGGCCGGATTGATCGCCGCCTGCAGCGAGGCGACGCCCGGCAGGGCGATCGGCGTCGGCGGCAGCCCGCGGCGCGTATAGGTATTGTAAGGAGTGTCGGCCTGCAGGTCGCGCTTGCGCAGGCGGCCGTCGTACGCGTCGCCGAGGCCGTAGATCACCGACGGATCGGTCTGCAGCGGCATTCCGATGCGCAGCCGGTTCGCGAACACGGCCGCGACGAACGCGCGATCGGCCGCGTGGCCCGTTTCCTTTTCGACGATCGACGCGATCGTCAACGCTTCGTAAGGCGTCTTGTACGGCAGCCCCGGCACGCGCGCGGCCCACGCTTCGTCGAGGCGCGTCTGCATCAGGTGGTATGCACGCCGGTAAATGTTCAGGTCGCTCGTGCCTTTGTCGAACAGGTAGGTGTCGGGGAAGAACAGCCCCTCGCCGCTGCCGCGCTGGATCGCGTTGTCCGGTGCGCCGATCGCGCGCAGCAGTTCGGCATCGCTCATGCCGGCCGTCGCGTGCGCGAGATCGGGATTGCCGTCGAGTTCCGCGCGCATCCGCTTGAAGGTCCAGCCCTCGATCACCGTCGCGACGTACTCGTTCACGTCGCCGCGCGCGATCTTCTGCAGCACGTCGTACGGCGTGACGCCGGTCTTGAATTCGTAGTTGCCTGACTTGAGCCGGCTCGACAGCCCGAGCAGGCGCGTCATCGCGACGAAGCCGAGCGGCTCGACCGGCACGCCGCCGCGCTTGAGCTGCAGCGCGACGCTCTTCACGCTGCTGCGCGGCTTGATCGTGACGTCGAGCGATGCGGCGCCCAGCAGCAGCGGCCGGGTCGCCCAGTAATACCCGCCGCCCGCGCCGGCAGCGGCCACAACGACGGCCAGCGCCACGACCGTCGCGGCGCATTTCTTCAGTAGGGACATGGAAACGTGACTCAGGTAAGACCCATATAATACTTGCTCGCCTTCGTCAAAGTCAGGGTTGACTGTTCCCTCATTCCATGAGCACACCGTTCGCTTCACCGGCTGCCCAGGTCGCATCCGTCTCGCTCCCCGTTTTCCCCCGCCCGTCCGCCGCCGATTTCGACGCGCCGGGCGCCTGCATGCCGCTTGCGCAGTTCGGCGTGATCGACGTGGCCGGCGACGACGCCGCGACGTTCCTGCACAGCCAGCTCACCAACGACATCGAACATCTCGATGCCGCGAGTGCGCGCCTGTCCGGCTATTGCTCGCCGAAGGGCCGCCTGCTCGCGTCGTTCCTCGCGTGGCGCGCCGGTCACGGCGTGCGGCTGCTGGTCTCGAAGGACGTCCAGGCCGCCGTGCAGAAACGGCTGTCGATGTTCGTGCTGCGCGCGAAGGCGAAGCTGACGGACGCGAGCGACGCGCTCGCGGTGATCGGCTTCGCGGGCGACGTGCGCGATGCGCTGTCGGGCATTTTCGACGCGCTGCCGGACGGCGTGCACGTGAAGGTCGACGGCCCGGCCGGGGCGCTGATCCGCGTGCCGGATGCAGCCGGACGCAAGCGCTACCTGTGGATCGGGCCTCGCGCGGAAGTCGACGCGCGTCTCGCCGCGCTCGCCGGCACGCTGCCGGTCGTGTCGCCGGCTGTATGGGACTGGCTCGACGTGCGCGCGGGCGAGCCGCGCATCACGCAGCCGGCCGTCGAACAGTTCGTGCCGCAGATGGTCAACTTCGACGTGATCGGCGCCGTTAACTTCCGGAAGGGGTGCTACCCGGGCCAGGAAATCGTCGCGCGCAGCCAGTATCGCGGCACGATCAAGCGCCGTACCGCGCTCGCGCACATTGCCGGCGAGACCGACACCGTGCATGCCGGCGTCGAGCTGTTCCACAGCGACGACCCGGGCCAGCCGTGCGGGATGATCGTCAACGCGGCGGCCGCGCCTGCGGGCGGCGTCGACACGCTCGTCGAGATCAAGCTGGCCGCGCTCGACAGCGGCACGGTGCACCTCGGTTCGGCCGACGGTCCGGCGCTCGCATTCGACGCGCTGCCATACGCGTGGCCGACGGAAGCGTGATGCACTGACAACCCGTTCGCACGCCGGTTCGCAGATGGCGGCCGGTGCGCGATGTTTCCTGCGAGAGATTCGCCCGATGTGTCTGATTGCCTTCGACTGGCAGCCTGATGCCGCCGCCGGTCCCGTCTTTACCCTGATCGCCAACCGCGACGAATTCTTTCGCCGTACGAGTGCGCCGCTTTCGTGGTGGGAGGATGTGCCGGGCGTGCTCGCCGGCCGCGATCTCGAAGCGGGCGGCACGTGGCTCGGCGTGTCGCGCGACGGCCGCTTCGCGGCCCTGACCAATTACCGTGCGCCGTTCGACATTCGCGCGGGCGCGCCGACCCGCGGCAAGCTCGTGTCCGATTTCCTCCGCAGCCCGTCCGTCGCGCCACTCGATTACCTCGGCGAACTGGCCGAGCACTCGGCCGTGTACAACGGCTTCAACCTGCTGGTCGGCGACTGGAAGCGGCGCGAGCTCGCGTGGTTCTGCAACCGCGCGGCCGAAGGCGAAACCGGCGTGGCCGCGCCGGTCGCGATCGACGCCGGCGTGCATGCGCTGTCGAATGCGCGGCTCGATACGCCCTGGCCTAAAGTCGTGCGCAAGCGCGCGGAACTCGGCACGCTGCTGACCGACAACCCGACCCCGTCGCTCGACGAGCTGATCGAGCTGATGCGCGATCCGCATGTCGCGGACGACGACGCGCTGCCGCATACCGGCATTCCGATCGAGCGCGAGCGTGCGCTGTCGGCCGCGTTCATCGAGACGCCCGAATACGGCACGCGCGGCACGACCGCGCTGCGCGTGACGATGAAGGAAGGCGTGCGATTGACGGTCGACATCAAGGAACGCTGCGACGACGACGGCTCGCACCGCACCGTTCGCCCGGGTAGTTTCGAGCGCGCGTTCACGTTCGACATCGACGCGACGCGACCGCGCTGAGCCTGCCGCGCGTGCGGCGCTAGGGCGCGCGCGCCATTTCGACGTGCGGCACGCCGATTTCGACGAACGGTTCGCCGATCGCCGTGAAGCCGTGCCGCACATAGAACGACACCGCGGCATCCTGCGCGTAGAGCCGCACGACCGGCTCGCCGCGATGCCGCGCCGCGTCCAGCAGCGCATGCAGTACGGCCGATCCGGCGCCCTGCCCGCGCGCGTCGGCCAGCACCGCGACGCGGCCGATCGTGCCGGTGCGCAGCAACCGCCCCGTCGCGACCGCGCGGCGTGCGCCGGTCGCCGCATCGACCCGGTAGGCAACCGCGTGCAGCGACAGCGGATCCTCGTCGTCGAGCTCCCATTCCGGCGGAATCCGCTGCTCGCGCACGAACACCGCATCGCGAATCCGTGCGGCATCGCCGCCCAGCACCGCCCAGTCGCCCGTTTCCACCCAGCCGTCGGTCATCGCTCCCTCCGCGCGGCGCCGGGCGCCGCCGCCGTCAAACGTCGTCGAATGCGGCCCTGAGCGCCGCCACCGCGTCGGCATGCGCGGCCCGCACCTCGGGCACGTAGCCGCCCATCTTGAAGAACTCGTGGATCATCCCCGGATAGCAGACCAGCGTGACCGTATTGCCGGCCGCACGCAGCTTGTCCGCGTACGCGGCGCCCTCGTCGCTCAGCGGATCGTATTCGGCGGTCGCGATCCAGGCCGGCGCGACCCCGCCGAACGACGGCGCATCGCGCGTGCCGTCGAGCGGCGCGAAGCGCCAGTCGTCGCGGTCGGACCGATCGCGCACGTATTGCGTGAAGAACCACTGGATCGTGTCCTGCGTCAACAGGTAGCCGTTCGCGAGCCGTCCATGCGATTCGGTGTCCTGGTAGCCCGTCACGCCCGGATAGATCAGCATCTGCAGCGCAAGGTCGATGCCCGCGTCGCGCGCGAGCACCGCGCAGACGGTCGCGAGCGTGCCGCCCGCGCTGTCGCCGCCCACCGCGAGCCGCGTGGCGTCGATGCCGAATGCGGCCGCTTCGCGATGCAGCCAGCGCAATGCGTCGTCGGCGTCGTTCACCGCGGTCGGGAACCGGTGTTCGGGCGCGAGCCGGTAGTCGACCGACAGCACTGCGCACTGCGCGTCGCGCGCGAACATCCGGCACAGCGCGTCGTGCGTATCGACGCTGCCGACCGTGAAGCCGCCGCCGTGGTAATAGACGAGCGCCGGCAGCGGTTCGGCGAGGCTCGGCTCGACCGGCAGGAAGAGCCGCGCGCCGATCGAGCGGCCGTCGCGCGTCGGCACGACGCAGGCCTCGACCGAATGCATCGGCGCCGGCGCGACGTCGAGGATCGGCGCGCTCTTCTCATACGCGGCGCGCGCCTGCTGCGGCGTCTGGTGGTGATACGACGGACGTTTCGCGCGCTCGACCATGTCGAGCACCTGGGCGATCTTCGGATTCAGCGGCATCGGTGAGGACGGCGCGTGCGGCACCGTGAGCGGACAAGCGTCACATGATGCCACGCGCGGGTCGGTCGCGCGGTGCGCCGGAAGCCCGTGCCTTCAATCAAAACGGCCCTGCCTGGGAGAGGCAGGGCCGCCGTGTGTCCGGGCGCTTACGCGTCGCTCGGGCCGGGCTGCGCGTCCGGCGCCGTGCGCGTGCGTTGCCGCTTGATGTCGCGGCCCACCGCGAGCCGCCGCATGTACTTGAACGTGCCGAGCGCCTTCGCGACGAAGTTGCCGTCGCTGTCGCGCACTTCGCCTTCGCAGTACGCCATCGTCGTCGAACGATGCATCACGCGTCCGTACGCACGCAACTCGCCGCGCCCGGGCTGCATGAAGTTCACCTTCATCTCGACCGTGACGACGCCGACGCCGTCGTCGGTCAGGCTGCGCGCGGCCATCGCGAGCGCGATGTCCGACAGCGTCATCGTCACGCCGCCGTGCGCGATGCTCCACGTGTTCATGTGCCGCTCGTCGAGCGGCAGCACGATCTCGCTCGCGCCGTCCTTCGCGGACACGAGCCGCACGCCGAGCAGATCGACGAACGGGCTTTCGATCGACGGACCGTCCGTCGGGGATGCCGCGTCGCTCATCGTGCTGCGCTTTCCGAGAGATAGTCGACGCACTGACGCGATTCGGCCACCGCCACGATGAATTTCTTCACTTCCTGGTGAACCGGGTGCACCTGGTACGCATCGAGCGCGGCCTGGTCCGTGAAATCGGACACGAGCACGACGTCCGACGTGGCTTCGAGTCCCGGCGTCGCGATGCCGACGTCGAGTTGCAGGATGCCCGGCACGAGGTCGCGGCAGCCTTCGAGCTTTTCCTTCAGCTTGAGTGCGTTCTGCGCACGCGTGCCGCCTTCGGCCGATTCCTTCAGCTTCCACATCACGATATGTCTGATCACTTTGTTCGCTCCTGTTCGCGTTGGTTCGGCGATTCGCCCAAAACCCTTACCAGTCAGGCGTCAACCGCCCTTTCATCGTTCGCTCATGTTCGTCGAAAATCGCACCCAGCCGAGGAAAAAGCGAGTATCAAAGCGGGGACAATTTCAAACTTCCAACGACGATACCCGCTTTTTCACCGTGCCACTTACAGACGTCAAGATCCGACAAGCGAAAGCAGGCAACAAGCCTACCAAACTTACCGACGCCAATGGACTGTATCTTGAGGTGCGCCCATCAGGCTCGAAGCTCTGGCGATACCGATACAGGATTGCCGGAAAGGAGAACGTATTCGCGATCGGCGAATACCCTACCGTCAGTCTACAAGACGCGCGCGGAGCGAGAGACGATGCCCGCGCGCTTGTGAAGAAGGGGCTGCATCCTTCACACGCGCGTCAGGAAGCGCTGTCCGCGCGTATCGATGAGGGCAAAGCAACTTTCCGAGCCGTCAGCGAAGAATGGCTGGAGAAAGAGCGGAAAACGTGGACCGAGCGGCACTATGGCGAGATTCATCCGTTGGCTTCGCGCCGCAGTTTGAGGCTCGCCACCCGGTCGCGCGTCAGTTCCCGCAAACCGTCGATGCGCTGCGTCCGCGACCTGATCGATGGCGGGTCCGCAGTTCCCGACCTCGATCAGTACTTCCGAGTCAGACGACGCTGCTGTCACCCGTACCGGCGTATTCGGTGTTCCGTACTTGACGGCGTGGTTGACCAAGTTAGTCAATAACTGCTGCATGCGTTGATCATCCCACTCACCTCGAAGGTCGCCGCTTATATCGAGATTGATTTGACGGTCAGGGTGAGCGGCCTGCAATTCGTCGACCACATTGGTGAGCGTATGCGCGAGATCGACATTCCGTCGAACAACGTTGATGCCTGGCCCAAGCTGAGTCCGATTGAAATCGCTGAGATCGTCGAGGAAACCGTGCATGCGGCGACCGCGCCTGATCAGCCGAGCGGCCGCCGCCGATACGTCCTCTCCCGCATTGAGCGCCGCTAGATAGGACGCCGTGAGCTGAATCGTGTGCAGAGGCGAGCGCATGTCGTGACCCAGCATACCCAGCAACAAGTTGCTGATGGGTAGCACCAGCGTCAACAGCAATCTTGTAACTGCTTCGATTCGGCAGCTCAAACAATGTCGCTCGACTCGGTATGGCGCACTTCAAGTTACTGCCAAGTCGACCGGTGCTTCAATGATTGGCGCGCGCCACGAATTCCCTATCCACGATGTAGGTAGCATCGAATCGAAAAGGAATACCCGTTTTCGCCACAGCATGCCAATCTGACCCGAGATCAGCCGAGAACGAGCAAAGGTCACGTTCTGCCCCTCGACCGAAACCGCTTGACACCATCCTTCACGGCGCGTAGTGTCGGCCGTGAAGTATTCAAGAAGCGCGACTGCTGCTCATCATCGACCGCGACCTGCGGTATTCGTTGTCCTCCCCTCTTGATTATTTTTCCGCGTTCGTTCGCGACGCATACGCTCGTCCATTCTCAGGAGATCTAACATGGATACCGGTACCGTCAAGTGGTTCAACGACAGCAAGGGCTTCGGTTTCATCACGCCCGACGGCGGCGGTGACGATCTGTTCGCCCACTTCTCCGAGATTCGCGGCGACGGTTTCAAGAGCCTGGCCGAAGGCCAGAAAGTCAGCTACGAGACTAAGAGCGGCCCCAAGGGCCTGCAGGCGTCGAACATCACCCCGCTGTAATCGTCTTAAGCCCTCAACCAGAGCGGTGCGTTACCACCGCTCTTTATGCCATGCACGGCCTCGCAGACGCTACGAGTCTCGAGACAGGCACGCAGGGGCTGTCCGTTTCGCATCGCGTTGTATCCGGATGCAAGATTACGCCCCTCATAGTGCGCGCGTTCCGCCGAGCATGAGCGATCAGACAAGCCATGCTCATAGGATCGCGCACACGACGCGGCAGGAAAACTCCATGACACGAAATCAGCCTCGCGGCAACAAGGCGCCTCCACGTACCAAGCAGCCAGTGATGTTGCCCAAGCTCGGCACGGCGTTGAACTGGGTGCCACCCAAACAGTCGTCAGTCACGAAATTACACCCCAAAAAGCGCACGACGCCCCCGCAATAGCGAGCGCGATCGCGGCTGCATACGCAGCAGTCGTTGTCGCGCAACCCGATTGCGGCGTGAAGCGGCGCCGCTCGCGATCCAGTTGCCAGCGCGCCTGATGTGCCGTTGAATGAAATGGGAATAAGTTGGACGCCCAACAATCGATGCGCGTATGATGGACTCATCCGAGCGATCGCTAGCCCTCCGAGCGCTCCCCTCTCCACCATCGCGCGCTCGCTGCATCACCCCTCCTCCGCGCCGCAACGTTGACCCTTTCACCCCACCACCGGCCCGCCCGACGATGGACGGATGTCGGTCGGACGAGTTCGCCCGCGTTGTTGGCCGTGGTCGAACACTAGGAGTTTGTCATGAGCACGCATGTCTACCGCGGATTCGAGATTTATCCATTGATTTACCCTCACGTTCCGGCGGCGAATGGAGCCCCGCACAACTACGATGCCGGCTTCGACGCAGCAGTCAAGATTTGTCTTCGCGGTGTCACGGACACGCTGACGCAAAGCCAGACCTTCAGGCTTCGCAATAACACGCCGTTCGATACCGCCGGTGACGCACGTCGCGCATCGCTGCGCTATGCCGAGAACATCATCGACGACAATCGCGAAACGCAGGGATTTTTTTCGAGCGCAGGGTAAGGAAGCTCGCGATGCTGATGCGATGTATCAGCAATTTGGAGAACAAAATGATCATCGACGAACTGCTCGCATTGATCAGGCGACGTGAGATCGCATGGACCAACACGGTCTCGCTCGTCGGCATCTCTGATTCGGCGCTGTGTCACCAGCAAGAGTTGCAAATGTTCGTAGCAATACGCGCGCTATCGATCGGTGCCGGACATTCGGAATTTGAGTCCGACGAGATAGCAAGCGCCGTCATGACACGACTCGGCTAATTTTTATTCGAACGTTACCAAACAGGACAACCATGACGACCATCACGTTGAAAGTCAACGAACCGATCGATGTCGCGCTGCGGCGATTCCGCCGCAACATCGAGAGAACCGGGTTGATTCGCGAATTGCGCAGTCGCACCGGCTACGAAAAGCCCACGACAGAACGCAAGCGAAAAAAAGCCAGTGCCGTTGCTAGGCAGCGCCTGCGAGCGAAGCGCATGTTGCCCCCACGCAAAATGTACTAGGAGAACAACGTGTCCAACATGCCGGCCGACGTTCCGCCGTTTTTCCCGTTGACGAAATGCCAAGTAGATTTCGATCGACAGAAAGACATGGTGACATTACTGCCGAGCTTCTATGCATTCGGATGTGAGTACACCAGCCGCGGACTCTTGATCGGCCGAGACGATGCATTCAAATTGATTGCAGCCATAGAGAAGGCGCTCAGCATCCAAGGATGATGCTGACGCATTAACAAGCATCGAAAGCCAGAAGACCAACTATGCGTGTCGTGACCAGGTACGTGGATTTGCTCTGTTTCCTTGTTGTCCTTCAACTCGTCACCAAACGGAAAACTCGGGCGTGGCTGTCACCCGTTCAGCTCGTGGAATCACTGCAGGCATGGCTTATCGTCCATCGCGCGAAATGCGAGTGGCGCGATCGTGTCTGGATAGGTCACGCTTCTCTTCAGATAGCGAAATCAGTCCGCTCCGTGGACGCCACCGCGCTCTCGGAACGGCTTCCTGGCGTTGGAGATGACTCAGCCCGTCCACGAGGCACGCTCGTGAATCGGTTGAGCCTACGGATAAAGTGCATTCGGTACCTTCGAGACCATGTGTGATAGTGGCTACGCTCGCGCGGCGAAGAAAAACGGTGGAATGGTGCGTTGCAGATCCGTTCAGGAAACCAGCCGGATCATGATACGCCGTTACACCCGACTCTCTTTCCCGCAGCCCCGCTTCCAACTCAGTCCGCGACGACCACAAATTTGGAGGGGCAAATGCTCTTCAATTCGACGCGATTCCGAATCGATCCGACACCACGTAGAGCCGATGGGCAGTACGTCGCACATGTGAGGATTACCACAACACTGATAGACGGAGATGAACGACAAGTACACTGCAGCGGCGATTTGGCTGCCTTCGAGCGTCGAGACGACGCAGTTGCATATGCAACGGAATGGGCAGAAGTATGGTTGACTTCACAATTTGGTTGATGATGAGGAAAACCAACGAAAGAATGTGAAGGAAATGGCTCTTTCTCTTCAAGAGCCTATGCAGAGGATCAGCTCGGAAGGAGTCTGATTTGCCAGCGTCACCCCGGAAGAAGCAACGCACGTGATGATAATTGATCAAAGATCCATACCTCACTATCTCGTCCTTCTGGGCGGCTGGCGGCCCTATGTGTTGAATATGGACCGCATCGTTATCCGACGGGAAGCCAGTCGATTGCTGCTGGCTTTTGCACGAACTCGCGGAAAACTCGAGCGTATCGACGGTGACGAATGGACCATGTTTTCCAATGCCCAAAATTTGTCGGCACTTGACCGGCAGGAGGCGCGGTTCTACACGCTAGTGAAGGGAACGGAGACCGAACACCAACTGCGGTTGCTAGCAATTCTCTGAAATTGGATTCCGAGTACGAGTCCAGCGCGTTCAGATTCGGATACGGTGGGCACCTATTCTTCCGTCCGCGCACTACGAACTTGCTGTTGCAGCCTGCTCTTTGCAACCGACTCACCGTGTATCGACTGATGCCTCCGAATGATGTCGATTCGAACGCAGCTCGCGGATTATCAGCACCTTATGTATCGAAATGTGAATGCAGCTTCCACATCACGATATGTCTGATCACTTCCGTTGCTCCTGTTCGTGTTGATTCGCCATTCCGGCCGAAACCCTTGCCGGTCATGGATGTTCCGTTGCGCCGCCATTCACGCGCCGGCAAGCGCGGCCGGCCACGGGAACGCAAACGTCGAAACGGGCATCATTTCACGCCTGCGGCGGCGATGCCCGCTTTTTCTCCACCTCTCCCACCGATGCCAGACTCCCGCTCGCAAGTACCGGCACCGGCCTGCCAGACTTGCCTGCACCAGCGTACGGTCATTCCGAGGTTCGCCTGCCCGGTTGCCGACGTGGCGTTCCGCGCCGCGCCTGAACGTCGGTTGTGATTCACTTGATCAATTGCAGCACGTCGCGAAAATGCGGATGCCGGCTGGACCCGAGCCATTCGAACCCGATCATCTCGACGGTCGCAATCTCCACGCCCTTCGCCCGAAGCCTGTCGATCGCCGCATCGCGATCCACCGTCTTGCGGGAACCCACGGCATCGCGGACCACCGTGACCTTGCGGCCGCTGCGCAACAGGCCGAAGGCCGTTTGCAACACGCAGACGTGTGCCTCGCAACCAGCAACGATGACAGTGTTGCGCTCGGCCGGAAGCGCATCGGCCAGGCCATCCGCGCACGCGTCGAAATGGTCCTTGGCCACGGTGTCCGAGCACAACCCCTTGAAGTCCGACACGGTCTCGCCGAGCCGGAGCGGACTCTGCTCGGTTCCGATGACCGGCACCTCGAATATCCGTGCAATACGGCCGAGTCGAACGGCCTGCGCCACGACGCGCGCCCCGTCGTGAATCGCCGGCATAAGTCGAGTCTGAAAGTCCACCAATACGAGCACTGAATCGTCGGGTACGTGTAGCACCGCGCATTCTCCAAGACGATGCAAGGGCGACTTCGACCACCGCCTGCCATCAATGAAACGTCCGGCTCCGCGAAAGACCGGAATCGAAAGCGGAAGAAGCCTCCAAGCCTACCAAATTTGTCGGCTCAGACGGGTGATTGCGGGCGCTGCGGTTGGGGACCGGAATTCGAAATCGGCATCGCGCGCCCGCACTCGGCGCCATTGCGGGAACGCCAATTGCTCGCTCGCCTGCCGCGCCGAATTCACCGAATTCGCCGCCGTCGATTCAACCGCCCGGCAGGCACCGGCAAATCGCCCATACCGGCATCCATTGCCGATTGATTCTCGTCGAATTTCAAATTCGATTATTTTTTTCAATTCACACCAATTCGAACATTTTACCGATCCATCAGGAAATAATTGCACTCGCTTTTCAATTGATTATTCGCGCGTCTTCAAAATCATTATTGACTTCAGCTTTACCCGAACTTTAGAATCCCCTACGAAAGCTTACGTTTCATTTTCCTCGCCGTACACGATTCACTTCCTGCGCCATGCCGTGGCGCCTGCGGAAGCAGTCATTCATGCCTCACCGGGCGGAGTTTCCTTTCGCTTTTCAATTCCGGAATTTAACCGCGCGCCGGTTATACCGCCCAATTCGCCCCGCATCACACCGGGATTAAGTCGCGCATTCATCTGAATGCCGGCGCACCGGACGAAGCAGGCCGAGCGCCCGCAGATTCGATCATTTTCATAAAAATCGCCAGTCATCAGGAGGGACATGACATGCATCGCTTCGCGAAGTCGCTGTGTATGGGATTCGTCTGCGCCGGCCTGCTCGCGGCCTGCAACGACGACGACGTCCGGTCGGGCAACCCGCCGTCGAACCAGGCCGCGCTGTCGTTCCGCATGGACACCGGCGGGCAGATCAATGCGTTCTACCGGCAGGACAAGGTCGCCGCGCACCTGCTGGTACGCTCGTCGACGAAACCGCGCCTGCTCGTGGTGTTTCCGGCCGGTAACAGCGGCACCGGGCTGTGGTTCGACGATACCGTGCAGCCGGTGAACTGGAGCCTCGATACGGCGCCGTCCGCGCTGTCGGCGCCCGACACGCACGGCCGCCCGCTGTACGGCATCGGCGCCGACGTGTCGGTCGACACCGACACGCTGACGATCCGCCAGGGGCTGCTGAGCAATGTGCGCTTCCTGCGCGACTTCAACGGCGGCGCGACGATTCCGCCGGAAATCGTCGCCGCCCCGACGCTCCAGGGCAGCGCCGCGCAATGGCAGCGCGACCGGATCGACGGCGCCCCGGGTTACGCGCTGCGCCTCTCGCTGCGCGACGGCGGCAGCATCTCGACGGCAGCGGGCGGCAAGCTCGTGCTGCGCGCGGCGGCCGGCACACGCACGCTGAAACTGCATGTCGATGCGCTGTCGGGCGAGACGCCGCTGTCGCCGATCCTGCGCGCCGATCTGCTCGCGCCGTCCGTGAATCCCGACCCGGTCAGCCAGAACGTGCTCGAATTCCTGAGCTTCCACGACAAGCTGCTGGCCGGCTCGTGGCAGTACGACACCTACTTCGGCCGCGACACGCTGATCTCGGTGCGCATGCTGATGCCGGTGCTCGAACCGGCGGCGATCGAGGCCGGCCTGACGTCGGTGCTGAGCCGCCTGTCGAACGACGGCAAGGTCGCGCACGAGGAAGGCATCGGCGAATTCGCGCTGGTCGACAACGCGAAGCACGGCCGGCCGAACGATGCGACGCCGACCTACGACTACAAGATGATCGACAGCGACTACCTGCTCGCGCCGATCGCCGCGGCCTGGCTGATCGACGACACGCGCGGCCAGGCGCGCGCGGCCGCCTATCTCGCCCAACGCGGCAGCGACGGCCAGACGAACGGGAGCCGGCTCGTCGTCAACCTGCTGCACGTCGCGGCGACCGCGCAGCCGTTCGCGCAGCAGCCATCGATCGCGAACCTGATCCACCTGCGGCCCGGCGAGATCGTCGGCAACTGGCGCGACAGCACCGACGGGCTCGGCAGCGGCGTGTATCCATACGACGTGAATGCGGTGCTCGTGCCGGCCGCGCTGCGTGCGGCGAATGCGTTTCTCGCACACGGCCTGCTCGATCCGTACCTGGACGCCGGACAACGCGCGACGCTTGCGAACACGGCGACCGAAGCGGCTACCTGGGAGCAGCAGGCGCCGCCGCTGTTCCAGGTGAGCGTGCCGGCCGCGCAGGCGGCGGCCGACGTGTCGGCCTATGCGCCGTCCGCCGGCGTGCCGGCCGGCACCGCGCCGGACGCGCCGCTGACGTTCTACGCGCTGTCGCTCGACCAGGAGGGGACGCCGATTCCGGTGATGAATTCCGACGGCGGCTTCGCGCTGCTGTTCGGCACGCCGCCGGACGACCAGCTCCGGCGGATCGTCGCCGACGTCACCCGGCCGTTCCCGACCGGGCTCGTCACCGATGCCGGAATGCTGATCGCGAATCCCGCGTATGCGAACCCGACGCTGTGGCCGAAGTTCACGAGTTCCGCGTATCACGGCACGGTGATCTGGTCGTGGCAGCAGGCGATGTGGGTCGCCGGGCTCGATCGCCAGCTCGCGCGCCAGGACCTGTCTGACACGACGCGCACGCTGCTGACGCAGGCGCGGCAGACGATCTGGCAGGTGATCTCGAACGGGCGCGACATGCGCACGTCGGAAATGTGGACCTGGTCGTACGTCAACGGCCAGTACCAGACCGACGCATTCGGCACGCGCAGCGCGGATGCGACCGAGGCCAACGCGGCGCAGCTGTGGAGCACGACGTATCTCGCGATCCGGGATCCGCAGCTGCGCACGGGCAAGTACTGGTGGCAGGCGTCGCAGCGGATGCAGGACGCGCAACCGGAGCATGCGGCGGCCGTTGCGTCGCGATAGATGACGCACCCGTGACACGAAAGCCCCGCACGCGCATTCGCCAGCGGGGCATCATTCAGGTCGCGCGCGAAACGGGGGTTCGCCGCCGGACGCGCGGCGGCCGTCAGTGCGCAACCACGCGATTGCGCCCGTCCCGCTTCGCCTGATACAAGCGTTCATCGACCGCCCGCAGCAACGCATCGACCGTGCTCCCGTCGACGCCGTACTGCGCGACGCCGACGCTGACCGTCACCTGCACGCGCTTGAAATCCAGCCCGAACGGCGAACTGGCGATCGACGACCGCACGCGCTCGGCGGTCATGCGCGCGCCTTCGAGCGGCATCTCGGGCAACAGCGCCATGAACTCCTCGCCACCGACCCGCGCGAGCGCACCGGCCGGACGAATCGCCTCGAGACACTGGCGCACGACGCCGCGCAGCACTTCGTCGCCGATCTGGTGGCCGTACGCGTCGTTGATGTTCTTGAAGTTGTCGAGATCGAGCGCGAGCAGGCAAAATGGCGTGCCGTCGCGTTCCGCGCGCACGATCTCGCGCTCGACCTGCGCGATGAACTGACGGCGGTTGGACGCACCCGTCATCGGATCGGTCGCGGCCATGTATTCGAGCTTCTGGTTCGTGCGCCGCAGCTCCTGCAACGCACTCTCGGTGCGCGCCATCGATTCCGACAGCCGGCTCATCAGGTCTTCCTGGCTGTAGATCGCCGAGAACGAGCGCGTCGTCTGCAGCGCCTGCACGACGCCGTAGCTGAGCAGGAAGAACCCGCCCGCGAAAATCGCATGCGCGAGCCACCACATGTGATTCCACGGCTTGCCGAGAATGAACGCGAGCGACGACAGCGCGAACGCCATGATCGACACGCCGTAGATCACCATCAGCGGCGACCGGATGCGCCGCGCGAGCAGCACGCCGACGTTCAGCAGCGAAAACACCAGCGCGCCGCCTTCCATCGACAGCCGCGTACCCAGCGCGCCGGCGACCGGCGAATACGCGATGTACGCGACCGCCACGTTGATGGTCACGAACAACATGACCCACGGCAGCCACGTTCGCGCGCGCGTCCGCTTCTCGACGCGATCGGGCGGCTGCGAATATGACATCAGGCCTGTCAGCAGCAGGATCGACATCACGAGGCGCGAGGCGGGCCCGTACAGCAGGAACAGCCAGATATTGTGGTGCGCCATCCCGGTGAACAGACCGTGGAGCGCGTAGATCATCGCGAAACCGAGAAAGCCGAGTGTCAGCCAGCGCAGCAGCGGCTCGCCGGACGAGCGATAGCACACCCACGTCACGTAGGTGACGAACGCGCCTTCGAGGGTCGCGGCCGCGATCGCGATTTCATGGAATGCGTGGCTCTCGAACACGACGCGCGGGTCGCTGAAGAACCACAGATAGGCAATCAGATAGGCCGGCAGCAATGCAAAACCGACCAGCAAGCATTTTGCGTAGAGCCGCGCGGCCGCGCTGACGACACGCGGCGGTTCCCCGGCTGCATAGGTCGTGCTCAATTTGATCCCCGTTTCGGTCTGCTGCGTGGTTCAAACGTCCACGATGCCGGAAACGCGCGGTGCATCGTCTTCGCCGGCTACCGGAAACGCGTTACGTGCGTTGGTACGACGCACACGCTGGCCCATCCCGCCGAAAGGCAAATGTCAGAGCAAGTATAGATGCGGCAATTCGTTTGACAAGTAAGGGGAAACGGCACCCCCGAACTGGCACCGTTTATCTCGCAATCGTCACGAATCACGTCCGGATGTCGCAGATTCGCACATCCGGGCCGCGACTTCCACCGTGGAACGCCGCGGCCGCATGCGATCCAACGTCAGACGATTTCGAACAGCCCGGCGGCCCCCTGCCCGCCGCCGATGCACATCGTGACCACGACGTATTTCACGCCGCGTCGCTTGCCTTCGATCAGCGCGTGGCCCGTCAGGCGCGCACCCGACACACCGTACGGGTGGCCGACCGCGATCGCGCCACCGTTCACGTTCAGGCGGTCGTCAGGAATCCCGAGCGTGTCGCGGCAGTACAGCACCTGCACCGCGAATGCCTCGTTCAGTTCCCACAGACCGATGTCGTCGACCTTCAGCCCCGCCTGCTTCAGCAGCTTCGGCACCGCGAACACCGGGCCGATACCCATCTCGTCCGGCTCGCAACCGGCGACCGCGAAACCGCGGAACACGCCGAGCGGCTGCAGCCCTTCGCGCTGCGCGACATCCGCGTTCATCACCACGCACGCCGACGCGCCGTCCGAGAACTGGCTCGCGTTGCCCGCGGTGATCACGCCGCCCGGCAAGGCCGAGCGGATCTTCGACACGCCTTCGAGCGTCGTGTCGGGCCGGATGCCTTCGTCGGCCGACACAGTCACGTCCTGCGTGAACAGCCGGCCCGTCGCCTTGTCGGCAATGCCGGCACGCACGGTGATCGGCACGATCTCGTCGTTGAAGCGCCCGGCTTCCTGCGCGGCCGCGGCGCGCAGTTGCGACCGCACGCCGTACTCGTCCTGCCGCTCCTTCGCGATCCCGTAGCGCTTCGCGACGTTCTCCGCCGTCTGCAGCATGTTCCAGTAGATTTCGGGCTTGTGCTCGACGAGCCAGCTTTCCTGGATCATGTGCCGGTTCATCTCGTTCTGCACGCACGAGATCGATTCGACGCCGCCGGCGACATACACGTCGCCCTCGCCCGCGATGATCCGCTGCGCGGCGAGCGCGATCGTCTGCAGCCCGGACGAGCAGAAACGGTTCACCGTCATCCCCGGCACGCTCACCGGCAGTCCGGCGCGCAGCGCGATCTGCCGCGCGATATTGGCGCCGGTCGCGCCTTCGGGGTTCGCGCAGCCCATGATCACGTCCTCGATGCGCGCGGGGTCCAGCTTCGCGCGTTCGAGCGCGGCCGCGACCACGTGGCCGCCGAGCGTCGCGCCGTGCGTCATGTTGAAGGCGCCGCGCCACGACTTCGCGAGCGGCGTGCGTGCGGTCGATACGATTACGGCTTCGGTCATGCGAGTCTCCTTCGGTCCTGCTTCATGTCGGATGGGAATGCGCTACGCCGTCGGGCGCGCGCCAGCGGACGTCACATGCGCGACGCCCGCCGCCTGCATCTGTTGCCATGCGTGCGCGAGCGACCCGTTCAGGTCGATCGCACGGCACGCATCGTTGATCACGGCGGCCTCGAAGCCTGCGGCGCGCGCATCGAGCGCGGACCACGCGACGCAATAGTCGGTCGCGAGCCCGCAACACCACACGCGCTTCGCGCCGAGCTCGCGCAGATAGCCGGCGAGCCCCGTGCGCGTCGTGCGGTCGGCCTCGACGAACGCTGAATAGCTGTCGACCTGCGCGTCGCCGCCCTTGCGGATCACGAGCCTGGCATGCGGAATGTCGAGGTCGCGATGCAGCGCCGCGCCTTTCGTGTCCTGCACGCAGTGCACGGGCCACAGCACCTGCTCGCCGTACGGCAGCGCGAGCGTCGAGAACGGCTCGCGCCCCGGGTGGTTCGCCGCGAACGACACGTGTTCGCGCGGGTGCCAGTCCTGCGTCAGCACGACCTGGTCGAAGCGTTGCGCGAGCGCGTTGATCACCGGCACGACCGCGTCGCCGTCCGGCACCGCGAGCGCGCCGCCCGGCATGAAGTCGTACTGCACGTCGATCACGAGCAACACGTCGTCTGTGCGTTTCATTGCGTTTCTCCTTGCAGGCCCGGCCGTGCCATCATGCGCGGCCGTCAGCCGTTGAACCCGCGCCCGGCCTTGGCCAGTTCGACGATCGACGGCGCGATCTGCCACGCGTCGCCGTTCGGCGCGGCCGCATGGCGGCGGATCGCGCGCTCGACGTTGTAGAGGCCGACCGTGTCCGCGTACAGCATCGGGCCGCCGCGCCACAGCGGGAAGCCGTAACCGGTCAGATAGACCATGTCGATGTCGGACGCCTTCGACGCGATCTTCTCCTCGAGGATCTTCGCGCCTTCGTTGACGAGCGCGAACACGAGCCGCTCGACGATCTCGTCGTCGCCGATCTTGCGCCGCTCGATGCCGCGCTCCTTCGAGTACGCGACGACCATCTCGTCGACGAGCACCGACGGCTTCGCCTTGCGCTCGCCCGGCACGTAGTCGTACCAGCCGCCGCCCGTCTTCTGGCCGAAGCGGCCCTGCTCGCACAGGCGGTCGGCGATCTTCGAGTACTGCAGGTCGGGCTTCTCGACATAGCGGCGCTTGCGGATCGCCCAGCCGATGTCGTTGCCGGTGAGGTCGCTCATGCGGAACGGGCCCATTGCGAACCCGAACTTCTCGATCGCGCGATCGACCTGCGCGGGCAGCGCGCCTTCCTCGAGCATGAAGAGCGCCTGGCGGATGTACTGCTCGATCATCCGGTTGCCGATGAAGCCGTCGCACACGCCGGACACAACCGCCGTCTTGCGGATCTTCCTGGCCACCGCCATCACGGTGGCGAGCACGTCCTTCGCGGTGTGCGCGCCGCGCACGACCTCGAGCAGCTTCATCACGTTCGCGGGGCTGAAGAAGTGCATGCCGACCACGTCCTGCGGACGTTTCGTGAACGCGGCGATCTTGTCGACGTCGAGCGTCGACGTGTTCGACGCAAGGATCGCACCGGGCTTCGCCACGGCGTCGAGCCGGCCGAACACCTGCTCCTTCACGCCGAGCTCCTCGAACACCGCCTCGACGATCAGGTCCGCATCCTTCAGGTCGTCGTAGGACAGCGTCGGCGTGATCAGCGCCATGCGCGCGTCCAGCTTCTGCTGCGTGAGCTTGCCCTTCTTCACCTGCGCGTCATAGTTCTTGCGGATCGTGGCCAGCCCGCGGTCGAGCGCGTCCTGCTTCGTCTCGAGCAGCGTGACGGGCAGGCCCGCGTTGATGAAGTTCATCGCGATCCCGCCGCCCATCGTGCCCGCGCCGATCACGCCGACGCGACGGATCTCGCGCACCGGCGTATCGGTCGGCACGTCGGGAATCTTGCTCGCCGCGCGCTCGCCGAAGAACGCATGCCGCAGCGCGCGGCTTTCCGGCGTCATCATCAGCGCGACGAAGCCCTCGCGCTCGGCGACGCTGCCCTTGTCGAAGCCGTTCAGCACGCCGGCCTCGATCGCGTCGATGCACTTGTGCGGCGCGGGGAAATTCGGCGCGGCGGCCCGCGCGGAATTGCGCGCGAACTGGATGAAGCCCGCGGCGTTCTCGTGGACGATCTTGCGGTCGCGCACGCGCGGATGCGGCCCCTGCTGCGCGCCGACCTTGCGCGCGAACGCGACGGCCGCGTCGAGCAGGTCGCCGTCGGCCATCTCGTCGAACAGCCCGCTGTTCGCAAGCTGCTCCGACGGCACCGGCGCGCCCGACACGATCATGTTCAGCGCGGTTTCGAGGCCCACCGCACGCGGCAGGCGCTGCGTGCCGCCCGCGCCCGGCAGCAGGCCGAGCTTCACTTCGGGCAGCGCGACCTGCGCACCCGGCGCCGCGACGCGATAGTGCGCGCCGAGCGCGAGCTCCAGGCCGCCGCCCATCACGACGCTGTGCAGCGCCGCGACGACCGGCTGCGCGCTCGCCTCCACCGCGCGGATCACGGTGTGCAGCGTCGGCTCCTGCAGGGCCTTCGGCGTATTGAATTCGGTGATGTCGGCGCCGCCCGAGAACGCGCGGCCCGCGCCGGTCAGCACGATCGCCGTGACCGACGGATCCTGCGCGGCGCGATCCAGCGCGTCCATGACGCCCTGTCGCGTCGACAGGCCGAGCCCGTTGACGGGCGGATTGTTGAGCGTGATGACGGCCACGCCGTCGCGAGTCGAGTAATCCACTGCCATCTGCCTGCCTCCATGCATCGCGCGCCGGGGTGGCTGCGCTTCATTGTGCGCGGTCGAACGGCCGCATGTCCGGATCGAACGGAGGCAGCATACAACAAAAAAGCACGGTCGTTCAATTTGATTTTTTCCCGATCCGGGGGCCGGATCGGGCGACCGTGCGGCAGGCCGTCGCCGGCCGCGGCTTAGGGCGCGCAGGCTGCCGTCGGCAGCACGTAGTCGCGGAACGTCTCGCGCAGCTTCAGCTTCTGCAGCTTGCCGGTCGCGGTGTGCGGCAGCGATTCGACGAACACGACGTCGTCGGGCACCCACCACTTCGCGACCTTGCCTTCGTAGAACGCGAGCAGCGCGTCGCGGGTCAGGTTCGCCCCCTCGCGCGGCACCACGATCAGGAGCGGTCGCTCGGTCCATTTCGGGTGCGCGCACGCGATGCACGCAGCCTCGGCGACGCCCGGGTGCGCGATCGCGACATTCTCGATGTCGATCGAGCTGATCCACTCGCCGCCCGACTTGATCACGTCCTTGCTGCGATCGGTGATCTGCAGGAAGCCGTCGGGGTCGATCGTCGCGACATCGCCAGTCGGGAACCAGCCGTCCGACAGCGGCGACGCATCGCCCTTGAAGTAGTGATCGATCACCCAGGGCCCGCGCACCTGCAGTTCGCCGAACGCGACACCGTCCCACGGCAATTCGCGGCCGTCCTCGCCGACAATCCGCATGTCGACGCCGCAGATCACGCGCCCCTGCTTCTCCAGCAGCCGGCGCTGCGCGTCGAGCGGCCGCTGCGACTGCGCCCAGTTCAGCTTCGCGAGCGTGCCGAGCGGCGACAGCTCGGTCATCCCCCACGCGTGGATCACGCGCACGCCGTATTCGTCCTCGAACGTGCGCAGCATCGCGGGCGGGCACGCGGAGCCGCCGATCACCGTGCGGTTCAGCGTCGAGAAGCGCACGCCGGCCTCGCGCATGTAGTTCAGCAACCCGAGCCATACGGTCGGCACGCCCGCGGAGAACGTCACGCGCTCGGCCTCCATCAGTTCGTACAGCGACTTGCCGTCGAGGTCCTTGCCGGGCAGCACGAGCTTGCCGCCCGTGAGCGGCACCGCGTACGGCAGCCCCCACGCGTTCACATGGAACATCGGCACGACGGGCAGCACCGCGTCCAGCGCAGACAGGTTCATCGCGTCGGGCAGTGCGGCGCCGTAGGCGTGCAGCACCGTCGAGCGATGCGAATACAGCACGCCCTTCGGGTTGCCGGTCGTGCCCGACGTGTAGCACAGGCCCGATGCCTGCAGCTCGTCGAGGCGCGGCCAGTCGTAGCGGCCGTCCTCGGCGTCGACGAGCGTTTCGTAGCACAGGTACGGCGTTGCGCCCGACGGCAGGTGCGCGGCGTCGGTCATCGCGATCCAGCCCTTCACGTGCGGACACTGCGGCGCGAGCGCGTCGACGAGCGGCGCGAAATTGATGTCGAAGAAGACGTAGCGGTCTTCCGCGTGATTGACGATGTAGGCAATCTGCTCGGGAAAGAGGCGCGGGTTGATCGTATGGCACACGGCACCCATCCCGCCGATCCCGTAATACGCCTCCAGATGCCGGTAGCCGTTCCAGGCCAGCGTGCCGACGCGGTTGCCCGATTCGACACCGAGCCGTGCGAGCGCCTGCGCGAGGCGCTTCGCGCGTTGTTCGCAGTCGCGGTACGTGTAGCGATGCAGGTCGCCTTCCACGCGCCTCGACACGATCTCCGTGTCGCCCGCATAACGCGCGGCGTGCGCGATCAGCGACGACACCAGCAACGGCATGTCCATCATCTGGCCCAGCAACGGCTTACCCATCGTCTTGTTCTCCCTGAAGGACGCGAATCGGTGACCAGCCTCGAAGCGGTGCGCCAGCTTGCGGCCCGTCCACGGCCCGGACAAGCCTGGCGCCGGGCGCGCGGGCCGCCATGCGGGCGGCGCGGCGCCGCCTTACAATATCGGCTTACCCAGAGGCGCTCAACATGTCGTTTTCCCGAAGCGCAGCCGATACGGCTGACACTCTCCCCGACCTCGCCGCCACGCTCGGCATGCCCGCCGTTGGCGCGTTCGTCACGCTCGGCGACGCGTTTCATACGCGGCTGCCGGCCGCGCCGCTACCCGCGCCATACGTCGTCGGTTTTTCCGACGAAGTCGCGCAGTTGCTCGGCCTGCCGGCATCGCTCGCGGCGCAACCCGGATTCGCCGAGCTGTTCGCCGGCAACCCGACGCGCGACTGGCCCGCGAGCGCGATGCCGTACGCGTCGGTGTATTCGGGTCACCAGTTCGGCGTGTGGGCCGGCCAGCTTGGCGACGGCCGCGCGCTGACCATCGGCGAACTCGCCGGCACCGACGGCCAGCGCTACGAACTGCAGATCAAGGGCGGCGGCCGCACGCCGTATTCGCGGATGGGCGATGGCCGTGCGGTGCTGCGTTCGTCGATCCGCGAATTCCTGTGTTCGGAAGCGATGCATCATCTCGGCATTCCGACCACGCGCGCGCTCACGGTGGTCGGCTCCGACCAGCCGGTGGTGCGCGAGGAGATCGAGACGTCGGCCGTCGTCACGCGCGTGTCGGCGAGCTTCGTGCGCTTCGGCCATTTCGAACACTTCTTCTCGAACGATCGCCCGGACCTGCTGCGCCAGCTCGCCGATCACGTGATCGAGCGCTTCTATCCCGCATGCCGCGACGCCGACGATCCGTACCTCGCGCTGCTCGAAGCCGCGACGCTGCGCACGGCCGACCTCGTCGCGCAGTGGCAGGCGGTCGGCTTCTGCCACGGCGTGATGAACACCGACAACATGTCGATCCTCGGCGTGACAATCGACTACGGCCCGTTCGGCTTCGTCGACGCGTTCGATGCGAACCACATCTGCAACCACTCGGACACGAGCGGCCGCTACGCGTACCGGATGCAGCCGCGCATCGCGCACTGGAACTGCTACTGCCTCGCGCAGGCGCTGCTGCCGCTGATCGGGCTGCAGCACGGGATCGCCGACGACGATGCGCGTGCCGAGCGCGCGGTCGACGACGCGCAGGCCGTGCTCGCGAAGTTTCCGGAACGCTTCGGCCCCGCGCTCGAACGCGCGATGCGCGCGAAGCTCGGCCTCGAGCTCGAACGCGAGAACGACGCCGAGCTCGCGAACAAGCTGCTCGAAACGATGCACGCGAGCCATGCGGACTTCACGCTGACGTTCCGCCGGCTCGCGCAGCTGTCGAAGCACGACGCGAGTCGCGACGCACCGGTGCGCGACCTGTTCATCGATCGCGACGCGTTCGACGCGTGGGCGAACCTCTACCGCGCGCGGCTGTCCGAGGAGACGCGTGATGACGCGGCCCGCGCGGCCGCGATGAATCGCGTGAACCCGAAATACGTGCTGCGCAACCATCTGGCCGAAGTCGCGATCCGGCGCGCGAAGGAAAAGGATTTTTCCGAAGTCGAACGACTCGCGCAGGTGCTGCGCCGGCCGTTCGACGAACAACCGGAACATGAAGCGTATGCGGCATTGCCGCCCGACTGGGCCGGGTCGCTCGAAGTGAGCTGCTCGTCGTGACCCGCACGACCCGACCGACCGATCAGGAGAACTCCCACATGTCACACGATTCCGACGATAAAACCTTCCCTTACCAGAAGGACGACGCCGAGCTGCGCCGCCGGCTCACGCCGATGCAGTACGAGGTCACGCAGCATGCGGCGACCGAGCGCGCGTTCACCGGCGAATACACCGACACCGAGGACGCCGGCATCTACAAGTGCGTCGTCTGCAGCACGCCGCTGTTCGAGTCCGGCGCGAAATTCCATTCGGGCTGCGGCTGGCCCAGCTACTTCAAGCCGCTCAACAGCGAGGTGATCGACGAGAAGATCGACCGCTCGCACGGAATGGTGCGCGTCGAGGTCCGCTGCAACCATTGCGGCGCGCATCTCGGCCACGTGTTCGAGGACGGCCCGCGCGACCAGACCGGTTTGCGGTACTGCATCAATTCGGCTGCGTTAAACTTCGAGTCCCGACCCGAAAACGAATGAGCGGCACCGGACGGATCGGTCGGACAGCCTTCCCGGCTGCCCCGATCCCGGACGGTGGCGCCTGGCGGGTCCCCACAACGGTGAAAGGCCGCGCGATGCGGCCTTTCACGCAGCTGCGAGCGCCATGAAATTCCTGTTCGATCTGTTTCCGATCATCCTGTTTTTCGCCGCCTTCAAGGTCTGGGGCATCTTCACCGCCACCGCTGTCGCGATCGTCGCGACGCTGGCCCAGGTCGCGTGGGTCGCCTTCCGGCACCGGAAGGTCGACACGATGCTGTGGGTCAGTCTCGGTGTGATCGTCGTCTTCGGTGGTGCCACCCTCGTCCTGCATGACGAGAAATTCATTCAATGGAAACCGACTGTGCTGTACTGGCTGTTTGCGATCGGGCTGTTCGCCGCACGCTATGCGTTCGGCAACAACCTGATCGAGAAGATGATGGGCAAGCAGCTCACGCTGCCGCACCCCGTGTGGGACAAGCTGAACGTCGCGTGGGCGCTGTTCTTCGCGGTGCTCGGCCTCGCGAACCTGTACGTGGTGCACAACTACACCGAATCGCAGTGGGTGAACTTCAAGCTGTTCGGCACGACGGGCGCGATGGTCGTGTTCATCATCCTGCAGAGCCTGTGGCTCACGAAGTACCTGAAGGACGAGTGACATGACCGACACCTTTCTGAACGCCTCGCCCGACGAGCGCATCGCGCTGATCGAAGCGCGCCTGACCGCATCGCTCGCGCCGCTGTCGCTCGCGGTGCGCGACGATAGCGCGCAGCACGCAGGCCACGCCGGCGCGGCCGCCGGCGGCCACTACACGGTGACGATCGTATCCGCCGCATTCGCGGGCAAGCCGCGCGTCGCGCGGCACCGGCTGGTGTATGATGCGCTCGCTGATGCGATGCAGCGCGGCATTCACGCGCTCGCGATCGTGGCTTATACGCCCGAAGAATTCAACGAATCTTCAATCTAGTCTCAACAGGAATTCCCGATGATCCTGAAATCCCCCCGCCTGTGGGTCGCGGCGGCTGCTTTTGCAGCGGCACCGGCATTCGCCCAGAACATCGCTGTCGTCAACGGCACGCCGATTCCGAAGTCGCGCGCCGATGCGATGGTCGCGCTGCTCGTCCAGCAAGGCCAGGCCGACAGCCCGCAACTGCAGCAGGCCGTGCGCCAGGAACTCGTGAACCGCGAAATCCTGATGCAGGAAGCGATCCGCGAAGGCATCCCGAACCGCCCGGACGTGAAGGCGCAGGTCGCCGTCGCGCAGCAGACGGTCGTGCTGCGCTCGATGATCGAGAGCTTCCTGAAGAAGAACCAGCCGACCGACGCGGAAGTGAAGGCGCGCTATGACGATCTCGTGAAGGGTGCCGGCGGCAACCGCGAGTATCACCTGCACCACATCCTCGTCGACAGCGAGCAGCAGGCGAAGGACCTGATCTCGAAGATCAAGGCCGGCGCGAAGTTCGAGGATCTGGCGAAGCAGTACTCGAAGGATCCGGGCTCGGGCAAGAACGGCGGCGACCTCGACTGGTCGGACCCGAAGGCGTACGTGCCGGAATTCGCGGCCGCCGCGCAGAAACTGCAGAAAGGCCAGATGACCGACGCGCCGGTGAAGACGCAGTTCGGCTGGCACATCATCCGTGTCGACGACATCCGCGACATCGCCCCGCCGCCGTTCGACCAGGTGAAGGCGCAGATCGCGCAGCAGCTCGTGCAGCAGAAGCTGCAGGCGTTCGAGGAAGGCCTGCGCCAGCAGGCAAAGATCCAGTAACGTCGGCGACGATCGCCCACGCAAAGGCCGCTCCCTGGAGCGGCTTTTTTTACGCATGCCTCGCGGGTCAGCCGGTCCACACGGCGGCCGCACAAAGAAAAAGCCGCTTCAAGGCGGCTTTTCAGAACTACGCGATCTCGTACGGGCGGCGCAGCGAACCGCTATGCCGGATGGAACGCATCGTGGAAGCGGACCTCACCCGACGGCCGCGGCGCGGCCTCGTCGAACGGCAGCACGAGGAAATACCCGGGCGGCGCATCCGCGAACACGAGATCGCCGGACGGCACGAAGCCGAAACGCGCGTAGTACGCGGGATCGCCAAGCACGACACAGCCGCGCGCACCGAGCCGGCGCAATGCGTCGAGCCCCGTGCGCACGAGCCCCGCACCGATGCTCTGGCGCCGGCATTCGGGCCGCACCGCGAGCGGCGCGAGCCCGTACCACGCGTGGCGACCGGCCGGCTCGCCGCCGATCGAGACCGGCGAGAACGCGACGTGACCGATCACGCGCTCGTCGCGCTCCGCGACGAGCGACACGCTGAGCACACCCTCCGCACGCAGCGCGTCGACGATCTGCCGCTCGAACTGCCCGTGCTGCGGCTCGTCCGCGAACGCTGCCGCGATCACGCGACCGATCGCATCGACGTCGCTCGCGCGTTCGTCGCGCAGCGTGACGATCTCGACCGGTGCGTGCGGATCGAACATCAGCCGATCCAGCGGCGTGCGTTACGGAACACGCGCATCCACGGGCTCGCTTCGCCCCAGCCTTCCGGATGCCAGCTCATCGTGACCGTGCGGTGCACGCGCTCCATGTGCGGCATCAGCACCGAGAAGCGGCCGTCGGCCGTCGTGACCGACGTGATGCCGGCCGGCGACCCGTTCGGGTTGAACGGATAACGCTCGGTCGCTTCGCCGCGGTGGTCGACATAGCGCATCGCGACCGCGACGCGATCGATGTCGCCCTGCTGCGAGAAATCCGCATAGCCTTCGCCGTGCGCGACCGCCACCGGAATCCGCGAGCCTTCCATCCCCGCGAAGAAGATCGACGGCGACTTCTCCACTTCGACGAACGAGAAGCGCGCCTCGAACTGCTCGGACTTGTTGCGCGTGAACTTCGGCCACGCTTCCGCGCCCGGGATCATCGACGCGAGGCTCGACAGCATCTGGCAACCGTTGCAGATGCCGAGCGCGAACGTGTCGGGACGCGCGAAGAAGGCCGAGAACATGTCGGCAAGGTTCGCGTTGAAGCGGATCGTCTTGGCCCAGCCTTCGCCGGCACCCAGCACGTCGCCGTACGAGAAGCCGCCGCACGCCACCGCGCCCGCGAAATCGGCGAGCGTCGCACGGCCGGCCAGCAGGTCGCTCATGTGCACGTCGTGCGCGTCGAAGCCCGCGCGGTCGAACGCATATGCCGTTTCGAGGTGCGAGTTCACGCCCTGCTCGCGCAGGATCGCGACGCGCGGGCGCGCGCCCGTCGCGATGAACGGCGCCGCGATGTCGTCGGCCGGATCGAAGGTCAGCACCGGCGAGAGGCCCGGATCGGCCGCGTCGAGCAGCGCGTCGTATTCGGCGTCCGCGCACGCGGGGTTGTCACGCAGGCGCGCGATGCGCCAGCTCACTTCGCCCCATGCGCGATGCAGTTCGGCGCGCGGCGCGTCGAACACCTTCTTCGCGTCGCGGTACACCTCGATCACGTCGCGATCGTTGACCGTGCCGATCACGTGCGAGCACGCCGACAGGCCGAACTCGCGCAGCGCGCCGAGCACCGCGTCGCGATCGGTCGCGCGCACCTGCACGACGGCGCCGAGCTCTTCCGAGAACAGCGCGCGCAGCGTGCGATCCTCGCGACGGCCGCTCGTCTGCTTCGCCCAGTCCTTCGCGTCGCCGTAGTCCGATTCGTGGTTCGGGTCGAGCGTCAGCATGTCGACGTTCAGCGACACGCCCGCGTGACCCGCGAACGCCATTTCGCACACCGTCGCCCACAGGCCGCCGTCCGAACGGTCGTGGTACGCGAGCAGCTTGTCTTGCGCATTGAGCGACTGGATCGCGTTGAAGAAGCGCTTCAGGTCTTCCGGATCGTCGACGTCCGGCGTCGCGTCACCGACCTGCTGCGTGACCTGCGCGAAAATGCTGCCGCCCATCCGGTTCTTGCCGCGGCCGAGATCGATCGCGATCAGCACGCTGTCGCCCGCGTCGGCGATGCGGCGCAGTTGCGGCGTCAGGTGACGGCGCACGTCCTCGACCGGTGCGAACGCGGAGATGATCAGCGACACCGGCGACACCACTTCCTTCGCGACGCCCTGCTCGTCCCACTTGGTCTTCATCGACAGCGAGTCCTTGCCGACCGGGATGCCGATCCCGAGCGCCGGGCACAGCTCCATGCCGATCGCCTTGACCGTGTCGAACAGTGCGGCGTCCTCGCCGGCCGTGCCGCACGCGGCCATCCAGTTCGCCGACAGCTTCAGCTTGTCGAGCGACGCGATCGGCGCGCTCGCGATGTTCGTGATCGCCTCGCCGACGGCCATGCGGCCCGATGCCGGCGCGTCGATCACCGCGAGCGGCGTGCGCTCGGCCATCGTCATCGCCTCACCCTTGAAGCCTGCATAGTCGAGCGCGGTCACCGCGCAGTCGGCCACCGGCACCTGCCACGGGCCGACCATCTGGTCGCGCACCGACGTGCCGCCGACCGAACGGTCGCCGATCGTGATCAGGAACGACTTGCTGCCGACCGTCGGGTGCTTCAGCACGTCGACCACGACTTCCGACAGCGCGATGCCCGTCACGTCGACCGGCGCGCGCTCGGTCGCGACGCGCGTGACGTCGCGGTGCATGCGCGGCGGCTTGCCGAGCAGCACTTCCATCGGCATGTCGACCGGGAATGCCTCGATGCCCGTTGCCTCGTCGTCGACGAGCTTCAGCTCGCGTTCGTCGGTCGCGACACCGACCACCGCGAACGGGCAGCGCTCGCGTGCGCAGATCGCCTCGAAGCGCGGCAGGTCGGCCGGCGCGATCGCCAGCACGTAGCGCTCCTGCGCCTCGTTCGACCAGATTTCACGCGGCGACAGGCCCGATTCCTCGAGCGCGACCTTGCGCAGTTCGAAGCGTGCGCCCTTGCCCGCGCCGTCGACGATTTCGGGGAACGCGTTCGACAGGCCGCCCGCGCCGACGTCGTGGATGCTCAGGATCGGGTTTTCCGCGCCGAGCTGCCAGCAGCCGTTGATCACTTCCTGCGCGCGCCGCTCGATTTCCGGGTTGCCGCGCTGCACCGAGTCGAAGTCGAGTTCGGCCGTGTTCGCGCCGGTCGCCATCGAGCTCGCCGCGCCGCCGCCCATGCCGATCCGCATGCCGGGGCCGCCGATCTGGATCAGCAGCGAGCCGGCCGGCACGTCGTGCTTGTGCGTGTGTTGATCCGCGATGTTGCCGAGGCCGCCCGCGATCATGATCGGCTTGTGATAGCCGCGCACCTGGCCGTCGACGTTCTGCTCGTACACGCGGAAGTAGCCGCCGAGGTTCGGACGGCCGAATTCGTTGTTGAACGCGGCGCCGCCGAGCGGGCCGTCGATCATGATCTGCAGCGGCGACGCGATGCGGTCCGGGCGGCCGTACGGGCCGTGCGCATCGTTCGGGTTGCGCTCGCTGAGCGGCTGCGCCGCGTCGCGTGCGTTTTCCCACGACTGGCGTGCGTCCGGCAGGTCGAGGTTCGACACCGTGAAGCCGGTCAGGCCGGCCTTCGGACGCGCACCGCGGCCCGTCGCGCCTTCGTCGCGGATCTCGCCGCCCGCGCCGGTCGCCGCGCCCGGGAACGGCGAGATCGCCGTCGGGTGGTTGTGCGTCTCGACCTTCATCAGCGTGTGCGTGAGCTCGGTGTGGCGACCATAGCGTTCGCCCGGCTCGCCGGCCGCGCCCGCGCCCGCGTTGCGCGGGAACCAGCGCTCGGCTTCGGCGCCGACCATGATCGACGAGTTGTCCGAATACGCGACGATCGTGCCTTGCGGGCTCAGCTTCTCGGTGTTGCGGATCATCGCGAACAGCGACATGTCCTGCGCTTCGCCGTCGATCGTCCACTGCGCGTTGAAGATCTTGTGGCGGCAGTGCTCGCTGTTCGCCTGCGCGAACATCATCAGTTCGACATCGGTCGGGTTGCGTTCGAGCTTGCGGAACGCGTCGACCAGGTAGTCGATCTCGTCGTCGGCGAGCGCGAGGCCCAGCTCGACGTTCGCACGCTCGAGCGCGGCGCGGCCAACGCCCAGCACGTCGACGGTCGCCAGCGGCTTGGCCGGCAGTTCGTCGAACAGGTGCTTCGCGTCGTCGCGCGCGGCGACCACGCTTTCGGTCATCCGGTCATGCAGCGCGGCTGCCACCGCGGCGCGTGCGTCGTCGGACAGCGCCTTCTTGCCGCCGAGCAGGCCCGACTTCAGCGTGACCGTGAATTCGACGCCGCGTTCGATGCGGCGCACCTGCGTGAGGCCGCAGTGCTGCGCGATGTCGGTTGCCTTGCTCGCCCACGGCGAAACCGTGCCGAAGCGCGGCAGCACGACGAAGGTCTCGGCCGTCCCTTTTTCGGCCGCCGGCTCGAACGGCGCACCGTAGTGCATCAGCGCGTCGATGCGTGCGCTGTCGTCCGCCGACAGCGGCTCGGCCGCATTAACGAAGTGCAGGAACTGGCCGCGCACCGCGACGATGTTGGCGTCGATTTGCCTGAGCGTGTCGAGCAGACGGGTTTGACGGAAATCGGAGAGGGCCGAAGCGCCGGGAAAACACGAGAAGTGAGCCATGGGCTGGACTGACGTCGATGAGTCGCGCGAGGTGGCGACGTGGGGCGAAAGGAAGGCCGTAATTATACCCGGAAGTCGGTCGTCCCAGACCGGCTGATCCGCACCCGTCACGCACCGCGACGGTGCACCGGCATCCGCCGCGCACAATCGCCCGCCAGACCGATGCGCGCGGCCGCGGCGGAGGATGGCCGCACGACGGCGGAATCGGATGGGATCGCGTGACGCCGGTTTGCGCGATTTTGGCGCTATCATTCCCGGTTCACCGGGCCGGGGGTCCGTCAGCGAATTCTCACCGGGCGGCATGCACGCCGCCCGTCATCGAAGCAATCCATGGATGTCATCGTCATCGGCGGCGGAATCAGCGGCGTCGCCACCGCCTACCAGCTTCGCGCGGCCGGCCATCGCGTGTGCGTGGTCGAACGCCACGCGACCGTCGCGCAGGGCGCGACCTACGGCGACGGCGGCACGCTGCTGCCGAGCCCGCTCGACGTCTGGTTCGGCCCGACTTTCATGCGCCAGCGCCAGCCGCGCGACACCGGCATCGTCTACAAGCCGGGCTTCAACGGCGGCGTGCGCCGCTTCGTCAAGCAGCTCGCCGCGCTGCGCGAGCCCGACGCATTCGCCACGCAGTATGCGCGGCTGCGCCCGCTGATCGACGCATCGCGCGAGTCGCTCGCCGACATCGAGGCGCGCTTCCAGCTCGAATTCGAGCAGAAACCCGGAATCCTGCATGTCGTGCGCGACCCGCGCGACTGGGAAGCGCTGCAGCCCGCGCTCGACCTGCTGCGCACGCTTGACCAGCCGTACCGGGTGCTCTCGGCCGACGAATGCGCGGCACTCGAGCCGTCGGTGCCGGCCGAGCCCGGTTTCGCCGGCGGCGTGCTGCTCGAGAGCGAGCGCACCGGAAACTGCCCGCTGTTCGCGAAACTGGTCAAGCAGACACTCGACGAGCACGGCGTGCAGTTCCGCTTCGGCGCGGACGTGGCCGCGATCCGCATCGACACCGGCCGCGCCGCGGTCGAGCTCGCGCCGCCGGCCGGCGGCCGGCGCGCGACGAAAGCGCACGAGGTCGACGTGATTTCGGCCGACGCGATCGTGGTCGCGGCCGGCGCCGGCAGCCTGCCGCTGCTGGAGCGCCTCGGCTGGCAGCTGCCGCTGCATCCGGTTCGCGCGCATACGCTGACCGCCCCGGTCGCGTACGAAGAACATGCGCCGCACCTGAGCGTCGTCGATTCGATCAAGCGAATCTCGATCACGCGCACCCACCAGCGGCTGCGCGTCGGCGGCGGCGCCGTGCTGCAGAGCGTCGCCGACACCGCGAAGCCGCTCCCCGAGCCGCTGTCCGAGGCCGCGCTCGCGCTGCTCGGCCAGGCCGTGCACGACTGGGTGCCGGGCGCGGCGAAGATTTCCGCCGCGCTGTCGTGGCAAGGCACGCAACTGCTGTCGCCGGACGGCCTGCCGGTCGTCGGTCCGACCCCGCATCCGCGCGTGTTCGTCAACTTCGGTCACGGTCCGGCCGGTTGGGGCCTCGCGTGCGGGTCTGCTAAAGTGGTGACAGACTGTCTGGCCGGCGACACGCAGCAGTGGCCCGCCGACACGCTCGCCGCGCTGAGCGCCGCGCGCTTCACGACCTGACCGCCGCGGGCCCTTCCCGGGGCGGCGCCCTTCCGCCGCCATGACCCCGCGATGACGAATACCCGACCGCTTCCCGACTCCGCCCCGCTCGCGCTGCTGCGCGTCGCCGACCTGCGCGCGGCCGAGGCCGCCGCGACCGCCGTACTGCCGCCGCACACGCTGATGGGCCGCGCGGGCACCGCCGCCGCGCGCTGGCTGTCCGAACGGGTCGCCGGCGACGATCGCCCGGTCTGGTTCGCCGTCGGTCCCGGCAACAACGGCGGTGACGCGCTGGTGGCCGCCGCCGAGCTGCAGCAGCTCGGCGTCGCGACGCAGGCCTGGATGCCCGTGCCGGTCAAGCCGGACGATGCACAATGGGCGCTCGGCCTCGCGCGCGCGGCCGGCGTGCCGCTGTCGACCGAACCGCCCGCAT
This sequence comes from Burkholderia sp. Bp8998, assembly GCF_003854235.1. Lineage (NCBI taxonomy): Bacteria > Pseudomonadati > Pseudomonadota > Betaproteobacteria > Burkholderiales > Burkholderiaceae > Burkholderia > Burkholderia sp. Bp8998. Next base: position 141,026 of record NZ_QTQF01000011.1, read on the forward strand.
CGCTCGACGATTACGCGTGGGTCGTCGACGGACTGTTCGGCATCGGCCTCGGTCGCGCACTCGACGGCCCATTCGCCGCCCAGGCCGCGCGCATCGCCGCGCATACCCGAAGCGGCGGCCGCGTGCTCGCGCTCGACGTGCCGAGCGGACTGGACAGCGACACGGGCCGGATCGTCGGTGCGGGTATCGCCGTCGCCGCGACGCACACACTCACCTTCATCGGCGCGAAGCCGGGCCTTTACACCGGCGACGGCCGCGACCTCGCCGGCGCGATCGACATCGCGTCGCTCGACGTCGCACCGCGCGCCGCGCCGGCCATCGTGCTGAATGCACCGGCACGATTCGCCGACGCATTGCCCGCCCGCGCATTCGCGTCGCACAAGGGCACGTTCGGCAGCCTGGCGGTGCTCGGCGGCGACACCGGCATGTGCGGCGCGCCGATCCTCGCCGCGCGTGCCGCGCTGTTCGCGGGTGCCGGCAAGGTGCATGTCGGCTTGCTCGGCGCCGGCGCGCCGCCGTACGACCCGCCGTTTCCCGAACTGATGCTGCATCCCGCGGACAGCCTCGACCTCGATGCGATGTCCGCGATCGCGGCAGGCTGCGGCCTCGGCACGCGCGAGGCCGCGGCCACCCTCGTGCGCGACGCGCTCACGCACGATGCCGCGACGCTGCTCGACGCCGACGCGCTGAACCTCGTCGCGACGCACGCCGACCTCGCGGCCGCCGTTGCCGCCCGCGGCGCACGCGGCCATGCGTGCGTGCTGACGCCGCATCCGCTCGAGGCAGCGCGGCTGCTCGGCAGCGATACCGCGACGGTGCAGCACGATCGGCTGGCCGCCGCACAGACGCTGGCCGCGCGCTACGCGAGCATCGTCGTGCTGAAAGGTTCGGGCACGGTGATCGCAGCACCCGACGGCCGCCTGACGATCAATCCGACCGGCAATGCGGCGCTCGCCACCGGCGGCACCGGCGACGTGCTCGGCGGCCTGATCGGCGCGTTGCTCGCGCAGCGCGTCGCACCGTACGAAGCCGCGCTTGCGGGCGTGTACCTGCACGGCCTCGCGGCCGACACGCTGACCGCGCACGGCACGGGACCGGCCGGCCTCACCGCGGGCGAGCTCGCGCCGATGGTGCGCACGCTGATCAATCGCCTTTTTTACCCGTCGCCGCGCGCCGACATGTAACGCCGCTATACTGAGTGCCCCCGCCGCACGGCGGGCCCGCTCGTCCGCCGGCCTTCCGATCCCGATGCGCCGGCGCGGCATTCCTCCCGATTCACGCTTCACTCGAACCGCCATGACGCTGAATTCGCTCCCCGCCTGGACTGCCCTTCAATCCCACTTCGAACAGATCCGCCATGCGCGGCTGCGCGACTGGTTCGCGCCGGAAAACGACCGCGCGCCGACCCGTGCCGAACGCTTCACGGTCCCGGGCGGCGGTCTCGCGGCCGACTTCTCGAAGAACCGCGTCAACGACGACACGCTGCGCCTGCTCGTGCAGCTGGCCCGCGAAGCGGGCGTCGAGGCGCGCCGCGACGCGATGTTCGCCGGCGAGATCGTCAACCCGACCGAAGGCCGCGCCGCGCTGCACACGGCATTGCGCGCGACCGACCCGTACGCACCGTTCCATGCGCAGGTCAGCGCCGAGCGCGCGAAGATGGCAACCTTCGCGCGCGCCCTGCGCAGCGGCGCGTGGACCGGCTACACCGGCAAGCGCATCCGCCACGTGATCAACATCGGCATCGGCGGCTCGGATCTCGGACCGAAGATGGTCACGCACGCGCTGCACCACGTCGCGACGCCTGACATCTCGACCCACTTCGTGTCGAACGTCGACGGCGCCGATCTCGCACGCGTGCTCGAACAGGTCGCCCCGGAAGAAACGCTCGCGATCATCGTGTCGAAGACCTTCACGACGCTCGAGACGATGACGAACGCACGCTCGCTGCGCGACTGGTTCGTCGCGCGCGGCTGCCCCGAGCACGCGCTCGCGAAGCACTTCGTCGGCGTGTCGGCCAACCCGGCCGAAGTCGTGAAGTTCGGCATCGCCGCGGACAACGTGTTCGAGATGTGGGACTGGGTCGGCGGCCGCTACTCGCTATGGTCGGCGGTCGGCCTGTCGATCATGCTCGCGATCGGACCCGAGCAGTTCGACGAACTGCTCGCCGGCGCGAACGACATGGACCGCCATTTCCGCGACGCGCCGCTCGAGCGCAACCTGCCGGCGCTGCTCGGCCTGATCGGCATCTGGTACCGCAACTTCTTCGGCTCGCAAAGCTACCTCGTCGCACCGTATTCGGAAGCGCTGCACTACCTGCCGTCGTACCTGCAACAGCTCGAGATGGAAAGCAACGGCAAGTCCGCGCGCCTGGACGGCACGTTCGTCGACTACCCGACGTCGGCCGTCACGTGGGGCGAGCCGGGCACCAACGGCCAGCACGCGTTTTTCCAGATGCTGCACCAGGGCCCGACGATCGTGCCGATCGACTTCATCGCGGTGCTGACGCCCGAGCATCCGCTCGCGAGCCATCATCCGAAGCTGCTCGCGAACTGCTTCGCGCAGAGTGAAGCGCTGATGCTCGGCCGCACGCTCGACGAAGCGCGCAAGGTCGCCGGCCCCGGCAAGGAAGCGCTCGCGCCGCACCTGACGTTCCCCGGCAACCGCCCGACGACGACGCTGCTGGTGGATGCGCTGACGCCGCGCACGCTCGGCGCGCTGATCGCGCTCTACGAGCACAAGGTGCTGGTGCAGGCGACGGTGTGGGACATCAATCCGTTCGACCAGTGGGGTGTCGAACTCGGCAAGATTCTCGGCAAGGTCGTCGAAGCCGACCTGTCGGCCGAGTCGGTCGATCCCGCGAAACACGATTCGTCGACGACCGCGCTGATCGAGCGCGCGCGTGCGGCGCTCAAGCGCTGACGCGACAACGTCGAACGCGTGCCGGCCGCCCGGTGCGATCCACCCTGTGCGGCCGGCAAGCATTCAGTCTCGCGCTATACCGCGTGCGGTGCGACGATGCGTCCGGCGTCGATGGTGACCGTCGTCGCGCAGCGTCGCGCGAGTTCGACATCGTGCGTGACGAGCACGAGCGTCGCGCCGTGCGTGCGGTTCAGCTCGAACATCAGGTCGATGACCGCGTGGCCCGTGGCCGCATCGAGGCTGCCGGTCGGTTCGTCGGCGAACAGGATCGCCGGATGCGTGACGAACGCGCGCGCAAGCGCGACACGTTGCTGCTCACCACCCGACAGCAGTTTCGGATAATGCGCGGTGCGCTCGCCGAGACCGACCTGCACGAGCAGCGCGCGGGCGCGATCGGCCGCGTCGCGGGCACTGATGCCGCCTTGCAGTTCGAGCGGCAGCATCACGTTCTCGAGTGCCGTCAGGTGCGGCATCAACTGGAACGACTGGAACACGAACCCGACTGCGCCGTTGCGCAGCGCGGCGCGCTCGTCCTCGTCGAGCTGATCGAGCGCGCGGCCGAGCAGGCGAACCGTGCCGCTCGTTGCGCTGTCCAACCCGGCAAGCAGGCCGAGCAACGTCGATTTGCCCGACCCGGATGCGCCGACGATCGCGAGGCTGCTGCCGGGCCGCACGGCGAGCGTGATGCCGTCGAGGATCGTCAGCTCGCCCGTTGCGTCGGCAACCCGCTTGCACACGTCATGGACTTCGATGATCGGATCGGTAATCTTGAACATGGACACGACATTCCGCTGGAAAAGGCGCGCGGCGCTCGCCGCGCTGCTGGGCACCCTGGCCGCAACAACCATGCCCGCAAGCGCCGCGACGGCGGCGACCCCGACGTCGGGCCAGCCCGCGCTCGTCGTGCTCGGCGACAGCCTGTCGGCCGAATACGGGCTGCCGCGCGACACCGGCTGGGTTGCGCTGCTGCGGCAACGGCTCGCGACCGAGCGAATCGATTATAGCGTCGCGAACGCGAGCGTCAGCGGTGACACCACGAGCGGCGGCCGCGCGCGACTGCCCGCGGTGCTGCAGCGGCTCAAGCCATCGATCGTCGTCGTCGAGCTCGGCTCGAACGACGCGCTGCGCGGCGTGCCGCTCGCGACGACCGAGCAGAACCTGCGCAGCATCATCGCCGACGCGCGGCAGGCGCGCGCGAAGGTCGTGCTGGTCGGCATGTACGTGCCGCCCAACTACGGACCCGACTACACGCAGAAATTCCATGCGGTCTATACGCGGCTGTCGAAGGAACTTGGCGTACCGCTCGTACCTTTCCTGCTGGCCGGCATCGAGAACAAGCCGGAGATGTTCCAGTCGGACCAGATGCATCCCGCGCAGCAGGCACAGGGCATCCTGCTCGACAACGTCTGGCCGGCGCTGAAGCCGCTGCTCGGCAAGCCGCGCGGCTGACCTCGCGACTCGCCACCGCCGGCAAGCAAAAAGCCCCGCTTCGAGCGGGGCTTCTTGTTGCTGCGTGCGAAACCATAAACGGCGCTTCGCTTAGTTGTCGCTTGGTTGCTGCTTAGTTGCCGCCGTCCTGCGACTGGCTCTGCGTGGTGCCGTACAGCTTCACCTTCGAGCGGTCGCGCAGCGCCGCGAGATACGCTTCGCCTTCGCTTTGCGCTTCAACCTGTGCCATCTGCTGCTGCGCGGCCGCGAGCTGCTGCGGATCGACGGCCGTACCCGCGATCACCGCGTTCACGCGATAGATCGCGTAGCCGTCCGCACCGAGATCGACACCGACATACGCCGGCAGCGTCTTCGCATCGACCTTGTAGACGGCGCTCAGCGCCGCCGGCGTCAGGCCCTGCGACTGCGTGCGCGACACCTTCTGCGCGGCCGTGAAGCCATCCGCCGACTTCGATTTCTGCAGTTCGGCCAGCTTCGCCGCGCCGTCCTTCTTCGCGAGTTCCGCGGCCTGCTCGGCGACGACCTTCTGTCGCACTGCGTCCTTGATCGTGTCGAGCGCCGGCACGGCAGCCGGCTTGTAGTCGGTCACGCGCGCCGAGATCAGCGTGTTGTTGCCCACGTCGATCGCCTGCGTGTTGTTCTGGTTCTTCACCGAGTCGTTCGCGAACACGGCGGCGAGGAACTTCGGATTGTTCAGCGGGCTCGTCGGCGGCAGTTGCGGATTCGGCGTCGGCGTGACGGTAGCCGTCTGGATCGTCAGCTTGTACTTGTCGGCGGCCGGCTGCAGCGTCTTCGCCTTTTCATACACGGTCGACGTGAAGCCTTCCGCGTTGTCCGAGAACGCCTTCGCTGCGTACTGCTGCTTCAGGTCGACTGCGATCTGGTCCTTCACGTCCGCGAACGGCTTGACCACCGACGGTTTCGCTTCCGTCGCCTTCAGGATGTGGAAGCCGAGGTCCGATTGCACGATACCGCTCACGTCGCCCTGCTTCAGCGCGAACGCGGCATCGTCGAACGCCTTGCCGCCCGCGGTCGAGCCGCGCGTGATGAAGCCGAGATCGCCACCCTTCGCTGCCGACGGCGCGTCCTGCGAGCTCTTCTGCGCGATCTGCGCGAACTGGTCCGGATGCGCCTTCACGTCGGCCAGCAGCTGCTCGGCCTTCGCCTTCGCGGCCGCCTTGTCGGCCGCGCTTGCGTCGCTCGCCGCGGCGATGAAGATGTGGCTCACGCGCACCTGCGCTTCCGAGCGGAAGTGCGTCGGGTTGTCGTCGTAGAACTTCTTGATGTCCGCATCGGTCGGCTGCGCGCTCGCGGCGGCCGCTGCCGGCGAATAGACGAGATACTGGATCGTCGCGGTTTCCGGCGTCGCGAAGCGCTGCTTGTGCGCGTCGTAATACGCGGTGAGCTGGGCGTCGGTCGGCTGCACCTTCGCCGCGTAGTCGCTCGTCTTCAGCACGAGCGCCTGCACTTCACGCTGCTGCGCGGCCAGTTCCGACAGGCGTTGCGCCGGGCCCTTCGGCGTGAACGCGCTCGCGACGATGCTTGCGGGAATCTGCTGCAGCGCGAGGCTGTAGCGCACGCGCTCCTGATACTGCTCGGGCGTCATCCCCTGGAACGACAGCAGCTGCGCATAGCGCTGGACGTCGATCGAACCGTCGGGCTTCTTCAGCGACGCGATCATCGGGTCGCTCATCAGCGCATCGCGCACGGCATTGTCGGATGCGGTCAGGTGCAGGCGTTGCGTCTCGTCGGCCAGCACGCGTTGCTGGATCAGGCCGTCGAGCACTTGCTTGCGATGTTCGGGTGTGTCGAACGCCTTGATGTCGAACTGCCCGCCGAGCGCCTGGCGTGCCTGGTCGATCTGCTGACGGAACGCGCCGTCGAATTCGACCCGCGTGATCTTGTGCCCGTTGATCGCCGCGACGTTCGCGCTGTCGTCGAAGAAGCCGCGGAAACCTTGGATCCCGACGAAACCCAGCCCCGGCAATACGATCAGGAGCAGGAGCGCCATCATCAGGCGCTGGTGATTACGGAAGAAATCGAGCATGCGTGACGGGAAAATTGGACAAAACGTCCGATATTACAACATACGGGGTGGCACGGGAGAAAAGCAGGTGTGCAACGGACGGGCGCAACCGACGATACAAATGAAAAAGCCCGCACGAGGCGGGCTTCTTCATTTTCTGGCGGAGCGGACGGGACTCGAACCCGCGACCCCCGGCGTGACAGGCCGGTATTCTAACCGACTGAACTACCGCTCCTTGGTCTGGCTGAATCGGGAAACTGGTGGGTGCTGAGGGGTTCGAACCCCCGACCTACGCCTTGTAAGGGCGCCGCTCTACCAGCTGAGCTAAGCACCCGTTTCCGATTCGTTCCGGCTGCGATCTGCGTTTCGGCATCAACAACCAGCGAGCCCGCAAGTTTAATTCATCCCCGATCATTTTGCCAAGCCCATGCGCAAAAATTTTTAACGCGCTGCTCGACACTCGACACCGACGCATAAAAAAACCCGCGGACACGCCGCGGGTTTCGCGAACAACCGTCAGCGACGGCGCTCAGGTTCTCAGTGCTTGACGACTTCCGTCGAGCCGGCATCCTTCGCCGCCTCGCCGACCGGGGCCGCAGCCTTCGCCTCTTCTTCCGGCGGCAGCGGGGTCGGCGTACGTTCGAGCGCGAGCTCGAGCACCTTGTCGATCCAGCGGACCGGCACGATCTCGATCGCGTTCTTCACGTTGTCCGGAATGTCCGCGAGATCCTTCACGTTCTCTTCCGGAATCAGCACGAGCTTGATGCCGCCGCGATGCGCAGCCAGCAGCTTTTCCTTCAGCCCGCCGATCGGCAGCACTTCGCCACGCAGCGTGATCTCGCCCGTCATCGCGACATCGGCACGCACGGGGATCCCCGTCAGCACCGACACCAGCGCGGTCGTCATCGCACCGCCGGCGGACGGACCGTCCTTCGGCGTCGCGCCTTCCGGCACGTGGATGTGGATGTCCTGCTTCTCGAACGCTTCGTCCTTGATGCCCAGACGGCGCGAACGCGAGCGCACGACCGAACGCGCAGCCTCGACCGACTCCTTCATCACGTCGCCGAGCGAACCCGTGCGGATCACGTTGCCCTTGCCGGGCATCACCGCGGCTTCGATCGTCAGCAAGTCGCCGCCGACCTCCGTCCACGCGAGGCCCGTCACCTGACCGACCTGGTTTTCCTTCGCCGCGAGGCCGAAGTCGTACTTGCGCACGCCGAGGAACGTATCGAGATTCTCGCCATCGACCTTGATCGCGCCCGATGCCTTCTTCAGCAGCAGCATCTTCACGACCTTGCGGCAGATCTTCGACACTTCCCGCTCGAGCGAACGCACACCGGCTTCGCGCGTGTAGTAGCGGATGATGTCGCGGATCGCCTGCTCGGTGACGTCGACCTCGCCGTCCTTCAGCCCGTTGTTCTTCTTCTGCTTCGGCAGCAGGTAACGCTGCGCGATGCTGACCTTCTCGTCTTCCGTGTAGCCCGACAGACGAATCACTTCCATCCGGTCGAGCAGCGGCGGCGGGATGTTCAGCGAGTTCGACGTCGCGACGAACATCACGTCCGACAGGTCGAAGTCGACCTCGATGTAGTGGTCGGCGAACGTATGGTTCTGTTCCGGATCGAGCACTTCGAGCAACGCCGACGACGGATCGCCGCGGAAATCCATGCCCATCTTGTCGACTTCGTCGAGCAGGAAGAGCGGATTGCGCACGCCGACCTTCGCGAGGCTTTGCAGGATCTTGCCCGGCATCGAGCCGATGTACGTGCGGCGGTGACCGCGGATCTCGGCTTCGTCACGCACGCCGCCGAGCGCCATCCGGACGAACTTGCGGTTCGTCGCACGGGCGATCGACTGGCCGAGCGAGGTCTTGCCGACGCCGGGGGGCCCGACGAGGCACAGGATCGGTGCCTTGACCTTGTCCACGCGCTGTTGCACCGCGAGATACTCGAGGATGCGTTCCTTCACCTTCTCGAGGCCGAAGTGATCCTCGTCGAGCACCTGCTCGGCGTTCGACAGGTCGTTGTTGACCTTGCTCTTCTTGCGCCACGGCAGGCCGATCAGCGTGTCGATGTAGTTGCGCACGACGGTCGCTTCCGCCGACATCGGCGACATCAGCTTCAGCTTCTTGAGCTCGGCGTCGGCCTTCTTCTTCGCTTCCTTCGGCATGCGCGCGGCGTTGATGCGCTTCTCGAGTTCCTCGAGATCCGCACCCTCTTCGCCTTCGCCCAGTTCCTTCTGGATCGCCTTGACCTGTTCGTTCAGGTAGTACTCGCGCTGGCTCTTTTCCATCTGGCGCTTCACGCGCCCGCGGATGCGCTTTTCGACCTGCAGGATGTCGATCTCGGCTTCGAGCTGCGCGAGCAGGTGCTCAAGGCGCTCGATGACCGGGAACATCTCGAGGATGTGCTGCTTCTGGTCGAGCTTCAGCGGCAGACGCTCGGCGATCATGTCCGCGAGGCGACCGGCTTCGTCGATGCCCGACAGCGACGTGAGGATCTCCGGCGGGATCTTCTTGTTCAGCTTCACGTACTGGTCGAACTGCGACACGATCGCGCGGCGCAGCGCTTCCGTTTCCGCGCTGTCGGCGTGATCGGGCTCGAGCGGCATCACTTCGCAGGAGAACTGCGTCTCCTGTTCTTCGATCGACAACGCCTTCGCACGCTGCAGGCCCTCGACGAGCACCTTCACGGTGCCGTCCGGCAGCTTCAGCATCTGCAGGATGTTGGCGATACAACCGACCTCGTACATGTCCTTTTCGGTCGGTTCGTCCTTGGCCGCGGTTTTCTGGGCGACGAGCATGATGTGCTTGCCGCCTTCCATCGCTGCTTCGAGGGCCTTGATCGATTTCGGCCGGCCCACGAAGAGCGGAATGACCATGTGCGGGAAAACGACGACGTCCCGCAGCGGAAGCAGCGGGAGCGTGATGCGTTCCGGCGGGAGAAGTTGGGTGCCTGACATTTCATTTCCCCATGAGTGGAATCAATTGTTCGGTAATTGAGGCCGCCACAACGAATTGCAAGCCTTCAAGTGCGGGAAATATTCGGTAAGAAAGTAACCACCGCGTGTCGAGTCAGAGTTACCCACAAGATAAACGAAAAAAAGCCGCCCACGGACTCATGAACGGCCTTTTTCGCAGAACATCGTCGGCAAGCCGGTCAGTTCGAACCCGCCACCTTCGGCGTGTCCTCGTAGATCAGCAGGGGTTTGCCGTCGCCATCGATGACGTTCTCGTCGATGATGACCTTGCTGACCCCTTTCATCGCGGGCAGCTCGTACATCACGTCGAGCAATGCCTGTTCGATGATCGAACGCAAACCGCGCGCGCCGGTCTTGCGGCGGATCGCCTTGCGGGCAACCGCCTGCAGCGCGCCCGGCCGGATTTCCAGCTCGACGCGTTCCATTGCGAACAGCTTGTGATACTGCTTGACGAGCGCGTTCTTCGGCTCGACGAGAATCTTCATCAGCGCGGCTTCATCGAGCTTGCCAAGCGTCGCGACCACCGGCAGGCGGCCGATCAATTCGGGGATCAGACCGAATTTGATCAGGTCTTCCGGTTCCGTCTCGCGCAGCACTTCGCCCGCGTCGCGTTCCTGCTTGCTCTTGACCGTCGCGCCGAAGCCGATGCCCGTCTTTTCGGTGCGGTCGGTGATCACCTTCTCGAGACCGTCGAACGCGCCGCCGCAGATGAACAGGATGTTGGTCGTATCGACCTGGATGAAATCCTGGTTCGGGTGCTTGCGGCCGCCCTGCGGCGGCACCGACGCCATCGTGCCCTCGACGAGCTTCAGCAGGGCCTGCTGGACGCCCTCGCCCGACACGTCGCGCGTGATCGACGGGTTGTCCGACTTGCGGCTGATCTTGTCGATTTCGTCGATGTAGACGATCCCGCGCTGGGCCTTGTCGACCTCGTAGTTGCAGTTCTGCAACAACTTCTGAATGATGTTCTCGACGTCCTCGCCGACGTAGCCGGCTTCGGTCAGCGTCGTCGCATCGGCAATCACGAACGGCACGTTCAGCAACCGCGCAAGCGTCTGCGCGAGCAGCGTCTTGCCGGAGCCCGTCGGGCCGATCAGCAGGATGTTGCTCTTCGACAGCTCGACGTCGTCCTTCTTGTCGAGATGCTTCAGGCGCTTGTAGTGGTTGTACACGGCCACCGCGAGGATTTTCTTCGCGCGCTCCTGGCCGATCACGTACTGATCGAGGATGTCGCGAATTTCCTGCGGGCTCGGCAGATCCGACCGGGACAGGCTGGCCTCGACGCCGGCGGCAGCCGCCTCGTCGCGAATGATTTCGTTGCAGAGATCGATACATTCATCGCAGATGAAGACCGACGGGCCCGCGATGAGTTTTTTCACCTCATGCTGGCTCTTCCCGCAAAACGAGCAATACAACAGCTTCTCGCTGTTCGAACCTTTTTTGTCCGCCATGAATGTAGAGCCTCCGGACAGGTAGATGACATGATACGCCGAATGCTCCGAACGCCGCGCCTAGGGCGCGACCGGAGCCGGCTGGATGCGCTTGCCGCAGATGCTCAAGGCACTCGGGACGTTGCAGGGGCGCCGCGCGAATCGGGGCGGCACCCCACTTAAGCTCACGGGCGCTTCAGCAGCACCTGATCGATCAGCCCGTACGCCTTTGCGTCCTCGCTCGACATGAAGTTATCACGGTCGGTGTCGCGCGCGATGCGCTCGACGTCCTGGCCCGTATGCTGCGCGAGCAGGTTGTTCAGCCGTTCCTTCAGGTAGAGGATTTCGCGTGCCTGGATCTCGATGTCGGACGCCTGGCCGCGTGCGCCACCAAGCGGCTGGTGAATCATCACGCGCGAGTTCGGCAGCGCGAAGCGCTTGCCCTTCGCGCCCGACGCGAGCAGGAACGCGCCCATGCTGGCCGCGAGGCCCATGCAGAGGGTCGATACGTCCGGCTTGATGAACTGCATCGTGTCGTAGATCGCCATGCCGGCCGATACCGAGCCGCCCGGGCTGTTGATGTAGAGGCTGATGTCCTTGTCGGGATTCTCGCTCTCGAGGAACAGCAACTGCGCGACCACGAGGTTGGCGGTCTGGTCGTTCACTTCGCCGACCATGAACACCAGGCGCTCCTTCAGGAGACGCGAATAGATATCGTACGAACGCTCGCCGCGGCCGCTCGTTTCGACGACGATCGGCACCAGCCCCAGCGCTTGCGCCTCGAAACCCTGCGGCGCGTTCGAAGCAAGCATGTCCAGCAATTCAGCGCGAGTGATCATTCAATGAACCTTGTTCGAATGGAAAATTGAACGGAGGGAAGCCGCCCGCTCAATCGCCATATTAATGGCAACCGTGCGCTTGACGTAAAAACGGCGTGCGGGCCGTCGCTCCGACAGCCGGCACGCCGCTAGAGCGACACTTACGCTTGCGCCGATGCGCTCGCGAGTGCCTCGAAGCTCACTTCCTTGTCCGTCACCTTTGCCTTGCCCAGCACGAAGTCGACGACGTTGCTTTCAACGACGAACGCTTCCATCTCGGCGAGGCGCTGCTGGTTGGAATAATACCAGCGGACCACTTCCTTCGGGTCTTCGTAGCTCTTCGCGAACTCGTCGACTTCCGCGCGGATCTGTTCCGGTTTCGCTTCGAGGCCGTTCGACTTCACGAGCTCGGCCAGCACGAGGCCCAGCTTCACGCGACGCTCTGCCTGCTCGGCGAACATCTCCGCCGGGATCGGTGCGTCCTTCGCGTTCGGCACGCCGCGCTGCGCCAGATCCTGGCGAGCCATTTCGACGAGGCGTTGCTGGTCCTGCTCGATCAGCGCCTTCGGCACGTCGAGTTCGGAAATCTTCAGCAGCGCGTCCATCACCTGGTTCTTGACGATCGATTGCGTGCGACGCTTTGCTTCGCGCTCGAGGTTTTCCTTGATCTCGGCGCGCATCTTCGTGAGATCGCCATCTTCGATGCCGAGCGACTTCGCGAACTCGCCGTCGATTTCCGGCAGGTGCGGCCACTCGATCTTCTTCATCGTGACCGTGAATTGCGCCGTCTTGCCCGCCACATCCTTGCCGTGGTAGTCGTCCGGGAACTTCAGGTCGAACGTACGCTGTTCGCCGGCCTTCAGCCCGAGCGCCGCCGTTTCGAATTCCGGCAGCATGCGGCCTTCGCCGAGCACGAACGGGAAGTCCTCGGCCGTGCCGCCCTGGAACGCGACGTCGTCGATCTTGCCGACGAAGTCGACCGTCACGCGGTCGCCGTTCTTCGCTGCGGTGTCCGCGCCGCCGTCGCCGTGCTCGCCGGCTTCGCCGCGAGCGTGGAAGTGCACGCGCTGCTTGCGCAGGATGTCCAGCGTGCGGTCGATTTCGGCGTCGCCGATCGACGTCGTCGAGCGCTCGACTTCAGCCGTCGCCAGATCGCCGATCTTCACTTCCGGGTAGATCTCGAACGTCGCGTCGAACGCGTACGCGTCTTCAGCCTGCTCCAGCTTCGGCTCGAAGCTCGGCTGGCCAGCGACGCGCAGGTTTTCCGCGCGGCTGATCGTGAAGAACTCCTGGCCGATCTTGTCGCTCAGCACTTCCGCCTCGACCTGACCCGCGTACTGCTGGGCGACCATCTTCAGCGGCACCTTGCCCGGGCGGAAACCCGGCATGCGAACGTTCTTCGCGAGTTTCTGGATACGGGCGTCGATTTCCTTCTGCACGGTGTCTTTCGGCAGGGAAATCGTCACGCGGCGTTCAAGCTTGCCGAGGTTCTCAACAACGTTAGCCATGGCTTCAATCGTCCTAAAATTATTCGAGCGAATCGGGTTTTCCTTGCCGTGCCTGCCTGCGGCGTGAGGTGCATCACCTGCACACGCCGCGCCGGAGCGCCACGCCATCCCTGCACGCGCCGGGTGGCTAGCGCAAGCGGCTCGGAGCACGGCTTTGGCCGGAAGAATCGACTATTCTAGCAAACAATTTTCCTCATACCGCCAGATCGGCGCGACAACCATGCGCACCCGCGGTGCCGCCCGCTCCCGTGCGCGGCAATGCACGCGGATCGCCGCTATGCCGAACGCCGTATCCACCGCGCGCCCGCCATCCTGTAAGCTTCAATTGAAGGTGCGCCGCGGTCGCGGCCGCCATTCTTCACACCAATCACGCCTTCCGGAGACACCATGCCGCAACACCCGTCCGCGCCTGTCGTCGTCATCGCGCCCGATTCGTTCAAAGGCTCGCTTTCCGCCGAGCAGGTCGCGGACGCGATCGCCACCGGTATCCGCCGCGCCCGGCCCGATGCGGTCGTGCGCTGCTGCCCGATGGCCGACGGCGGCGAAGGCACGCTCGATGCGATGCTGGCGGGCGGCGGCACGCGGCGCGTGCTGCGGGTGGCCGGCGCGTCGCTCGCGGCACGCGATGCGGCGGTCGGCGTGATCGACGCGCGCACCGCGATCGTCGAGACGGCCGAGATTGTCGGCATTACCGACGCGGTCGGCATGAGTGTGCCGGTCGACGCGCGCAGCACACGCGGGATGGGCGAAGCGATCCGCACGCTGCTCGACGAGGGCGTCCGCCGCTTCTTCGTCGCGCTCGGCGGCAGCAGCACCAACGACGCGGGGGCGGGGTTGCTCACGGGCCTCGGCCTGCAGTGCTTCGACGCGGCCGGCCAGCCGGTCGAGCCCGTCCCGGCGCGGCTCGCCGACATCGCGTGGATCGACGCGTCGGGGCTCGACCCACGCCTGAAGGAAGCGGAATTCATCGGCATGTCCGACGTCGACAACCCGCTGACGGGCGCGCACGGCGCAACCGCGGTGTTCGGGCCGCAAAAGGGCGTGACGCCCGAGCACGTTGCGACCCTCGACGCCGCGCTCGGCCGTTTCGCCGACCTGCTCGAGGCCGCGCTCGACCGGCATGGCCGCGACCTGGCCGGCGCCGGCGCCGCGGGCGGCCTTGGATTCGCGCTGCACATGCTGGGCGCGCAGTTCGAAGCCGGCGCGGAAGTCGTCGCGCGGCAGGTCGGGCTCGATGCCGCACTCGCCGGCGCCGACTGGCTGATCACCGGCGAAGGCCGCTCCGACGTGCAGACGCTGCACGGCAAGGCGCCGTTCATCGCGTGCCGTCATGCGCAGGCCGCGGGCGTGCCTGCGTCGCTGCTGTCGGGCGCGGTCGACCCGGCCGCGCTGCCGCGCCTGTCCGAACACTTTTCCGGCTGCTTCTCGCCCGCGCCCGGTCCGATCACGCTCGACGTCGCGATCCGCGATGCGGCGAACCTGCTCGCGAACGAAGCCGAACAGTTGACACGGCTGAAGTACGGCGCACACTGACCGTTGACCCGAGCGCGCGATACAGGAACAATCGGGCCCGCCCTTTTTCTTCAGGATTCGACATGAAAGGCCGTCAAGCAGGGCTCGATCAGTTTCTGACCTATCGCCTCCATGCGCTCACGAAGCGATCCGACCGCGGGATTACCGAGGTGTACCGGCACAAGCTGGACATCTCGCTGCCCGAGGCGCGCGTGATCGCCGCCGTCGGCGCCTTTGGTCCGTTTTCGATCATGGATCTCGCGCGCCACACCAACCTCGACAAGAGCCAGGCGAGCCGCGCGGCGGAAGCGCTGCTGCGCCAAGGGTTGCTCGAGCGCGGCGCGAGCGAGGAGGACGGCCGGATCGTGCTGATCGCGCTGACCGCCGACGGCCGCGCGCTGCATCGCAAGATCATGCCGATCGTGCGCAAGTGGAATGAAGGCTTGCTCGCGTGCCTGTCCGACAACGAGCGGCAGACATTCGAGCGACTGCTCGACAAGGTGGTCGCGAACGCGGTCGAACGCGACGACTGAGTCGTGCGGCGGATGTAATCGGTGCCGCGCCTGAATCGCGAAGGCGTGGCATGCGCGGGAAGCGTCGCCGCGGCTCCGCACGTACTTCGGGCGCGACCGAGCGCCCGACGCTTTATTCGGACAAATCCTGCGGGCCGCCCGAGTCGCGCAAGCGCACGGGAGGTGGCCCGGCTTCCCCTGCCGGCCTACCCGACGACTGCCCGCCGGTCCTTCACCCTTCTCGACACGCCCGCCATCGCCCGCAGCGATCCCCTTTCGCTATAGCCCGCTGTTCGCCGCGCGCTGACGCAGCAACCCCAGCATCGCGTCGCAATAGGGTGTCGGCACATCGAGCTTGCGTCCCAGCTCGGGAAACACGCCGAGGATCGGCCCGATTTCCAGCGGTCGCCCGGCCTCGAAATCCTGCAGCATCGACGTCTTGAACGCGCCGAGCTTGCGCGTCACGGCAATCCGCTCCGGCCCGCTCATCCCCGTATCGAGACCGAGTTTCGCGCCGATCGCGGTCGCCTCCTCCATCATCCGCAACGCGAGATCCTGCGTGAACGGATCGTCGAGCAGTTGCTCGGCGGTCGAACCCGTCAGTGCGCTCAACGGATTCATGTTCATGTTGCCCCACAGCTTTGCCCAGATCTCGGTGCGAATCGCCGGCGTCGACTCGACGTCGAAGCCGCCTGCGGCGAGCGCCGCCGCGAACCGCGCGGCCGGCGCGTCGAGCCGACGATCGGGCGAGCCGATGATCAGGCGGTTGCCGCGGCCGCGGCGCACGATACCCGGCGCGTCGGTGCTCGACGACAGATGCACGACGCAGCCGATCGCCTGCGCGGGCGGCAGCACCGCCGAGACCGCGCCCGCCGGGTCGACCGCGTCCAGCGGCACGCCGTCGAGCGGGCCCGCGAGCCCGTGCGTGAACCACCACGGCAGTCCGTTCATCGCGGCGACGATCACCGTGCCGGGCCCGATCAGCGGCGCGATGCGCGCGGCCAGCGCCGGCAACGCCTGCGCCTTCAGCGCGATCACCACGTAGTCCTGCACGCCGAGCGCGGCCGCGTCGTCGCTCGCGCGCACCGGGACCGACGACACGGCGCCCGCCTCGTCGATCACGCGTACGCCCTGCGCGTTCAGTGCATCGAGCGTCGCACCGCGCGCGAATGCGCTCACCGTCATGCCGGCCCGCGACAGCCCGGCCGCGAGCAACCCGCCGATCGCGCCGACACCGACCACCGCCGCGCGCACCGACCCTGAATTCGTGTCGTTCATGATGGAAATCCGTCTACCGGGAGTTGACGAGCATAACGCTCAATGGTTGCGGATACAACGATTTGCACGAAAACCTGCGTGCCCGTGTTCGTACGCGCGATTCAGCGTTGCGCGCCGCCCGCCTGCGCCGGCTCGTCGTCGGTCGGGCCGCCCGTCGCGCCGAGCACGCCGGCGATCTGGCTCTTGTCGTGCATGCCGAGCTTGCGGTACGCGCAGCGCAGATAGTGACGCACGGTCGTCGGCGAAATCGCCATCTGCTGCGCGACCTCCTTGTGCGAACGGCCGGCACCGTAATAGCGAATCGCCGCCAGCTCGCGCGGGCTCAGCCGGTCCAGCAGCGAGCGCGGCCGCGCCTCGATCTGGAACAGTCCCGCGACGGGCACGCACTGGATGCGCAACGCGTCGCCAATGAACGGCTGACCCGACTGGCGCCGCACATGCGCGACCAGCGGCTCCGGCACGCGCGGGCCCGTCCACGTCGGCCATTCGGTCCGCAGCACGTCGTCGAAGCCGTGATCGGCGTGATGCAGCACGCCGAAGTTGTCGCACAGCGCGCGTGCCGCCGGCACAACCGCGTCGCCGCGCTCACGCGTGAGCTGTGCCGCGCGATTGATCGTCAGCGCGGCCGCCAGATGCGGGATCACTTCCTCGAAGCGGCTCGCGTCGTCGTCACTGAACGGACGGTTCAGGCCCTGGCGATAGATCGACATGAACGTCGTCAGCCCGAAGCGGCGATCGAGCGTGCACACGCACATCAATTGCGCCAGCCCGTACTTCACGCACCAGTCGCGAAACCGCGCGTCGAACCCCGGCTCGACGACCGACAACCGCACCGCGCGACCGTGCGCGCCGAGCAGCGTGCGCTGCGCGAGCGGATCGCAGTCGCGCACGCGCTTCCAGTCGCTGAAGAACGCGTGCGGAAGGCGGTACAGGAAACTGTTGTGCATCACGGGACCGGTCGACACGTGCGTCGCGACGCCGGTCCACGCGGCGTCGAACGGGATGAGCCCCTGCAGCAGCGTAAAGAAACGGCATTCGAATTCGCCGATGCCCGACTGCGCGGCGACCGCGTACAGATCGAGCAGCATCAGGCCGAGTTCGCGCCGCGCTGCGTCGCCGCGCGTCACGCCGTCGAAATCGGCGCGGCGGGATGGCAGCGGGGGCCAGGCGGATTCGTCGAGCACGATCGCGGCCGGCACGTCGCGCAGCGCGTCGAGATCGTGCCCGATATCCGTCGTGATCCTCACCTTCCGCTCCCCTGCCCGATCGGGCCGCTGATGCGCGCAGCGCAGACCGGCCGATTATAGCGACCGGCATTTTTGGCGGGCTCCGCTGCCGGAACACGCAACAACCCCATCCATTTGAACGGTCCGCCGCCGGTTGCTGCCGCGCAGCACGCCGCGCCGCGGCGCCGCGGCACGTCCATGCCGGGCACCGCGGGTTTTCCATACCGTTCATCTGCACGACTGTTCGCCGGTTTTCCCGCTGCGGACACTGCGTCGCGACAACAGCAACGACAAACGATGCAGAACGGTATGGAGAACCCCTCGTGATGACACCCCGCTTCATCCGCACAACCACGGCGGCCACGGCGCTCGCCGCGTGCAGCCTCGCCACGCACGCGCAGTCGACCCTCACGCTGTACGGCGCGCTCGACGCCGGCGTGCAGTACCTGACGCATGCCGATGGACGGCACGCGGCGGTCCAGTTGCAGAACTACGGAATCCTGCCGTCGCAGGTCGGGCTGAAAGGCACCGAGGATCTCGGCGGCGGCTGGCGCGCGCTGTTCAGGCTCGAACAGGGCCTCAACGTCAACGACGGCACCGCGACCGTCCCGGGCTATGCGTTCTTCCGCGGCGCGTACGTGGGTGTCGCGGGCCCGGTCGGTACCGTCACGCTCGGCCGGCAGTTCAGCGTGCTGTTCGACAAGACGCTGTTCTACGACCCGCTGTGGTACGCGTCGTACAGCGGCCAGGGCGTGCTCGTACCGATGAACGCGAACTTCATCGACCACTCGATCAAGTACCAGTCGCCGACGTTCGCCGGCTTCGATGTCGAGGCGCTCGCCGCGACGGCCGGCGTCGCGGGCAACACGCGCGCCGGGCGCGTGCTCGAACTCGGCGGCCAGTACACGAGCAACGGGCTGTCGGTCAGCGCGGTGCTGCATCAGGCGCACGGCGACATGTCGGCAGCGGATGACGCGTCCGCGCGCCGCCGCGCGCTCGGCACGCTCGCCGCGCGATACGCGTTCGCGACACTGCCGCTCACCGTCTACGCGGGCGTCGAACGCCTGACCGGCGATCTCGATGCGACGCGCACGATCGTCTGGGGCGGCGCGCGTTATCTGACGTCGGGCGGAATCGGGCTGAACGCGGGCGTCTACCACACCGATTCGCACGCGCCGGCGATCGGCCACCCGACGCTGTTCATCGCGAGCACCACCTACACGCTGTCGAAACGCACCGTCGCCTACGTGAACGTCGGCTATGCGCGCAACAGCGGCCAGAGCTCACAGACCGTCTACGAATACGACCCGACGCCGCTTGCCGGCGCATCGCAGCTCGGCGCGATGGTCGGCATGTACCACCTGTTCTGATTCCATCCAGCGAGATTCCGCCATGAAAACCCTTTGCTCCTCCGAGGCCGCGCCGTCCGACGGCCGCGCGTCGCCTTTCGCGCGCTCGACGCTCGTCGCACTCGTCGTGTTCGCGGCCATCACGCCGCTGCTGCTGCTCGTCGCACCGGCCGTCGCCGGTCAGCTGGCAACGCAGCTCGGGCTGTCCGCGTCGCAGATCGGCACCTACTTCTTCGTCGAGCTCGGCGCGTTCAGCCTCGCGACCGTGCCGTCATACCTGTGGCTCGGCCGCATCGATGCGCGCCGCGTCGCCGCCTGCGCGATCGCGCTGTTCGGCGCGGGCAATCTCCTGACCGCGCTATGGATGCCAGGCTTCGTCACGCTGCTCGCGCTGCGAGCCGTCACCGCGCTCGGCGGCGGCTCGCTGATGGTGCTCTGCATGACCAGCGCGGCCACGAGCGAGAACAGCGATCGCGTGTACGGGCTGTGGGTCGTCGGCCAGTTGATCGCCGGCGCGATCGGCCTGTTCGTGCTGCCTCATGTGTTCGCCGCATTCGGGCTGCGCGCGCTGTATGTCGCGCTGGCCGCGCTCACGCTGCTTGCCGCGCCGCTATCGCGCGGCTTTCCGGCGACGCTCGGTGCACGGACCGCATCGGCGCAAGCCGCGCGCGGCGCCGCGGGTGATGCGTCGAGGCGCTTCGTCGCGCTCGCGATCGGTGCGGTGCTGACGTTCTATCTCGCGATCGGCAGCGTCTGGACGTTCGCGAGCCGCGCGGCGGCGGAAGCCGGACTCGATCCGCAATCGACCGGCAACGTGCTCGCGATCGCGAGCGTGATGGGGATTGCCGGCGCGGCGCTCGCATCGTGCGCGGGCGGCCGGCTGGCACGGCGCGCGATGCTGGCCGCCGGTTACGCGCTGCTCGCGGCGTCGCTCGTCGCACTCGCCGCGCTGCCGCATGCGAGCGGCTACAGCGCCGCGATCTTCGCGTTCAAGTTCGCGTGGACGTTCGTACTGCCGTTCATTCTCGCGACCGTCGCGCAGATCGATACGTCCGGGCGCCTCGTCGCGACGCTCAATTTCGTGATCGGCGCGGGCCTCGCGGCCGGCCCATTGCTCGCCGGACTGTTGCTCGATGCCGGCGGCACGATGCACGCGCTGTTCGCGGCCGCCACCGCCGTCGCGATCGCGTCGTTCGCCGCGCTGCGTCATATCGATCGCCGCGCGCGGATTTCCGTGGCTTCCGTTTCCTCCCAACCGTGACAGGTCAAGCACATCCATGAATCGCACTGCCTTCTTCACCGACGAACGCACTTTCTGGCATACGGGCGGCACGCACGCGCTGTTCTTTCCGGTCGGCGGCTGGGTTCAGCCGCCATCGAGCGCCGGCTACGCGGAATCGCCCGATTCGAAGCGCCGCTTCCTGTCGCTCGTGCAGGCGTCGGGCCTGGCCGACCACCTCGACATGCGCGGCGCCGCGCCGGCCGCCACCGGCGATCTGCTGCGCATTCATCCGGCGAGCTATCTCGACGCGTTCCGCGCGCTCAGCGATGCGAACGGCGGCGACCTCGGCGATCTCGCGCCGTTCGGCAAGGGCAGCTACGAGATCGCCGCGCTGTCCGCGGGCCTCGCGATCGCGGCCGTCGACGCGGTCGTCGCCGAGCGCGCGGCCAACGCGTTCTCGCTGTCGCGACCACCCGGCCATCACTGCCTGCGCGATCGCCCGATGGGCTTCTGCCTGCTCGCGAACATCCCGATCGCGATCGAGGCCGCGCGCGCGAAACATGGCATCGACCGCGTCGCGGTGATCGACTGGGATGTGCATCACGGCAACGGCACGCAGTCGATCTACTACGACGATCCGGACACGCTGACGATCTCGCTGCACCAGGACCGCTGCTTCCCGCCCGGCTACAGCGGCGGCGACGATCGCGGCGAAGGCGCGGGCGTCGGCGCGAACCTGAACGTGCCGCTGCTCGCGGGCAGCGGCGACGACGCGTATCGCCATGCGTTCGAGCGCATCGTGCTGCCGGCGCTGGAGCGGTTCCGGCCGGAGCTGATCGTCGTCGCGAGCGGCCTCGATGCGAGCGCGGTCGATCCGCTCGCGCGCATGCAGTTGCATACCGATAGCTACCGGTACATGACGCGCGCGGTGAAGGACGCCGCACAGCGCCACTGCGGGGGACGGCTCGTGATCGTGCACGAGGGCGGCTATTCGGAGGCGTACGTGCCGTTCTGCGGACTCGCGATCGTCGAGGAACTGGCCGGCATCCGCACCGATGTCGCCGATCCGATGCTCGACCTCGCGATCGCGCAGCAGCCGGGCGAGCGGTTCATCACGTTCCAGCGCGAGCTGCTCGACGAACTGGCCCTGTCGTTCGGGTTGTAACGCGCGCTCACCAACGATACGGGGCCGGCCCTTGCGCGATCGGTGCGGATGGGGTTTCCTGTGCTTTTACACCTGCCAGGCCCGCCCCCCTTCAGATGAAATCGTCTCCGCGCGATCCCGACACCAACGACAAAGCGCGCCGCCAGCCTTCGAAGCTCGCCCTGAATATCGCCGCGGTGCTGGTCGGCCTCGTCACGTTCGCGATCGGCGTGGCGTGGTTGATCTATAGCTGGATCGTCGATCGCGAAGCGCAGTATTTCGCGATTCCGCTGGTGTTTTCGGTACCGGTGATCGTAGCGGTCGCGGTGCGGAGTTTCTGGGATTAGGCACGTTTAAAATGGCAAAGCGCCGCGGTCGGTCGACGCGCGGCGCTTTTTGTCCATCATCCATTCCGGTAGCGAGATGTGCGGTTTGCTCCCGGGCGCTTACAGGCCGGCATGCCTGCATGGGTTGGAGACGGCACCCTGATACCCGCTGGCAAAACCGAGCGCGGAACCGAGCAGCGCCGTACCGACCGATTTCAGGACGGTCTCACCCGACAACGACACCCCGCTCGAGATTGCGTGCAGGAATTGTAATGTCATGAAGATATGACACGCGATATGCGATCCGAATGTCCGCGCCGCGCTCGACGACCGCCGCGTATCGGCAAAAAACCGTCATCAACAAAAAAGCGCTGCCGGTCAGCCGACCGGCAGCGCTTTTTCGGGAACGGCACCTGGCGAGGCACGTTCGACTTCGTGGTTGAGGCCTGATTCGAATTAACCGATATGAGCCTTTACTATCAAGCCGATGAGCTTTGGTCGCTGAATAGTGGCCCCCATAGTTGCCCCCAACACTCGATGCTGCGGCTATTGAAGCTCCGTTCGTGTCCTTGGGAGCGCTCGACATACGGCCGTCAAACAATCCCTGAAGGCCTTCCACCGAGCGTGCTGCCACCGTTTGAGCCTCGTTCATGTGGGGACAACGTTACCATCAGGTTGTTCGAAGTTGATACGGCTAGCGATACCGAAAATCTCCCTCAACTTGACTGCTGTCGTCGGACCGCACCGCAAAATCAGCGCCTGCCTTGGTTGAAAAATCCCGAACGCCAGCGGTGTCGGGGCGATTGGGAGCGCGATATCGCCGCTGATACCGCCATGTCCGTCCGAACGAGCCTCTCGATACAACAGCGGTCAACTCTAGCTTGAAGCCGTTTGTCCGATGGCAGAAAGCCGAAGTTTGTCCTCGGCACTTTCTCGCTCGCTGTCCCGGCATTCTGCTGGTCTCGTGAGGAATCGGCGAGAATAGTACCGGGGTAACCTGCTCGTTTGCCGAACGCGTCGACCTGTAGACTAACGGGCCGACCGCCGGACATGAATACCGAAGCCGTCTCCACAATGACGTACACGAGCCACCGTCTACGGGAATTTCGAATACATATGGTCGATCGCCTGGTACAACAGATTCTTCCCCAGCAAACGGCTAATGCACCGGCAAACTTGAGCTTTGCTGCACTTCAGTCCGCCCGCAATGTCATTTTGCCCTCCATAGGCAGGATTGCCGGGGCCGCGGTCGCGTAATGTGTGCGAGGCCGGGAAGCCGATTGCGCCTCCCTTGGCGATCAGCCCCAGCAGCCTCAAATTGCCGACACGCGGGGGCTGCCGACCAGGAACCACGTATGGAGCTCGCCGATGCCTTTCGCCGCGATCGTGCCGCGCGCCTCGACGACGAACGC